>JAEDGQ010000006.1 GCA_016297415.1 Treponema sp.
TTTTGTTTAAGCTACGCATTTTAAGTTGCGCCATCCGTGGCGCTTGTAGAGGCCGACATGGCCGTTTTTTTTACTGTTTATTTTAAGTTTGCTAAAAGCCAGGCTTTGAACTGCTGGTAGTCGTTGTTCATTGGGATGGCTTTGTCTTCCAGTTTGAGAACTGCTTCCAGGCGGGCTGGAATTTCAGGATCTTTTCCTGTTGCTTCAGCTACGATTGAACCGAATTTTGCAGGATGAGCTGTTTCCAGAATTACACCAATTGCATTTTTCTTTTCTGTTACTGCAGAAGCCCATGAAGGAACGTTTGGTGTAAGACCAGGCTTTGTAAAGTCGTTCTTTTTACCTTCTGTGAGGGCTTTAAGTTCACCGTTTTTAATGTCGCTCCATGCTTTCCAGCCAACTGCACCATGGGGATCAATTGTATAACCTGTTTTTTCAAAACAGTCTTTGATGGAAGCCATAATTCCTTCATCATCAAGCCAGTATGAACCAAACATTTCTTTTACCTGATCAAGGCTGTACATGGCAGCAATACGTTCATAGTTTGATGGAGCACCAACATCCATTGCATTGGCGTAAGTTTCAACAGAAGGACGGGCTTCGTATTTGCCTGTTGCAATCCAGTCTGGAATAGTGCGGTTAGTATTTGTTGCAGCTACAAAACCTGAAATTGGAGCACCCATTTCTTTTGCAATCAGACCAGATGTAAGGTTTCCAAAGTTTCCGCTTGGAACTACCATAATGATTTCTGGATTATGGATTCCGTTGTTTTTTGCTTCATTGTTTTTTACATAGAGTGAAGAAAACATGTAGTAGAAACTCTGTGGAAGAAGACGGCTGATATTGATTGAGTTTGCTGATGAAAGACGAAGCTTGCCCCGGAGTTCTGTATCTGTGAATGCTGTTTTTACAAGTTTCTGACAGTCATCGAAAGTTCCTTTTACTTTAAGGGCACGAACGTTTCCGTCGAATGTGGAAAGCTGTTTTTCCTGAAGTTTTGAAACTTTTCCTTCCGGATAAAGGATTGTAACATCAAGACCTGGAACATTGTGGAAAGCTGAGCCTACTGCTGATCCTGTATCACCAGATGTGGCAACAAGAATATGAAGAGGAGTGCTTTCGTTTCTGTTGAAATAAGACATTACGCGGGCCATAAAGCGGGCACCAAAATCTTTGAAGGCACATGTCGGACCATGGAAAAGTTCAAGTACATAAGTATTTGAATCGACTTTTACAGATTCTGCAGGGAACGGGTATGCGTCTTCAATGATTGCGCGAAGATCTGCATCTGGAATTTCACCTTCTACAAATGGCCTGGCCATTGCAAAAGCAATATCCTGGAAAGAAGCCTGAGGATTTTTTTTAAGAAGCTCTGGATCCAGTTTTGGAAATTCAACAGGAATATAAAGTCCACCTGTTTTTTCGTTCATTCCGTTAACTACGGCTGTTTTAAAAGTTGTTTTAACGCTTGAATCTCTTGTGTCTGTGTAAATCATTTTATGGTCCTTATTTTGAAATTAGAGTCCGTAAAGTACTGTCTGTGTAAAGGCTTCAGCAAGGAGTTTTCTTGCAGAAGGGAGGCAGTTCCAGTCTTTGTCTTCTGTTACTGTTACTGTTTTTTCTGTCTTTGTGAGAATTGAACCGTCTTTCATGTTAAGGCAGATTAATTCTCCTGAAAGAGTGAGCTGATATTTGTTAGTATCTGGTTTTTTTTCGATTGGTGCAGCGTATTTTACAGTTCCGTAAATCAGGTAAGAAGAGTGATTTCCCAGAAGTGTTTTTGCACTTTTGTATACAACTGCAGGGTCATTCTGAAGAATAGCTGTTGTAAAATCAGCATTTCCAATTGCCTTAAATCCGTTATTCATAAGGGACATGAGCAGGTTTGAAGAAGAAACTGAATTATTTGTAATTGGTTTGCCTGACGCATTGAAGTCAACAATAGCAATTATTCCGCCGGCCATCTGTTTGTTTGTCTTTACTTTGTAAGGAACTGAAACTGAGACCTCTGCAGCTTTTTTTGCAATTTCAGGATCTGAAACATCTCCTGCAGGGAAAACTGTAATTTCGCTGTCCATTGAACAGGTGGGAACTGGTGATGTAAATGATACAGTTCCGTTTTCGTCAGTTGTAAGGGATGCGATTCCAAAACTGATTTTCCCGTCTGTTTTGGCTTCCGGATAGTTTACTGTAAGTTCAAGTCCCTGAAGGGCTGATCCGTCTTCTTTAACAGCTTTGAAAATGAATGGTGCGGCAAATGCTTTTGATGCTCTTGTTTCTTTTGGAGCTGATTCTGATGAGAGTGTAATCCCCTGGATTTTTTTTGAATAAATATCAGCAGGTGTGTCTGGTTTTTTTACAGGTTCTTTATTTTCTGCATTAATAACTTTTAATACTTTTGCTTCTCCTGTTTTTTTATCTGAATCTGACTGTGAAGCGCTTTTTGTTGATGCACAAGAAATAACAATTGTTGCTGCAGATGCTGCAACTAAAGCTTTAATCAAAGATTTTTTCATATAAAATAAAACTCCCATTTTTATATTCAAAAAAATATATCGCAAATATGTTTAAATATCAAACACATTATTGCTCAAAAAGTTTCAAAAATCTAATATATGGTAAGGGGATAATTGAAAAATGAGGCCAACCTTTACTCGCATTTACTTAAATAATTTTAAACATAATCTGAAACAGATCAGGGCTAAGTTGAAGGCTGATACAAAAATATGTATTGCTGTAAAGGCTGATGCTTATGGTCATGGAGCAGTTGAATGTGCAAAGAAAGCTGTAGAAGAAGGCGTTGATTTTCTTGCAATTGCTGCTGTTAGTGAAGGTATTGAACTTCGTAATGCAGGAATAAAAATCCCTCTTTTAATGCTGAGTCTGTGTAATCCTGATGAAGTTTTAACTGCCGTTGAAAATGATATTACTCCTCTTGTTTTTGATGATGAATATATAGAACTTTTTGCAGAAGCCTCTAGAAAAGCCGGTAGAAAAGAATATAAAGTTCATCTTGCTGTTGATACGGGAATGGGACGAATCGGCTGTTATCCGGAAGAGGCGGGAGTTTTTGCCAGAAAAATCTCTGAATCAGGTTTTCTGAAGATGGGGGGAATCTGTACTCATTTTGCTGCTGCTGATTCTCTTAAAGAGGAGGACCGAAAGTATACTCAGCACCAGTTTGAATTGTTTTTAAGTGCCGTAGAAAATGTTAAAAAAGAAGGAATTGATCCTGGAATAAGGCATTGTGCAAACTCTGTGCTTACCCTTGATCAGCCTGAGATGCACCTTGATATGTGTCGTCCAGGAATTATTGCTTACGGTTATTATCCTGGAGATATGAACCGTGAATATTTTGAAAAGAAAGGTAATGCTGTTGATTTGAAGCCTGTAATGGCTTTTGTTGCCCGGGTTGCTGCTGTAAGAAAATTCAAGAAAGGAAAGTGTATTTCTTATGGCTGTACCTGGATGGCCCATGAAGATACTAATATTGCTGTTTTACCGGCAGGTTATGCAGATGGAATTTTCCGCCGTTTTAATCAGACGGGAGAAGGTCTTAAAGTTGCAATAGACGGAAAAGCTTATCCTGTAAGAGGTCGTATCTGTATGGATCAGTGTATGGTTGATCTGGGGAAAAACACTTCTGTAAAACGCTGGGATGAGGCCGTTATTTTTGGTCCTGCAGAAAGCGGGGCTGTTGTTTCGGCACAGGAAATAGCTGACGCTACAGGTACAATAAGTTACGAAATTACCTGTGGTGTTGATAAATACAGGGTTCCAAAAGTATTTGTGGAGTAAAAAAAAGTGCTGTCCTTAAAGTTGAAATATTTTCAATAAAGGGCATCCTTCCCAGTTTTCACACTAGTAAAATTCGTAACTCGTGATTTTATCGTTTACGCCTCTGCAAGATATTTTTTTACTTCGCTTACAAGATAGAAGCTTCCTGTAACAAGAAGCAGGGAATTTGTTTCTTCACTTTCTTTCAGGGCTTTTTTTATCTGTTCTGAAAAATCTTCGTTCAGGTTGTAGGGTATTTCTGCTTTTTTAAATGCGGCTTCTAATCCCCTGATGTCTGACTGTTTAACATTTCCCGGTTTAGTAAGGTAGATTTTTTTGAATTGGCCTTTAAATAAAGGAGCAATATCTTTTGCATCTTTGTCTGCTGCACAGGCAAAAAGAAGGTTGAAGTCACAGCTTAAATTAAGGCTTTTCTTTAGTTTTTTCAGGGTATCCATTGTGAATCCCACGCTTCTTGGTGTATGGGCTCCATCAAGAATGAGGAAAGGAATTTTATTGAATCCGGCTGGATTTTTTATTACTTCGAAACGGCCCGGCAGGAATGCTTTTGAAAGACCCTTTTCTATTATTTCTTCTGAAAGTTCCGGGAAGGCTTTTTTAACGGCAATAGCTGCAAGTGCTGCGTTCTGTGCCTGAAAATCACCTGTAAGTCTTAATTCTGGAGTTAAAGGTCTGGAAAAAACAGAGGAAGTGATCTTTGTTTTCATTGTGAGAGATGAGAATTTTTCTGAGTATTTATAATTTTGTGCACATTCAACTGTGCAGATTTCGTCTGTGAAAAAGACAGGAGCGTTTTTTTCCTTTGCAATCTGTTTGAAAACAGCTTTTACGGAAGGACTTTGGCTAGCAATTATTGCAGGTGTGTTTTCTTTTATAATGCCGCCTTTTTCTGCTGCAATTTTTTCTACTGTGTCTCCCAGATATTCTGTGTGTTCAAGTTCGATTGGACCAATACAGGAAACTAAAGGCTTGATTACATTTGTTGCGTCCAGACGGCCGCCAAGTCCAACTTCAAAAACTGCTGCATCAAGTTTTGCCAGACGGAAACAGAGAAAGGAATAAAGAGTCACAAGTTCAAACCAGGTAATGGGACGGTCTTTAAGATAATTTTTTTCTGTTTCTGAAGTAATGGTTTTTACAAGAATGTCTGCTGCTTCTTCATAAATTTTTGTTGAAAGCAGCTGCTGGTTCCGGGTAATTCTTTCCAGAAATGTAAGGATATGTGGAGAAGTGTAAAGACCTGTTTTAAGGCCAGCTTCTTCCAGAATTGAAGCTATAAAAGCAGAAGTTGAACCTTTGCCTTTTGAACCTGCAACATGAAAAGCAGGACAGGAAAGTTCCGGGTTATTAAGGCTTTTTGAAAAATGCTCCATTGTGTCCAGCCAGAAAATGTTTTTCTGAGGGAGTTTTTCAAAGTTTAAAAATGAATTAAGCCACTGTTCAAATTCCTGAAGTTCCATACTTAAGAATATAGCGGTTGAGCACTTTTTTGAAAAGGACGGGCCAGGAACACGGAGGGTGCCGTAAGGCAGTGGGAACCACCGAGGGTACCGAGCCCGTAGTACTCCGGCCTGCCGGAGGCAGGGGACCCCCGAAGCTTAATTTTTATTCATTAATTGAAGCAAAAGGGTGAATTCTGTATAATTGAAAAAGATTTTGTTAATTACATTTTCTAAAAATAATTTTAAACAGGAATTAAAAAATGGCTGAAACTGCAGAAAATTTTGAAACTAACGCAGATAAAATTCTTGCTGAAGCAATGAAACAGAGTGCAAGAATTGAAGAAGATATTAAGGTAAATCCTAAAAAATACCGTGTTTTGACAGGAGACCGTCCAACTGGCCGTCTTCACATTGGTCACTATTTCGGCTCCCTTAAAAACCGTGTACGCCTTTCTAAACTTGGTGTTCCAACTATGATTCTTATTGCTGACTATCAGGTTTTAACTGATCACGATGCTTTTGATAAAATCAGTGAAAATACAAAACAGCTTGTAATTGATTATCTTGCTGCTGGAATTGAACCTGGAGAAAATGTTTGTATTTATCCTCATTCTCATATTCCTGAAGCCAACCAGCTTATGGTTCCATTTTTGACTCTTGTTTCAAGTGCTGAACTGGACCGTAATCCTACTGTAAAAGATGAAATCTTAAAATCCGGAATGAAAAGCGTTAATGCCGGTATGCTGACATATCCAGTTCATCAGGCTGTTGATATTCTTTTCTGCAAGGGTAATGTTGTTCCTGTCGGAAAAGACCAGCTTCCACATCTTGAAGTTGCCCGTCTTATTGCAAAGCGCTTCAACAAAAAATTCTGTCCTGAAAATCCTATTTTTCCGGAACCACACGCACTGCTTTCTAAAACTCCTATGATTATGGGGCTTGATGGAACTGCCAAAATGTCTAAGTCTCTTGGAAACACTATTATGCTTAGTGCTACAGAAGATGAAACTGCAAAGGCTATTAAGAAAGCTAAGACTGACCAGGAAAGAAACATTACTTATGATCCTGTAAATCGTCCTGAAGTTGCAAACCTCCTTCGTCTTATTTCTCTTTGTACTGGAGAAGAACCTGAAGCTGTTGCTGCACGCATTGGTGAAGGTGGCGGCGGAATGCTTAAAAATACTCTTACTGAAGCTCTTAACGAAGAACTCAGACCTTTACGCGCAAAACGTGCTGAACTTGAAAACAACATGGATTACGTTCGTGAAGTTCTTAACAATGGTGTTGCTCAGGCAAGAGAAATTGCAGGGCAGACTCTTAAAGAAGTCCGCTCTGCAATGAATATGGAAATTTAGAATAAAGGGTACTTTTCTTGAATATACATGAAGTAGACGGGGAAAAAATTGTAATTTCCGGTGCCCGTGAACATAACTTAAAGAATATTTCTGTTCAGATTCCTAGAAACAAGCTTGTTGTAATTTCAGGTTTGTCAGGTTCTGGAAAATCATCTTTAGCTTTTGATACTCTCTTTGCTGAAGGCCAGAGACGGTATATGGAGTCACTTTCTTCATATGCCCGTCAGTTTCTGGGCAGTATGGATAAGCCTGACGTTGATTTTATTGAAGGGCTTTCTCCTGCTATTTCCATTGAACAGAAAACTACTCATAACAATCCCCGTTCAACGGTAGGTACTGTTACTGAAATTTATGATTTTTATCGTCTTCTTTATGCCAGAATCGGCCATGCCCACTGTCCTCAGTGCGGTCGTGAAATAAAAGAACAGAGCGAAGACCAGATTATCAGTTCAATTATGGACTGGGGGGAAGGAACTAAGATAACACTTCTTGCTCCTGTAATCCGGGGAAAAAAAGGTGAACACATTAAGATTCTGGAAGATGCTCAGAAATCAGGTTTTGTCCGTGCCAGAATTGACGGACTTATGGTTGAACTTGATGATTCCATAAAACTTGATAAGCAGAAAAAACATACTATCGAAATTGTTGTTGACAGAATTGCTATAAAAGCTGAAAGCAGAAAGCGTCTTGCTGAAAGTGTTGAAGCAGCCCTTCAGAGTGCAGGCGGTGTTCTGATTGTTCTTCGTCGTATTGATGATGACAGCGAAAAGGGCTGGCACGAAGAGGAAGTTTTCTTCAGTCAGAAAAACGCCTGTCCTGACTGTGGAATTTCTATTCCGGAACTTCAGCCAAGACTTTTTTCTTTCAATAACCCTTTTGGTGCCTGTCCTGAATGTACAGGACTTGGGGAAAAAATGTCCTGGGATGATTCTAAAATTCTTCCGGATAAATCCCTTAGTTTTAATCAGGGAGCTTTTCCTTTTTTTAATCCTGACTCTGAATGGAATTCATCCATGTTTTCTGCCATTGCAGAAGCCAACGGCTGGACTTTAGATACACCTGTCTGTGAACTTACTGAAAAACAGTTTAATAGTCTGTGGAATGGAGATCCGGACAAAGTTATCAGCTGGACATACAAAAAACAGAACGGTGAAGGTTACAGCGACTATAAAAGACCCTGGGTTGGAATCCTGAACGAAATGAAACGCCGTCATAATGAAGCCTGGGGCGAAAGCCAGCGCATCAGAATTGAAGAGCGTTATATGTCCGTTGCTGAGTGTCCTTTATGTCTGGGAAAAAGACTTAGAATTGAAGCCCTTGGTGTAACTGTAGGAGGAAAAAATATTATTGAACTTTGTTCTTTAAGTGTTCAGGAATCCCTGGACTTTTTTGAAAAGCTGGAACTTTCTGATACGGAAAATCTTATTGCCCTTCAGATTCTTAAAGAGATTAAAGCAAGATTAAATTTCCTTCGTAACGTAGGTCTTGATTATCTTACACTTGAACGTTCTGCAGGAACTCTTTCTGGTGGTGAAGCTCAGCGTATTCGTCTTGCAACTCAGATTGGTTCAGGACTTACAGGAGTTATGTATATTCTTGATGAACCTAGTATCGGACTTCATCAGAGGGATAACGAAAGACTTATTAATACCCTTACATATCTTCGTGATTTAAAAAACACTGTTATTGTTGTTGAACACGATGAACAGACTTTAAGGACTGCTGACTGGATTGTTGATATTGGACCTGGAGCAGGGGTTCACGGTGGAAATGTAATGGCTTCCGGAACTCCTGAACAGGTAATGGCCGTAAAAGACAGTCTTACAGGGCAGTACCTGAAGGGTACACTTTTTATGGCAATTCCTGAAAAACGCAGAAAAGGAAACGGCAAAAAAATTGAAATCCGTGGAGTTACTGAACACAATCTCAAAAATGTAAGCGTTGATATTCCTCTCGGTATGTTTACCTGTATTACAGGTGTTTCAGGCTCTGGAAAATCAACTCTCCTCAGTGATGTTTTCTTCCCTGTTGTTTCAAATGCACTTATGCGCACAGATTTAAAGCCTGGCCATTATGAATCAATTACAGGAATTGAAGGTGTTGATAAAGTTATTAACATTGACCAGTCTCCAATTGGCCGAACACCACGAAGTAATCCTGTAACTTATGTGGGTGTATTTGATGCCATTCGTGAACTTTATTCAACTTTGCCTGAATCTAAAGCCAGAGGATATACTCCGGGCCGCTTCAGTTTTAATGTTAAAGGCGGACGATGTGAAAAATGTCAGGGAGCAGGAACTTTAACAATTGAAATGAACTTTCTTCCTGATGTTTTTATTCAGTGTGATGTATGTCATGGTCATCGTTTTAATCAGGAAACTCTTGATGTATGTTACAAAGGCAAAAATATTAGTGATGTTTTGAATATGACTATTGAAGAAGCAGCAGATTTCTTCAGTTCAATTCCTCATATAAGCCGCAAACTTGAAACTTTGAAAAATGTAGGTTTGGGTTATATTTCTCTGGGTCAGAGCGCCCTGACTCTTTCTGGTGGTGAAGCGCAGCGTGTTAAACTTGCCTGTGAACTTGCCCGTCCATCTACCGGAAAAACCCTTTATATTCTTGATGAACCTACAACTGGTCTTCATTTTGCAGATGTTAAGGTACTGATGGAAGTTATCCAGCAGCTGGTTGATAAAGGCAATACTGTTGTAATGATTGAACATAATCTTGATGTAATTGTTCAGGCTGACAATATTATTGATCTTGGTCCTGATGGCGGAACAAAAGGCGGTCAGATTGTAGATACAGGTACTCCTGAAGAAATTGCTGACAGATGGGAAAAAACAGGTTCCTATACAGGACGGTTTATCAGGGATACTTTAAAAAGTGCAGCGGAGAGACAGAAAAAATCCAGATGATTTTTGAAAACCGCCTTCTAAAAAAAGTTCTTTGTTCTCTTTTTGTGTTAATTTCCGGAATGATATTTAGAATTTCTGTATCCTATGGACAGGAGACTTCAATAATCAACATTGAATCGGCAGATAAATCTGAATATAAAAAGGATGAACTTTCGGGCGGTGACTGTATTATTCTTACCGGATCTGTAAAGATTTCTGTTTCAAAAGGCTCAAGCAAAACAATAATCAGCTCAGATAAAGTTAATTACAATCGTTCTACAGAAATGCTTTTTGCCGAAGGAAATGTCTGTCTTGAACAGACTGGTGGTTCTTCCGGTGGTGAAAAAATTACTGCTGACAGTCTTCTTTTTAATACTTCAACCCTTGAAGGAATCTTTGATAACGGAAGGGCAGTTCAGACTTCCAGCGATGCCATTAATCTTCCAAGCGGTTCTACTCTTATTGTAGCTTCAAACGTTTTTGGCCGTGATTCCGGCGGAACAATTGCTTTTAAGAGTGGTGAACTTACATTTTGTGATGATGAAAATCCTCACTGGAAAATTAAAGCTTCCAGAATCTGGCTTCTTCCCGGGGGTGAATTCGCATTTTTTAATGCACTTCTTTTTGTGGGCAAGTTGCCTCTTATGTGGTTTCCTGCCTTTTATTATCCGAAAGATGAACTTATTTTCAATCCTGCCGTAGGTTATAAATTCCGTGAAGGATATTTTATTAATACAACAACTTATATCTACGGACGAAAACCGGCAGATGCTGCTTCTACAAAATCAGAAACTTCTGACAGTGATGAAAAAATCGACCTTTTCAGTTTTATGAAAACCGGTTCTCAGAAAGAGCAGGTTCGTGAAGGTCTGGTTCTCCATAATCTTGATGAAGATTTTAAAGGAGATACAGTAAATCATGTAAAAATCATGGCTGACTACTATTCAAATCTTGGTTTTATGCTGGGAACTGATGCAGTTATAAGACCTCAAAAATATATTTCTGACTTTAAGTTTAATCTTGAACTTGGTTTCAGTAACACTATGTTCAGACCGGATAACGCCTATGTTCCCTTTAACAGCAGCGGAGATAAAGTTATGGATAAATCTAACTTTATGTCTATGGAACTTCCTTTCAGATATCAGGCTAATCTTCAGCTTTCTCTTTCAAAACCATTGAATCTTACACTTTCAATGCCTGTTTATTCGGATCCTTTTTTTGATTACGACTTTAATAATCGTGCAGAAACAATGGACTGGATTGACTTTTTGATGCAGGGAGCTGCAAAGGAAGATACTTCTGATGCAACTGTTGTTTCAAATTTTACCTGGGAACTTAGGGGAAGTTATAACGTTACTATCCCGGAATTCCTTAAACCTTATATTTCTACACTTTCACTTTCTGATTTTTCTTCTGCCATTGTATATAATTCAAAAAGTGCTGATTTAAAAGATGACAGCAGATATAAAAAAGACAGTGAATGGGGATCAAAAACTCCTGAAAGACAATTTTACTATCCAAGCCAGATTACTCCATTTAAGGCTTCAGCCCGTATTTCGGGAACACTCTTTAAATATCCCTTTGTTGAAAATAAAACAACAACCTTAACACCTCAGAATATTTCTCTTCTTCCTCCGGAATCTCTTTCAGAAGCAGAAGAAAAAGCTGAGAATGAAGAAGGAAAAGAAGTTTCGGAAAGTGATGATGTTGAAGAGGAAGAAGTTTATTTTGATGAAAATGCACTTCCCTTAATTGCAGCAGCTGCTCCCGGAGTTCAGAAGTTAAACGGAATTACATACAACCTGAATTACAGTATTTCTCCAGATTTTACATCTCAGTTTTCATATTCCAGCAATAAGCTTAATAAACCTGAAGATTTTGAATGGGATACTTTTCAGTCTACATACATTCAGGTAAAGGCTCCTGCAACTCTTACAAGTACACTGGGCTTTAAAGACAGTTTCTTAAGCCTTACAGATACTTTCAGTTTTAATCCTGTCTATCAGCGCCATCCTTATATTAATACAAATGAAGAAAAAGGCGGATATTCTAAGGCCAATGCTGATTCTATTAAAAACCAGGATTACAACTCTTATAAAATGGATCTTACAGATACCAATTCACTTTCTTTCAGACCATTCTATTATACAAAGTATTTTTCAAATACATCTTTGTCATGGAATACAACTGTAAAAATGATCCGGACAAAATATATAAGTGATGATGTAAACAATCCTGAATGGGAGTATCTTACAACAGACCTTACAGACGAAGACTGTGTAACAACTCATAATCTCAATCTTGTTCTTGCAGCAAAAGAAGGGGATTATTCCCAGCAGCTTTCCCTTACATCAACACTTTATCCTCTCGTAGAAAACTATTCCGGCGTTTTTTCTCTTAATTTTCCATATACAAGTTTTTCTGTTTCCAGCGGTATTAAAAGAAAAAGTTCTACTGACGATACATGGGTTAAACAGAATATTTCTCAATCTCTGAGTTTTCATCTTTTTCAAAACAAACTCAGCCTGACACAGTCTTATGTATATGACCTGGAAAAAAAACAGCATGATTCCTTCCGTTTTTCTGCTTCAGGATATGGAGCTCAGCTTGCATATACAATGAGTTACACAACTAAATACGACTTTAATGAGACTTCAGGATGGGAAGTTCAGTCTGATAAAGCCTTTCAGCCATATTCTTTAAGTCTTGCCTATACAAGCGGAACTAAAAATTTTAAATACTGGACTGACAGGGTTTCTTTTTCTCCTTCTTTAAGTACAAGTGTTGTTTATGACTTTATTAGACCAACAAGTTCATACTTTACTTTTATTCCGGCCCTTACATTTAAGGTAAATAATTTCCTCAATGTAACATTCTCTGCAGAAAGTAAAAACTCTGCAATTTACAGATATTTCTGTTCTGACTGGGCTTTCAATCATTATTACAAAAATAATGGTTACAGATATGTGTGGGATGATCTTATTGATTCATACAGATTTGATGATGAAGAAAAAAGAAAAGCATCAAACTTCAAGATGCAGAACTTTAAGATTCTTATTAACCATGAATTGTGTGACTGGGATTTTAACTGTGAATGGTCTGTCAGACCTCGTCTTATTAACAATAAATATCAATTTGATCCATACTTCAGTCTTGGTGTCAGCTGGAAACCAATGGCCGGAATGAAGACTGAAATAATCGATGAATACGGTGAATGGAGTTTGAAATAATATTTCAAGGATGATAGAATAAATCAATTGGAAAAGGAATTTACTATAGTGCTTTCTGATCCTGTAATTCTTTCACAGGTATGCGGCACAAATGACAGCAATCTTAAACTCATTGAAAAACACCTGGGAGTTCCAGTTTTTACAAAAGGAAACGAACTTTCTATTACCCAGAGTGATGAATTAATCAGACAGAAATTTAAATTCATTATTGACCGTCTTTCAGATGAACTTTCAGAAAACTGTTCTTCTGGTCCAGAACTTATTGAATCAATTCTAAATACAGGGTTTGAAAACAAGTCTATAAATAAAAACTTTAACGCCGGAGAATTTGCAATCAGTATTCCCGGCAGTACAAGAAAGGTTTATCCAAAAACAAAAAATCAGGCTCGTCTTGTTGAAGCCTTCAGAAAAAATGATCTGGTTTTTGCAACAGGACCTGCAGGCTCAGGAAAGACATTTCTTGCAATTGCAGAAAGTCTCAGGCTTTTGTTAAGTCATAAAATTAATTCTATTATTTTAACTAGACCAATTGTAGAAGCAGGGGAAAGTCTTGGATTTTTGCCGGGGGATCTTCAGGATAAAATTAATCCTTATTTAAGGCCTCTTTATGATTCTATGAATGCCTGTATTTCTTCTGAAGTAGTGAAGAAAATGCAGGACAATGGTATAATTGAAATAGCACCACTGGCTTACATGAGAGGACGCACTTTAAATAATGTTGCCGTAATTCTTGATGAAGCTCAGAATACAACAAGAGAACAGATGAAAATGTTCCTTACCCGTATGGGTGAAAATTCAAAGGTATTTATTACCGGTGATACAACACAAATAGATCTTCCAAAAAGAGTTCCTTCAGGTCTTGTTCAGGCTTTGGAAATCTTAAAAAATATAGAAGAAATCAGCATTATAGAAATGGATGGCAGTGATGTTGTCCGTTCTCCGCTGGTAAGGAAAATTGTACAGGCTTATGAAAATGACAAACAGAGTTAATGAAATGCCATTTTTCGGCAAAGAAATGGGAGAGGCAGTTAAATCTTATATAAAGAAAAACTGGGCCGCTCTTATTGTTTTTGCCGTTACATTTATTTTATGTGGAAGCATTATTTATCTTGATGCAAACACAACTCAGACAATTACTTCTTTTTCAATTGATGATTATGAACCGGGACAGATTTCTGACCGTACTATCATTGCTTCAAAATCTCTTCCTGCAGACGGTGAATTCCCTGTAGAAATTGAAGAAGGTGAAAAAATCATTAAAAAAGGTTTTGAAATCAAACCTGAACAGTATCTTAAATTAAAAAAAATGGCTGCATCACCTTCGTATATCGATTACCGTGCATTTGCAGACAATATTCTCTTTATTATGCTTATTTCTGCTCTTGCATTCCTCCTTTTCAGTTCATTCTTTCTTGGCCGAAAAGCAGAATTGAAAGAGCTTATTCTTGAAGGCTGTTTATTTGTTATTGTTTTCTTTATGACCTGTTTTGGTGATAAGGCTCCTGTATTCCAGGGAGTATTCCGCCTGCCAGTTATTATTCCTTCATCTATCTGTGTTTATCTTGTAACAATTCTCTTTGGACAGATTTCAGGACTTTATTTTACATTTCTTATTTCTTTCGGTGTACTTTGCGGCTCCGGATTTGAACTTGTTCCATTCCTTTTTACACTGGCTTCAAATCTTACTCTTGTAAGGGTTGTAAAAGAAATTGAACGCCGTACAGATATGATTATGTGTTCTGTTGGAATGGCACTCCTTAATGTTGTTTACATTGTTGTTCTTAAAGTTATTTTCAATGACAGTTTCAGAGATGCTTTCTTTGTAATCCCTGCAATTGCATTTAACGGCTTTATTTCCGGTATTCTTACACTGGGGCTTTTGACTCCTCTTGAAATCATAATGAATACAGCCTCAGTATTCAGACTTATGGATTTAAGCGACCAGAATTCTCCTGTTTTAAGAAGACTGTTTCTTACAGCCCGTGGTACACACCAGCACAGTATGATGGTAGCACAGCTGGCAGAAGCTGCATGTAAAGAAATTGGAGCTAATTCTCTGATAGGCCGTGTTGCAGCTTACTACCACGATATTGGTAAGATGGAACATCCTGAATATTTTACTGAAAATAACATTGATACAGAAAACAAGCATACTGACCTTAACCCTTCGCTTTCAGTTTCAATTATTAAAAGCCACATTCGTCTCAGTATTGAAAAAGCTCATCAGATGCATCTTCCAAAATCTGTTGTAGATATTATTTCTGAACATCATGGAAACAGTGTAATCACTTATTTCTATAATAAAGCTAAAGAACAGAATCCTGATGTAAACGATTCTGAATTCCGTTATGACGGTAACATTCCATCTACAAAGGAAAGTGCCGTAGTAATGCTGGCCGATGTTGTAGAAGCTGCATGTAAATCACTTGAAAAACCAACTCCAAAACGTCTTGAACAGTTTATTCAGCAGATCATAAGCGGAAAAATCGAAGCTCACCAGCTTGATGATTGTGCCTTAACATTTGGTGAATTAACAAAAATCAAGGAATGTTTTGTTTCAATCCTTGCTGCCACATATCATGGCCGCATTAAATATCAGAATCAGAAAGATCCTGATGATACAACTGACAACACTCCATCAATGCCGGAAGCAAAATAATGAACAGAGTTTTGATTTCAATGCAGGATGGACTTGAAGAACCTGCCTGGTTTGGAAATATAGAAGAATACGAATTAAAAGTTCTTGAACGTCTTGGTTACGATGGACAGGAATTATCTATTCTTTTTTGTGATGATCCTTTTATTAAAGAACTTAACAAAAATTACAGAGATATAGATAATCCTACAGATATTCTTTCCTTTGAAAACGGAGAAGAATATGAAGACGAAGACGGAAGCCATTGGATTAGTGCAGGTGATATTATTATTAGTCTTGATACTCTTTCTAAAAATGCTGCATACTTTTCTGTATCAGAAAATGAAGAGTTAAAAAGACTTTTAATTCATGGCACACTTCATCTTAATGGAATGAATCATGGAGAAGAACATGTGGAACCTGGTGTTGAAACATCAGATCCTATGCTTAAACTTCAGGAAGAGGTTTTAAAGGAATTTGCAGATGTTAATCTGTTAAAATAAAAGGAAGTATATGAGTTTATTTGGATTTGGAAAAAAGAAAAAAGACGAGGACCCTCACAGTACCAGCCCGGGAAGAGGCGACAACAGTAATGGGGCTGACCGGGCATCAGAATTAAGTTTGATTGAAGAAAAAAAAGACATGATCAAAGGTATTGAAGATCTGTCTGAAACTTCAGTAAAGGAAGTAATGATTCCTCGTATTGATGTTGATTTTCTTTCAATCGATACACCAGAGGAAGAACTGCTTGCAAAAATTTCAGAAAGCGGTCATTCAAGATTCCCTGTTTATTCAGAATCAATCGACAATGTATTGGGAATTCTTTATGTAAAGGACCTGCTTACTGTTATTTCAAGACACGAAAAAATTGATCTTGAAAAGCTGCTTCGTAAAGCATATTTTGTTCCAGAATCTAAGAAAATTGACGGTCTTCTCCGTGAATTTAAGAGAAGACATTTACATATTGCAGTAGCCATTGATGAATACGGTGGAATCAGTGGTGTTGTCTGCATGGAAGATATTATTGAAGAAATTGTAGGTGATATTCAGGACGAATTTGATCATGAAGATGCTGAAATCCTTTCTATTGGAAATCAGATCTGGCTTTGTGATGCAAGAGTGGATCTTGATGACCTGAATGAAAATATTAATTCTTCATTCCCGACAGAAGATTTTGACACACTTGGTGGATTTGTGCTTGATCTGTTCGGAAGAATTCCAGTTAAATACGAAAAAATCAGCTGGGAAAATTTTGAATTCATCATTCAGGATATGGAAGGACATCGGGTAAACCTTATTAAAGTAATCAAAAAAAGCAGTTCTGAAGAAAAAACAGAAGAATAGTTTTTTTGACGGGTGGGGAAATGAAAAAACTTTTTAAGAACGCAGTTCAGTTATTTTTCTTACTGGCAGGTATTTCATTATTTGCCGGTGAAGGAAATTCTGCTGCCCTGAAACATTTTGACAAAGGCCTCAGTTATCAAAACAGAGAAAACTGGTATGAAGCTGCCGAAGAATTTCAACAGGCAGTTCAGGCCAATAATTCTTTTGGAGAAGCCTGGTATCACCTTGCCCGTGTTACTTATGAAGTAAACGATTTTAATCTTTGTCTTACTTATCTTGAAAGTGCTGAAAAATTCTGTAAAAACAGGACAGACATTCTTAATCTTCGGGGAATGTGTTACATATCTCTCCGTCGTCTTGATGATGCAAAAGTAATTTTTCAGAACATTATTAAAGAATATCCTAACAATGTTGATGCCCGTTTTGGTCTTGCCGAAATAGAACTTTATTCCGGCGGATTTGATGGAGCTGAAAACTTCTATCTTGATGCTCTTAAACGTCAGGGCACTAACAGAAAAGCACTTCTTTCACTGGCTCTCTTATGTGCAGAAACAGGAAAGAATGACATGGCTCAGAAATATATTCTTCAGGCCTTAAAATATCATTCCGCTGATGCTGAAGTTCATTATCTTGCAGGTTTTCTTGAAGCTAAAAAAGGAAACCTTCGGGAAGCTGAAAGAAGAGCCAGAGCAGCCGTTCAGATTAAAAATAATTACACAAATGCCTATATTCTTCTGGCCAGTATTCTTTATGCCCAGAAAAACTATGATGAAGTAATTGATATTTGTGATTATCTGATTAACACAAACCGCAATACAATTAAAGCCTGGTTTTTGAAGGGATATTCCCAGTATAAAAAGAATCTTCCTGACGATGCCTTTGATACATGGTCACAGGCTCTTTCAATTGACGAAACTGATGAAATCCTTCGCAGTGCTCTTGAAATGACAGTAACTTCAAATATGCCTCTTGAAGACGAACGCAGAAGTGAACTTGCTTTATGGCACATAAAAAAAGCAAGGGAATATACAAAACTCTTTCAGGGGGAAGAAGCCCGTTACGAGTATCAGAGGGCCCTTAAACTGGATCCTTCCAATTACTCTGCCAGAAGCGAATTTGCCGAATTAATCAGAAAAATCGGTTTAAATGAACTGTATCTTAATCAGCTGAACTTTATTAATGATAATTCGAAAATTGATGTTTCTGGTCTTACAGAACAGGAAAGATATAATTACATCAAAACAAAAGATACAATTGAAGCCTACAATTCACTTATGAAGTATTCCCTCAACAATAAGTGGAATGTTGAACCATTCTATCTTGATAAAACAAGATGGAATATGGGAATTTATTTTACTAAATCACCTGTTCAGTTAAATCATGTAGATTCTGAAGATATTGCAGCTTTCATGGCTCAGGAAAGTTTTAGCGGGGCTGCCGTTACTTCAGTTTCTGTTCAGAAAATTCCTGTCAGCGGATATGGAGAAGCCTTCCGGATGGCAAGAAACAGTAAACAGGATTATTTTGTATTAATGAAGTTTGAAGAATCAGAAAGAGAAGTGAGTCTGGATGCTGTTATTTATAACGGACGCAATGGCACAGAAACTTCAAAATTCAGTCTTTTCCGTACCGGTAACGACAGATTTGCCTCTGTTCTTCGTTCTTTCCGCAGAAATGTGCTTAATATTCTCCCTGCCAGAGGAAAAATCATTGCCAGAAGCGGAAACGAGATTCTTGTTGATATGGGAAAGTCTGAAGGAATTACAAAAGGTACTGTTCTTGATGTTGTAAAAGCAGGAAATGTCAGAACTGTAGATAAAGGACCTGGTGTTACCTTTGATGAAAAATATTCCCTAGGACAGATTTTAATCGAACAGGTTGGCGAAGAAATTTCCCAGGGAACTCTGACACAGAAAAGTTTCTATGACCGTGTTAATCTTAATGATGAACTTCTTGTAAAATCAATTCCGGCTTCTGCGGAAGCTGGTGGAATTGCAGATACAAATCCAGCTGCAGATCAGAATGGTAACCTTCTTCCAACTTCCGGCCGCACAGAAAAACTTACAGCTGATGATCTTGGACTTGTAAAAACACCTCTGTTTGTAGATTTAATCAGAAGTATTGATTAGGTATAAAGGGATAAAAACTTAAAGAATCCAATGTTTTTTAATTGACAATAAAAAAGGGCTGTCCAATAAGTTTGCATTACGGTGGTTGAGTTTATCGAAACCACCATATTTAGTGTAGCGCTCATTACTTTTGGGACAGCCCCTTTTCCTTTATTTTACAGGCAGTTCGTAGAAATCAAGGCAGGAATTAATCCATTTTTTTGAAAGTACCGGATATGAATCTTCTACAAAAAGGAACATGGTAAGAGCATTTCTGTAGTTTCCGTTGAAATACTGTGCCTGTCCAAGATAAAATACTGCTCTGTCTGTTGTTTCCTGAGTTCTGTTGACTCCCAGAAATTCCTGAAGAGCTTTAACAGAACCTTTATAGTCTTTTTTTACGAAATAATTCTTAAGAACTTCAAAAAGGAAATAATCATCGCCGCCACCTGGTTCAAAAAGATCCTGATCAAAAAAGTAAGGTTCCAGTTTTTCTTTTGGTGATGCACTGTATCCCTGCGCAAGTTCGATTCCACAGTCCATTACTTTTTTACTGAGAACATTCGGTTTTCTTTCGATATCGCCAATCAGGTCAAGATAAGGAAGTGGAAGTTCTCGAAGAGTGCCTGTTTCGTAAGTTTTTTCTCTGGCAGCTTCCAGCTGTTCTTCAGATGGTTCTTCTTTTTTGGCAGGTCGTGAAACTTTGACCCCTTTAACAGTGGCATTTACAGAAGGAATTATGACTTTGTAAACAGAACCGTCTTCAAGTCTTGCAATTACAGCGTAATAATAATCCCTGTAATTTGTAACTGTGTCTGTATATGAAACAGCCTTTCCCGAAAGCTGAGCTTCTGGAGAAAGACCTTCAAGATTTTCTACAGATGTAAATGGCTGAGTGTTTTTGTAAATAAGTACAGCTTCTGCAGAAAAATCTTTTGGAAGTTTCCAGGTAATTTTGATTTTATTTGTGGAAACGGCTTTGGCACTGATCATATCAACAACAGGACGGGTTGTAGACATGGCTGAAGGCTGTGCCCGGGCAGAAAAAAGTGTAAAAAAAGCTGCAAAAACGGCAGTAGAAATGACTTTAAAAACACGCATATATTTATATTTTGCAACAAATTAGACTATTTGACAAGGCAACACCTTTACTTTATTCTTATCATATGTTTGTTTCTGTAGTTTTAGATCCTTCCAATGTTGAAAATGCCCGTGCAGAAGCTGCTGTATTAACAAGATTCGGGTTTAATAAAGTTCAACGGGCCTGTTGGGAAACAATGTCTCTTTCTGAAAATCAGCTTAACCTTCTTAAAAGAGAACTTGATTCAGTTACAGATTATTATGACACTTTAAGAATTTATCAGTTTCCTGTTAACGGAAATTTTGCTATTACAACATTAAATCAGAAAAAATGGAAAAAAGCAGTTTTTGGTTCCGGCCAGCCTGCAAAATAATTATCCTTCCGAGGTAAAAAAATGCTTGAAGATTTAAAAGAACCATTAGATAAATTAAAAGATGACATCCTTGGTGTCTGGGGGCGTCTTTGACCACGATGGAATCGACAAAAAAATAAAAGAAACTGAAGCCCTCACTGCGTCACCTGATTTCTGGAATGATTCAGATAATGCCCAGAAAGTTATGAATGACCTTAAATATTTGAAGGGCAGAGTTGAACCGTGGCGTGAACTTATTTCCGAAATTGAAGATATGACAACACTTTACGAGCTTGGAGTAGAAGGCGGAGATCAGAGTGTTGAAAATGATTTAAGGCCTCAGCTTGAAGCTGCTCAGAAAAAATTTGAACATCAGTCGATTTTAAATCTTCTTTCAGGGGAAGTTGATAAGTCAGGATGCTTTCTTACAATCCATTCTGGAGCCGGTGGTACAGAAGCCTGTGACTGGGCTTATATGCTGAGCAGAATGTATATCCGCTGGGCTGAACGCAATGGTTTTAAGATGGAAACTGTTGATCTTCAGGAAGATGAAGGCGGAATCAAGTCTACAACCATTCAGATTACCGGAGACTATGTATACGGAAAAATGAAAGGCGAAGCAGGAATTCATCGTCTTATCCGCATTAGTCCTTTTGATGCAAATGCACGCCGTCATACATCTTTTGCATCTGTTTTTATTTTCCCGGTCCTTGATGACACAATTAAAGTTGACATCAGGCCTGAAGATTTAAGGATTGATACATACCGTTCAGGCGGAAAAGGCGGACAGCATGTTAATAAAACTGACTCTGCTGTTCGTTTTACACATCTTCCTACAGGAATCGTTGTTCAGTGTGATTCGGAACGTTCTCAGCTTATGAACAGAGCTACAGCCATGAGTATTCTTAAGGCTAAACTGTATCAGTATTACAAAGAACAGAAAGAAAAAGAAAATGCCAGGTTTGGGGCCGAGAAAAAAGATATTTCCTGGGGTAACCAGATCCGTACATATGTATTCCAGCCATACACAATGGTTAAGGATCATCGTACAAAGCAGGAAGCCGGCAATATTCAGTCTGTTATGGATGGTGATATTGATCAGTTTATTGATGCTTATCTTCAGGCTCAGTGGAACGGTCAGCTTTCTTCAGCAGAAGATTCTGACGATGACATGTAGTTTTTAATTCTAAAAGGACCTGAGGAGTTGAAACTTTCGCGCACTTCATTTATTTCAATTGTTCTCTTTTTGGGATTTGTATCCTCTTTATCCGGTGAAAACTGGGTATTAGCAAGTCAGGAATTTAAAATCAAGAATAAAAATATAAAGGAATCCGAATCTCAGCTTACAAAAGTTCTTCCACAGTTAATTCTTGAACAGTTTTCGGAAAACGGTCTCAGACTTATTTCTTCTGAGGAAGAACTGGACCGTGAACTCTACAAACTTCAGACAGAAAGACTTTCACTTTTTCTCCAGCTTTCAAAAGAGGAAAAGTCAAGGGATGCTCTGGTGCTTTCAAAGGCCACTCCTTCAGAATTAAAGAAAGCATTGTCTGAAGCCGGAAAAAAAATTGAAGATATTGAATCTAAAATCAGTGAAAACTTAAAACTGACAGAAGAAACAAAAAATAAATATCAGGAAAGAATTAGCAGCGAAAAGCAGGGACTGGATATTGCTGAAGAACATAAGAGCGGTTTTTCATTTTTCCAGAATGATAAAAACCTTTTGGCCAGCGAACTTGTTTCACTTTACAAAAGTGATAATTCGGCTTTGTTTACTCCCGGAACTCAGGCTGCTGAAGATGGTATTTCAAGTTATGCCTTTGAAAATGAAATAACAGCTGCAAAAATCAACGGACTTCTCTGCGGCGATATAACTGTTTTTGGAGAGTACTGCTCAGTTAATGTTAACCTGTATGTTTTTCCCGGTGCTAAAAATGCCGGATGTGTAACTGAAGTGGGTTCCATAAATGATCTTGTAAGTATTTCGCAGTCTGTTGCCAGAAAACTTACTCCAAAAATTGCAAATTCAAAGCCTGTTAAACTTCGTTTTGAGATTGAACCGGAAGAAGCCAGGGAACATGCCCTTGTCAGCATTGACGGAGTAATTCTTGGAAAAGAAGCAGTTCGGGAAGAAGTCATTATTGATGCTGGTATTCATACAGTTACTGTAAGTTCAGAAAATTATGAAAATCAAACTGTCAATTATTCATTTTCCGGTGAAGAAATATTTACAGTAAAAACAACCTTAAAACCTGTTGTAGAAGGTGTTTCTTCAATCAGGCTTAAAAAATACAGGGAAGGGCTTTTTTCGTTTAATGGCGCAGAAAGCAGTTCTATTAACGATCAGAATCCGGCAGGAACTGTTGCAATAAATGGCCGGACAGTTCTGGGTGTTTTTAAGAATAATGAAGGGGAAACTGCCTTCATTATGATTCCGGAAAAATATTCAGCAGACGGCTTAAATCTTCTCGTTAACGCAAAACCTTTTAACAGAGAAAAAAACATTGATAAAAGACGAAAGTCTATGTATACAGCCTATAGTGTTCTCGTATGTTCACTTGTTCCAACTTTTTATTGTGTCGGGAATCTGAACGCCTCAGTAAATGCTTACAATGCTGACAGAGGTTCTTACAGTAATGCACAGAAATGGCAGAATTATTCATATTTTTCAATCGGAGTATCAGGGGTCTGTGGCAGCTGGTTTGTTGTTGAACTTATACGGTATCTGAATGCAGCAAACGAAGTACTTCCGGCAGAAGCAAAAAAAGAATAACAAAGGGAGATTTATATATGTTTTCATTTACACAGAAATTAAAAGGACTTTTTTCAGGAAATAAAATTGATGAAGAATTTTTCGACAATTTAACAGATATTCTTGTGGAAGGAGATATAGGAGCAAAAATGGCTTTTGAAATTACTGACACTCTGGAAAAAATCTGCAAAACAAAGAAAATTTCAGAAGAAGATAAGATTCTTGATGAACTGGAATCGATTTTGCTTCAGTATGCAAAACCTGTTGATTTGAACCCTGATGATTCTAAAACAACAATTTTTATGATGCTGGGAGTAAACGGTGTCGGTAAAACAACAACTGCTGCTAAAATTGCAAACCTTTACAAAAATAAAGGTAAGAAAGTTATTATGGCTGCAGCAGACACTTTCCGTGCAGCAGCAGAAGAACAGCTTGAAATGCACGGAAAAAATCTTAATATTCGTGTTATTGCTCATCAGCATGGAAGTGATCCATCTGCAGTTGTATTTGATGCGGCAGATGCTGCCAGAGCAGGAAACGGTGCTCTTGTAATTGCAGATACAGCCGGTCGTCTTCATAATAAAGAAAACCTTGTCCGGGAACTTCAGAAAATCGACAGAATTGCTGCTCAGAAAGCAGATGAAAACTGTTATAAAAAGATTCTTGTTATTGATGGAACTACTGGTCAGAATGCTGTTCGTCAGGCTGAAGTATTTAATGAAGCTGTTGGCCTTGATGCTGTTGTAATTACAAAATTTGATTCAACTGCAAAAGGGGGAATTGTTTTCACTATCGGAAAAGAACTTGGAATCCCTGTAGCTTTTGTCTGTACTGGCGAAAAATACGAAAATATCGGTTCTTTTGAACCTGAAAAATATGTAAAAACATTTATCGGAAGATAAAAATTTGAAAAAAAATCTTTTCCTTCCTTTAATTTTTATTCTCCTCGCAGCAAAGTGCTTTTCTCAGGAAGAGGAAACCGTTTTTTCATGGCGTAAACTTTTTTTTGAACAGACAAGATATGTTCTTACCGGGGAAACAGAAATAGAAGAGGTAAAACCCTTAAAAAAACTTTCATCTCAGGGAGCTTTCATTTTTTCCCGTCTTGTGTGGGACAGTTCAATTTTGAATTTCGAAAGAGGATTTGATATTGTCTGGAGTGAATACAGAGGAGTAATTCAATATTCAAAAAAAGTATCTGTTAGTTCTGTAATTGAATCTGCAGCTGGAGCTGGAATTGAAAATGAGCTTGAGGAAGAACCTTTTCTTGATGGTGAAAAACTTCTTGAACTTCTTGATGGAAAAGACGAACACGCAGTAATTGAAGGAACTGATGAAGAACCTGCTGAAATTTATCACAGTGACAGACAGGGAGAATTAAGAAAATTTTCATACGGCGGAGAAAATTTTTCACTTTATACTTTAAATGGATTTACAAGACTGGTTAAAACTTCAGAACAGAATGTAACAAGACGTACTTTCGATAGTGACTGGAAACTCATAAAAAAGGAAGTTTTTAATAATCCTGATTCATCTGATTTGTTTAAGCTTCTTTCTCAGACTGTGTTTTTTTATTCTCCAGACGGTTTTGTAGTAAAGACGGAATTTGAAGATTTCAGCGAAAGTAAAAAAGTCATTACTGAATATGGACTTAATAATAAAAAAGCAGCAGAAACTACAGGTCATTTCGAAATAATTCCAGGTAAAGACGAAGAAGAAATCAAAACTTATCTTGAAGATTCCGTTAAAAACTGGGCTTATGATGCAGACGGCAGGGTAATTTCTGCTGAAACACTTAAATTTACTTACGAAAAAAACAAAAAGGGCAAAACTGTAAAAAAACAGGATTCAACAAAGTATACTTATACATACACGCAAAAATCTGAAAATCCTGATGTGAACTATTATGAAGGTGAAGACCTTAGAATAAAAACTGTTTATAATACTGATTCACATTGGATTGAAACTCTTTATTTTGATGATGGATTTTCTATTGTTACAGAGTTTGATGATGGATATAAAGTTCAGGAAACTTTTTATATAAATGGTCAGGAGATGAGGAGGAACAGGTTTGAAAAGGCCAGATAGTTTGTTTTCATCTGTAAAATGGATTTTTTACGTTTCACAACGCTTTTCAAAAGTTGACAGAAAAGGTGGTTCAAAAGTTACATCTTTTCTTGCAAGTCTTGGGATTTGTTTTGGCGTTATGACTTTGATTACAGTAATTTCTATTATGAACGGATTTCAGATGAGTTTTATTGACTCAATTATGGAAGTAAGTTCATATCATTTAAGGGTTACTGGTTTTGAACTTGAAAACAGTTATGATTTTGCTTCTTTCTGTCAGAATCATAATGAAATAAAGACAGTTACACCTTTTTACGAAGCTCAGGCTCTTATGGTAGGTCGTAATGGAAGTCAGGGAGCTAGTTTGATAAGAGCTGTACCTGAAAACATTATGGCTGAAGATGAAGGTTTCAGAAAAGAGGCTGTTGTCTGGTCCGGTGACTTTGATCTTTCAAAACCTGATTCAATTGTTCTTGGATCAGAACTTGCAAGAAGGCTGGGGTTAAGAACAGGAAGTACTGTAAATCTGTTTGCTCTCTCTGGCGGAAATGATGTAAATCTTATTTCCAATGACCGTATTTTTACTGTAACAGGAATTGTCCGCACAGGATACGCTGACATTAATGCTTCATATGCTTTCATTAATATTAATGATGGCATTAAGTATTTTGGATCAGGAGCAAAACTTATTTATGGCCTTAAACTGAATTCAACAAAATCAGATAATCTTGTCAGCTATGATATTAAAAAACATTTCCCGGAATCTGATGTGGAATCCTGGAAAAGCTATAACAGATCCTTTTTTGGTACACTAAAAATTGAAAAAAATATGCTTATGCTTCTTGTATTCATAATCTTTATTGTTGTCGGAATTAACATTTTTAATGGTATGAGGCGACGGGTTTATGAAAGACGGGAAGAGATTAGTATATTAAAAGCTTTCGGCGGGTCTAACGGAAAGATTCAGTCAATTTTCATAATGCAGGGATTCCTTACAGGCTTTAAGGGGGCAATTCCAGGACTTGTTCTTGGACTTCTTTTAAGCATGAATATGTCTGGAATATTTCTTATGATGTCTAAAATTGTATACTTTATTCAGCTTTTTATGGTGAAATTGACCATGCCAGCCAGTGCTCCTTTTGTCCGGGAAAACTCAATGTATATGATTTATGCAAATATTCCACCAAGAGTCTTTGTAAATGAAGTTTTAATAATCACAATTTTTGGTATATTTTCTTCACTGCTTGCAGCCTGGGCCGCCAGCAGCGGTGTTCTTAAACTTACAGTTGCGGAGGTTATGAGAGATGAGTAGTCCTGTCATTACAATTAAAAACCTTGAAAAAACATATAAAACAGAAAGTGAAACTCTCACAATTTTGAAGAACCTCAATATAGAAATTAATGAAGGTTCAAAATTCGTTGTTGTTGGAGAAAGCGGTTCTGGAAAAAGTACTTTCCTGAATATTGTAGGTGGTCTTGATAAAGCAACTTCAGGTTCTGTCACTGTTGGTCCATACGAAATTACATCTCTCAATGAAGCCGGAATTTCAGAATATCGTTCACGGTATCTGGGTCTTATTTTTCAGTTTCATTATCTTCTTAAAGATTTTACAGCCCTGGAAAATGTGTTTCTTCCTGCATATATGGCAGGTGTACCAAAAAAAGAAGCTATGGAAAAAGCCAGAATTCTCTTAAATGATGTAGGGCTTTCAGACAGAACTGATCATCTTCCAAGCCAGCTGTCCGGTGGTGAACGTCAGAGAGTTGCCGTAGCCCGTTCCCTCATAAATGATCCGAAAGTAATTCTTGCAGATGAACCTACAGGAAATCTTGATCCTGCAAATGCTGTTTTGATTGGAGATCTGCTTTTTTCTATGACCGAAAAATACAATAAAACTCTTATTCTTGTTACTCACGATATGAAGCTTGCTGAAAAGGGAGATTATATTTATTCAATTAAGGACGGTTGCTTTAATGAAAAGTAGTGCCTCCTTCCTTTTTGCATACAGAATGCTTTTTCCGAAAACTGGCAGAAAATCTAATGCCAGAAGAAGTCTTACGGGAGCTTTTCTCTGTATTGCCATAAGTCTTATTCCTCTTGTAATGGTAATGACTGTCAGTAACGGTATGATTAAGGGAATTACAAGCCGCATGATTGGCCTTTCAAGCAGTCATCTTTGTGCTGTGCTTCATCCTGATCTTGAAGAAGCAAAATCTTCGGAAAACCTTAAAGCCCTGGCTCTTAAAATCTCTGAGGCAGAGGGGGTATGCAAAGTTTATCCTGAACTTCAGTCAGTAGGGCTTGCTGCAGGAAAATCAGGAAGAACGGGAGCTCACATCAGAGCTGTAAGCAGTAATATTTTTCAGGAAAATCCCGGCTTTTCTACTTTGTTTGAAATTGTAGAATCCACCTCGGATATTACATCCTGTTCTCAAATTGTCCTTACACAGGGAAAAAATGCCGTAATCGGAAAAAAACTTGCAGAAATTCTGGACCTGCATGCAGGAGATGATTTTCGCCTTATAACCACAAGACTTTTACCAGACGGAAAAATTCTTCCAAAACTTACAAAATTTAAGATTTCAGCTGTTGTTTCAAGCGGTTACCAGGAACTTGATGCCCTCTGGGTTTTTATTCCTCTTGAAACCGGCTATTCAATACTTCCCTTAAAAGCTACTCAGGTTATGCTGGGAATTGAAACAGAAGACCCTTTTTCTTACAGTCTTGGAGAAACAATGTCCCGGGTTGAACATCTTGTTCCAAACTTTACTAGAGTTTACAGATGGGACGAACTTAATGCTGCACAATATGAAAATTTTTCTTCAACTCAGATGATGCTTCTTGTAATTATGCTCCTTATCGTACTTGTTGCCAGCGTAAACATTTCAAGTGCACTTGTAATGCTTGTAATGGAGAGAAGAAAAGAAATCGCTATTTTAAAAAGTCTGGGAGCATCTCCTTCTGGAATTACTTTAAGTTTTTTAATTACCGGCATGATTACAGGTGGCATGGGAGTTCTTCTTGGAATTCCTCTGGGGCTTGTTTGTGCTGTAAATTTTGACAGAATCATTCACTGGCTGGAAGCTGTTTTTACTTTTGCAGGACGATTTTATTTTGTTTTGACCGGTGGAAATCCTGAACT
The DNA here is from genome assembly GCA_016297415.1 of Treponema sp. Taxonomy (GTDB): domain Bacteria; phylum Spirochaetota; class Spirochaetia; order Treponematales; family Treponemataceae; genus Treponema_D. Next base: position 28,208 of record JAEDGQ010000006.1, read on the forward strand.
TGCAGGACAGGTACATCTTCTTGATCCTGCTTTCTATTTGCAGAATATTCCTCTTTCAATTCCTCTTGGGCAGCTGGTAATAATTGGTTGCGGAACTTTGATTCTTTCTCTGTTGGTAAGTGCTATTCCTGCAATAAAAGCTGGAAGTGAAAAACCTATAGAAACCTTAAGAAAAATTTAATTATTTGTAAGGACAGACCTTTATTCGGGTTATAATAATATAGTCAGGAATTAATTATGATTTGTGATTTTTGTAAAGAAAATGATGCTACAGTATTTCTGGAGATGCATGGACCTGCTTCTACGAGAAAACTTAATCTTTGCAGGGAATGTGCTGCAAAGTTAGGTGTAACAGAAGATCCAAAGGCTATAAGTGCACTTTTTCAGGAACTTTCTGCCAGCGAAAAAAAAGTTAATGATGAAGATAAAAAAGCCTGTCCTGTCTGTGGAACTCAGCTTGGTTTCTTAAAAAGAACAAAACAGGCTGGATGTCCGGAATGCTATTCAATTTTTAAGGATCAGATCAAAGATATTCTTTCAAAACAGGGAATAAAAGGTCCATATAAAGGTGTAATGCCAAACAGACTTTCAACTTTCCGCTCTGTTCTTACAGACCGTATTGCTCTTCAGGCAAAACTTGAAGAATCCATCAAAAACGAAGATTACGAAAAAGCTGCAATTTACAGAGATTATTTAAAAGCCCTTGAAAAATCTCCTGTAGCAGGTGGTGAAGATGAATAAAGATTCTGAAGTAACAGATACAGGGACATCAGGAGAATGGTACAACAATAAAGGCTCATACACTGATGTTGTACTTTCTACAAGAGTTCGTTTGGCCCGTAATCTGGCTGATTTTCCTTTTCCTAATAAATTTCGCGCAGATGATTCAGGACGTGTTCAGACTCTGGTTTTTGATGCCTTTTCAAAAGGAAAGGGGGCGGACTGCTATCAGACAATAGCTGTACCAAGCCTTCAGTTTCTGGGAGCCCGGATGCTTCTTGAAAGGGGGCTTGTAAAAAACAGTACCCTTAAATCTCCTGGTGCCGGCGTAATTATGCGCATAAAAGGGAAAAAAGCCAATTCAGGACTTGTTTGTACAGTTAATGATACAGATCATGTCAGGGTTTCCTGTTTTGTTCCAGGCTTAAACTGTGAAAAAGCCTTTAATACATGCCGTGAAATTGACGAAAAACTGCAGAAAAACCTTCAGTTTGCTGCCAGTTATGATTTCGGGTACCTTACAACGGCTGTAAAAGACAGCGGTTCAGGTATGAAATTAAGTGCCAGGGTTCATCTTCCTTCAACTTCTTTTACAGGAATGATTCCCCAGCTTTTTGAAAGTCTTGCTGCAAAAGGAATTGTTGCAGGTCCTGCATTTGGTCAGACTCAGGGAACTGGTGCCAGTCTTGGTAATTTTTACCAGCTTTCATCAAATACCAGCGGCATTGAAACTGAAATTGAACAGATTGCTTTTTTTAAGTCCAGCTTAAAATCAGTAATTGAGACTGAACGCAAAAATAATGATATAGTACTTCAGAAACGCACAACTGAAGCAGAAGATCTCATATATAAAAGCTATGCAGTTTCAAGGTATTCACTGCTTCTTAATCTGAGGGAATCAATTCAGATAATTTCCAATATAAAATGGGGAAAGAATCTGGGAATTATTACCGATATTGAAGATAGTGAGTTAACTGCGCTTTCTTATAAAATTCAGGATGCTCATCTTCGTTCTGCCTTAAAAACAGGAGAATTTAATTTTCCTATTGATATTGCAGACGATGAAAACAAAAAGGTTTCCCGACTCAGAGCTCTTATGATTCAGGACGTTTTTGAACATATTAAAATAACACAGTAAAAAACCGGAAAATTATGAAAAACTTATCACCTCGTACTCAAAAACTTTTTATCCTTGCACAGGAAGAAGGACGTAAATGTGGTTCAACAGAACTGCTTCCGGAACATCTTCTTCTTGCACTTTTAAAATCTGCAGATGGCCTTGGTTACATCGTTCTCCAGGATCTTAATCTGAATGTACTTAATTTTCAGCTTTTAATTGAGCAGAGTATTACTCCTCGTGCCTTTGTTTCTGAAATGTCAGAACTTCCTTCATCCAGACGTCTTCGGACAATGCTGGAAATTGCATCTCTGGAATCAAATACTCTTAGAAATGACTATATTGGCACAGAACATCTTCTTATTGCTTCTTCCCGGGAAGAAGGCAGTGCTTCTTTTAAATTTTTTGCCAGGGCAGAAATTGATACTGATATGATTCGTGGAGCCGTAAAAAACGTACAGAATCATTTTCATTCTTCAGCACAAATCAATCAGGAATCACTTGGAAGTACTGTTCAAAAGCTCCTTTCAAATGGCAGCCAGCTTCCTCCAGGATTTATTCCACAGACAGAAAGACGAAAAAAAGAAGCTCCACAAGGTTCTTTTATTGCAGAATATGCAAGAGATCTTACAGTTCAGGCAAGGGAAAAGAAACTTGATCCTGTTGTAGGTCGAGATAAGGAAATTGCCCGTGTAATACAGATTTTAAGCCGCAGAACAAAAAATAACCCTGTTCTTGTTGGGGAACCAGGTGTAGGAAAAACAGCCATTGCTGAAGGACTTGCACAGAAAATATGCGCTGGAGAAGTTCCTTACAATCTCTTAAAAAAGCGTCTTCTTTCTCTTGATTTAACAGCTCTTGTTGCCGGTACAAAATACCGTGGTGAATTTGAAGACAGAATGAAAAAAATGATGAAGGAAGTAAAAGAGGACGGAAACATTATCCTTTTCGTAGACGAACTTCATACAATTATTGGTGCAGGTGGTCCTGAAGGTTCAATGGATGCCAGCAACATTTTAAAGCCTGCCTTAAGCCGGGGCGAAATTCAGATTATTGGTGCTACAACAACAAAAGAATACAGAAAATATTTTGAAAAAGACTCAGCACTCGAAAGAAGATTTCAGGTTGTAAAGGTAATGGAACCTCAGATGCAGGATACAATTGAGATTCTTAAAGGTCTGAAATCAAAATATGAAGAGTTTCATGGTGTTGTCTACGAGGATGATGTAATTCCTGCAATTGTTAAATTTTCAGAACGATATATTCCTGAAAGATTCCTCCCGGATAAAGCAATTGATATTCTTGATGAAGCAGGAAGTGCTAAAAAAATCAGTGAACAGAAACGTCCTCACGAACTTGAAGAACTTGAAAAAGCAATTGACCAGCTCAGTAATGAAAAAAAGGAACTTGTTGCAAAGCAGAACTACGAAAAAGCTGCTGAAGTAAGAGACAAAGTAAGGGATTTAAAAACCCGCCTTGAAGCCTTCTCAAATTACTGGCAGAGCAACGGTACTTCTCAGAAACGTGTAGTTACAGTTGATGACATCACAAGAATCATTGCCTCCATGACAGGAATTCCTCTGGAACATCTTGATGCAAACGAAAGCAGAAAACTTCTGGCTATGGAAGAAGAACTGCACAAAAGCGTTATTGGTCAGGATGAAGCTGTTAAAGTACTTTCAAGTGCAATCCGCCGCAGTCGTGCAGGAGTAAGTTCAACAGACAGACCTTTAGGTTCTTTTATTTTCCTTGGTCCAACAGGTGTCGGAAAAACACAACTGGCAAAAACTCTTGCCCAGTTCCTTTTCGGTTCAAAAGATGCCCTTATTCGTGTAGACATGTCGGATTACATGGAAAAACACAATGCCAGCCGCCTTGTAGGAGCGCCTCCTGGTTATGTAGGCTTTGACGAAGGTGGTGTACTTACAGAAAAAGTAAGGCAGCATCCATACAGTGTTGTTCTCCTGGACGAAATTGAAAAAGCTCATCCAGATGTATTTAATCTCCTTCTCCAGCTTCTTGAAGAAGGGGAATTAAGTGATAATCTGGGACACACAGTAAATTTCCGTAACACAGTAATCATTATGACAAGTAATGCAGGTGCCCGTGAAATTACAACAGAGCATCGTCTCGGTTTCTCTTCACTGGAGGAAGGAGTACTTCCTTACAGCCAGATTAAAGCTGGTGCCATGGAAGAATTAAAAAGAATCATGCGTCCTGAACTTCTTAACCGTGTTGATGATGTAGTTGTTTTCGATGCCCTTAACAGAAAGCAGATTTCACAGATTCTTGATATTCAGATTGGCGAACTTGAAACCCGTCTTTCAGAAAAAGAACTTAAACTTAAAATTAAGCCTAAGGCCAGAGAATATCTCCTTGATAACGGATACGATCCAAGTCTGGGAGCCCGTCCAATGCGCCGTCTGATTCAAAATGAGATTGAAGAACAGCTTTCAATCCTTATTCTCCAGGGTCAGGATCAGTTAAGCAGGAATGTAATTGTAGATCTGAAAAAAGACAAAATTGCAGTTTCTTTTGATATTCCTGGAACTAAAAAAACTTTATCAGAATTAAAAACAAAACAAAAAGTACAGAAAGTGGAAGTGTAAAAAATGAATTTCAGTGATTTTGGAAATAAACTTTGCGGAGAATCCGGTATTCTTCAGCTTATGGATGATCTTGGTAAACCTCTCCCAAAAGGAGTAAAACCATACCGTCTCGGAGGCGGTAATCCGGCACAGATTCCGGAAATCCAGGCAATGTACCGTCAGCAGATGGAAAAAATCATGTCCAGCGGAGATGAATTTGAAAATTTAATCGGATATTATGACAGCCCTCAGGGCCGCATGAGTTTTATTGAAACAGTTGCCGGTTACCTTTCAAAAACTTACGGATGGAAAATTGGACCTGAAAATGTTGCTGTCTGCAATGGCAGTCAAAGTGCCTGTTTCTATCTTTTTAATCTTCTTTCCGGCACTTTTACAGAAAACGGAAAAAAACTGAAGAAAAAAATTATTTTTCCTCTTGCCCCGGAATATATCGGATATGCAGATCAGGGAATCGAAAAGGACACTTTTGTAAGTATTCCATCAACCTTTGAGGAAAATGATAACAATACATTCAAATATCATCCTGATTTTCAACTTCTGGAAGAATATCTTTCAAAGCATTCAGATATTGGAGCAATGTGTGTAACTCGTCCAACAAACCCCACAGGAAACGTTCTTACAGACGAAGAAATCCGCCGGTTGTCGTCCCTTTGCAAAAAATACGGATTCCCCCTTATTATTGATAATGCCTATGGACTTCCATGGCCAAACATCATTTTTACAGACCATGCAAGTCCTTACTACGACGACAATGTAATTTTAAGCATGAGCCTCAGCAAAATCGGACTTCCATCTCTCCGCACCGGAATCATTATTGCACCGGCACCAATTGTAACAGCCCTTGGAAATCTCAATGCAATTGCAGCTCTGGCTTCAGGTTCTGTTGGACAGGCACTTGCAATGCCTTTAATCAAATCCGGCATTCTTGTAGAAAAAGCCCGTGATTTTGTCCGTCCTTACTATGAAACAAAAGCAAAAAAAGCTGTAGCCGCATTCCACAAGTATTTTGCAGGCACAAATTACGCCGTTCATTTAAGTGAAGGTTCAATTTTTCAGTGGATTTTAATGAAAAACCTGAAGATTACAACCAAAGAATTCTATGCAGAACTTAAAAAACAGGGTGTCCTTACAGTTCCTGGAGAATATTTCTTCTTCGGAAACCATCTTGAGGGAGGCCTGCCACCTCTGGAAAATCATCCACATTATTCAAAGTGTCTTCGCATTAATTACGCAGGACCAGAAGAGGAGGTGGATGAAGGAATCCGTCTTATTGCAGAAACTTATAAAAAGTTCAGCCGTTAGGGCGTTGCCCGCAAAGCGGGCCCGGGCTTCTCCAGGTTCCGCTGACGCTTCATTGGACGCTGCGCTTACCAACGCTACGCGCCTTCCGTATCCCTAACGCAAAAAGGGGCTGTCCAAAAAGTTCAACTTGCGGTGGTTGAGCCCTTCGACAGGCTCAGGAACCACTTGTCGAAACCATCATATTTAGTGCAATGGTCATTTCGACAGGTGGTCATTACTTATTGGACAGTCCCTTTTCATTTTAATTAATAGTTTATTTACCTGTGTTAAGGAAAACCTGTGTAAATACACGGTCCGGAATGGCTTTATCAAGAATGATTTTCTGGATTGTAATTCGAGTCTGGTGACCAGTCTGAACATTCTTCATGTTGTTTACCATTGGAATGTTGTATTCAGCACCTGTAGCTCCAGTTACTTTTTCCAGTTTTTCAACAGTAAGTACTTTGAGTAAAGCACCTTTTTTATCATAAAGTTCAGCATAAACAGGAACCCATGTTTCTTTGTCGATCCACTGAATGCGGTATCCGTACTGGCTGTCAGCAGGATTTTTTGCAGTTGATTTTACAGCGTAGCAGTTATAACCGTTTTTGTTTTCTTCTTTAAGAAGTTCATGTGTATCAACATCAATATCACGTGTTGAAAGGTCATCGTAAGAAGCATCAGTACCCATAAATGATTTTGAACCTTCAGCAGTAGAAACACGGCGTGTAGAACGAAGATCTGGAAGATAGATGAATTTGTCATCTGGAGTTGAACCTTTGTTTTCCTGAAGGAGGAAGCGTGTATCTTTTACAGAAGCTGGTGACATAAATACCATTACAACAGCTTTAAGGTCATTTTTAGAACGTCCGTATTCCCGAACCATACGAGTTTCTTTTGCACCATTTTTTTCAATAAGGTCCATCTGAACAGCACTCTGAGTAAAGGCCGGATCTTTTACATCAAGTGCTTTCTGAATAATTTCCCGTCCGTCAAGGGCAAAAAGAGAAGCTGTAAGAGTAAGAGTCATTAACGCAGTAATAAGTTTTTTCATAGTAAATCTCCTTAAATATTTATTCTGCTGCCTTTTCAGGCAAAATAAACAGTTTTATATGGGGTATGACCAATAAGTTTGCATTACGGTGGTTGAGTTTATCGAAACCACCATATTTAGTGTAGCAGTCATTACTTATTGGTCATCTCCTTTTTTTATTCTTCTTCTGTTTCCCAGGCTTTTGGTTTTCCTTTGTGGAGGAAGTCAGGGTCAAACAGGTTGAAAAGACCTGGAATTACAGTCATGGCCAGGATAGAACTTGTAAGCATTACGATTGCAATCAGAATACCAATGTATCTGAGTACAACAAACTTACTGAAGCACAGAACAAGGAATCCAAGACCAACGGCCAAAGCATTTGTAATAATACCGGCACCAGAAGAACGGAATGTTTCTCTTGTACAGTATTCAAGATTATCGCTGTCCTGACGGTGAGCTTTATATTCAGTCATAAAGTGAATTGTATAGTCGATTCCAACACCGATTGCAACAGAAGCAATAATACTTGTAATAAGGTCAAGTTTAATTCCGTAGAATCCCATAACCATGTAGTTAAGGAAGATTGTAAATGCCAGTGGAATTATGCCAATAAGACCTGCCCAGCCGGATTTGAAGCTGATTGTTATGATGATGAATACAAGAATCAAAGACAGAAGCAGGGAAGTAAGCTGTGACGAAGCAACCATATCTGTCATAACAGTTTCCATTTCACCATTACCAGTTGCTTCCATTGTGTAGCCGTCTGGAAGATGTACGCTGGCATATTCTTCAAATTTGCTGATCATTTCACCAACATCCTGTGTAGAGTTAGTCTTAATCTGAACCTGAAGACGGATTACAGTTGGAGTGTAGTTTGTCTGATCATCTGTAAAGCGTTCCATTGAATCGCCCAGCATCATTGTGTAGTTAGAAATGATTCTGGCAAGTTCATCTCTTCTTGATTTCATGTATTTTTCCGGTTCGTAAGGAATCTCATAGAAAGCATATCCGTTGTAGTTCATTTCTTTCTGGAGTGTTCTTACAAAAGATTCAACAGTAGCTCTTCTTCCGCCGGCATGCTCATAAGCTTTGTTAATTACTTCCTGAACGTCTTTGCCAGTCATTATTTTGTTAAGCTTTTCTTCATAGGCAACATTAGGATCTGTAAATACTGTTTCTTCTTCAGTTTCTACAGTGGCAATATGGCCAGGTTCTTCTGCGAACAACTCATCGAAGTTTTCTAAGCCAAAGTCACCCAGCTCATCTTCAAAGCCAAGTTCATCTGAAGCATTTGGATTTGCAGCATCTCCCTTTGCACCTGGAGCATTCCATGTCTGGTTAATTCTCTTAATGGAGTCTGTGTATGAAACAGCTTTTCCAACCAGATCAAATTTGTCGCAGATCCATTTTTCCATTGTATCTACGGCTCTCAATACTTCAGGATTAGTCATATCTGGTAAAGTACGGCTTTCATCCATCTTTTCAGCAGCCTTAGCCTTAAGTTCATCAATCTGAGCCTGTGTTGCTTCATCGATTTCTTTTCCTGCGAATTTATCTTCCAGAGCCTGAGCCTGATCATAAAGTGCTTTTGCTTCAATCTTTGGTTTGTATGCTGGAGATTCAATCAGAAGGTAAACGGCATTTGTTCCGGCAAAATTTTCATTTACATAATTAATATCCTGACGCAGACGGCTGGCAGCAGGGAAGTAGTTTACCATTGAAGTATCAATTACAAGTTTTGAAACACCCAGTACAGAGAAAACGATGATTACAATTGAGAAGATAATCATACGAGGTTTTGTACCGCACAATAAGTGATAAATGTTGTACAGTGTTGAACTAAGGCCTGGTTCTTCTGCCTTTTTAATTGTGTTAATGGCAGTTTCTTTCTGACAGTGATCAAGATTATTTTCAGTATTTGCCATGGCAAGTGCTGCTTTTTTAATTCTTGAGAATTCTACTTTTTCAAGCCGCCGCTTAACTTTTTTAGTCAGCTTTTCCATTCTCTTTGAACGTTTTCCGATGTTTTCAATTTTCTTGAATGAAAGCAGGGCTGGAATAACTGTGATTGAAAGAATAAGGGAGAAGAAAATACCAGTAGCTGTAAAAATTGCAAAACCGAAAAGAGGCCGGATTGGACTTGTAATGAGGGAAATAAATCCTACGATTGTTGTAATTGCAGAAAGAAAAACTGCATTCAATACATCATCAAGCCCTTCAATAATTGTTTCAAGATGGATTTCTTTAGTAAAAGATTTTCCTTCTTTTTCCAGTAAGGCACGTTTTTTATCAATTGCAATGTAGTAATGGGTAAGTACGTGAATACCGTATGCAGAACCACAACCGATAAGGGCAACAGGAATTACAGAAGAAATGAGAGAGAATTCCATTCCAGTAAGGGCCATAATTCCAACAGACCAGATTGTACTCATCAAAACTGTAATTAACGGAAGTATAGTTCCATCAAGAGTGCTGAAAGAGAAGTAGAGTGAGATAAGAACAACGAGAACTACAAGTGGAATAAGAACTGCAAGGTCAGAAATAAGGAAGGCCTTTGCATCTTCTGAAATTACAGGATCTCCATAAATCTTTACTTTCAGGTCTGTTCCTTCAATATTTTTCAATACGATAGAACGGATTTCGCGAAGTGACTGCTGCTGAACGGCAAGTTCTGCCTTAGGGTTTACATTAAGAGCCAGCTGTGTAGCTTTACCGTCTTTTGAAATTACAACCAGGTCATACATGTCTTCCCAGGCTGCAAGACGTTCCTTTATAAGGTTCAAGTCATCATCTGTTACCGGAGAAGTAATATCGCTTTCGAGAATAGGGCAAACGTTAATTGTTCCGTTGTCCCCTTCAATATAATCAATGTTTACAAGAGACTGGATGTTTGATGTTTCAGGAACATTTTCAAGTTCATAAGTAATGTTTCTGATTATTTCAACATATTCTTTTGTAAGAATTGATTCTCCAGGAGTTTCAAGAGAAACCCCGATACTAATCATTGAACCGAATTCTTCTTCAGTTCTGTTCAGACGCTGGTAAGCTTCATGTTTCTGTGGAAAAAACTGGCGGATTGAACTTTCAACTCTAATTGTAGAAAGAGGAATTGCCAGTAATACAGTAATAACAATACTTACAGCCAGAATAAGCTTTGGATGTTTTAAAACTTTTTTAAGCATCATTTCCTCCGTATAACTTGCATAATATTTTTTTTGGTGGTTTAATGTATTCGTTCAAAAGATTAAACCGATAAACCAAATATAAACATTAAATCCTGATTAGTCAATATTTTTGAACCAATCAGAGGTTATTTTTAATATAAAACAATTTTTTTAATTTAATGTATAATTAAGTTCAGGGAGTACTTATGATAGATAAATCTAAAATGGAACAGGCTGCTTCGCTGTTTGAGCAGTGCAGTCCTCTTTTTATGGCGCTTGGGGACAATGTAAGACAGAAATTAATTATGTTTCTTATGGAATCAGGTTTTGAAGGAATTAATGTAGGAAATCTTGCATCCAAAACTCATTTAAGCAGACCAGCTGTCAGTCATCACTTAAAGATATTAAAAGATGCGGGTGTCATTACTCTTGTTAAAAAAGGCACTGAAAGTTTTTATCATATCTGTCTTGGTGAAAAACTTCCTGCATTTCAGAAACTTATTTTTCAGATCGATTCCATCATTTCTGAATTAAACGAAGAAGAAAAGAAAATGCTTTTCAATGGAATCGAACAGAAAACTATTACAGGGTGCTAATTCTTTTTCCAGGCAGCAACAGCTTCTCCAAGAATCAGTTTTACTGTGCTTTCTTCCATAACTTTAATAAGCTTAAATTCAATGATTGCCTTTGAGTTTTCTGGAAGAATATTTACATCAATTGCAGAAGCTTTTGCTCCCTTAAGGTCAAACATCTTGAATTTATCTGCATCAGGATTGCTGACAGTTCCGCATTTTTCAATAAAATCAGCATTTTCATCTGACGGAACACAGATTGCAAATTCTTTTGTGCGTTCAACATTTGCTAGTGCCTGATGTGCAGGATCAGAACTGAAAAGTACTTTTGTTACAGGTTCGTAGTCATAAGTTGTAAACCATCCGTATGGTGTTACATTATACTGACCTTCATTTTTTCCTTTTGTACATACAAGAGCAACATTTGCTCCGTTAAGAAGTTCATAAGCCTTTATAAGGTCTACGCTTTCAAATCCCTTCATTTCTTATACCTCTTTAATTTTTTCATTTATTTTTAATGCTACTTCAATTAGTTTTTCTTTATTGTTCATCTGGGGATCATCAAGAACGCACTGAAAAAGTTCGTTCAGAATGTATCCCATTTTTTTACCTGGAGAAATTCCTGCAGCTATAAGATCCTTACCTTTTACGGCCATATCTTTTAAGCTTAATGCAGATTCTTCTTTAGTAATCTTTTCAATTCGTTTTTTCAGTTCAAGAAGGTTTCGGGCAGCAGGACTGTCTGCTTCAACTTTGATCTGGTGCATTCCATAAATATCAGCAAGCCGCAGGTCAAATAAATCGTTGAAATTTTCCTTTCCGATTCTGATTATAAATCTTCTTACTGCTGCATCTGTCCAGCTTGATTCGTAGTAAAACATATGTTCTTTTACAAGATGGCAGATTCTGTCAGTTTCTGCATTGGAGAATTTTAATCTGGTAAGAATTTCCCTGGATTTTTTTTCTGAATAAATTTCATGTTTCAGAAAGTGAATGACTTCAACTTTTTTATTCTCCTGACCAGGAACCTTTTCCATTACGCATTTTCTTGTATCAAATTTTCCAAGATCATGGAAAAGGGCGGCTATTCGTACAATTACATTGTTTTGTGGAGCTCCGTCGCAGGCGTAAAAGTTGTGATCAAGAATATCATATTCGTGGAAGCCCCTTGAATCAGCCTGTGTAACATTACGGCAGCAGGCTAGCTCCGGAATGAACATTGAAAGAACTCCCGTTTCTTCCATCAGTTTTAATCCCCTGGAAGGAAGTGGGCTTTTCATTATTTTTATAAATTCATCACGAAACCGTTCCATGGAAATAGAACCAATCTTTTTTTGAATTTCCGGCCGGGAAATTTCTGAATATGTATATTTTTCTATACTAAAATTGAGCTGAGAAGCAAATCTTAAGGCTCTTACCGGTCTTAAACCGTCTTCCATAAAGCGTTCGTGAGGATTTCCTACTGTCCGGATAATTCTGTCTTTTATGTCTTTACGGCCTTCAAACGGATCTTTTATTGTTCCATCTTCAAGGCTTGCTGCAATTGCATTCATCGTAAAGTCTCTTCTGCTCAGATCATCTTCAATGGTTTTTGCAAAAACAACTTTGTCAGGGTGTCTTCCGTCAGAGTAGCCCTGATCAGCTCTGTAAGTTGTAACTTCAATTTCTTTCTGCAAAAAATGAACTGTAACTGTACCGTGGGCAATTCCCGTTGGAATAACTTTTTTAAAAATGCTCATAACCTGTTCTGGCTCAGCATTTGTTGTTACATCCCAGTCGTTAACAGCTTTCCCCAGAATCATGTCTCTGACAGCACCACCTACAAGGTAAGCTTCAAAACCATGAGCCTTAAAAAGTTCATTCATTTTTTTTAATTCGTGAGGAATTGTAATTTTGTCCATTAAAATGCTCCGGTTCCGTCAGACAGAATGATTACAGTATTTGTAAAAATACATACTCCCAGGGCAAATAAAAAAGCAGCGAAAAAAATTACCATGTGAATGAAAAAGTGTTTTTTTCTTTTTGAAATTCCGTAATAAAGACATTCAAATACTGCGGCTAGAGAAAAAATCATCATACCGATTGAAGTAAGGGAAGAAATTATTACTATAAGCCTCAGGTTTTCATCAAGAAAATTCTGAATATTTCCTGTAAAAAATAAAAGCAGCTGAGCAATAAGTACAAAAAGAAAGAAAAAAACACCTCGTCGTGTAAGGGACAAAATGAGGGGAAGACGGCGCAGGATTGTGAATCTGCTTAAGTCGTAGTTTTTTATTTTTTTCTTTATTTCGTTCATGCTTGCGTCAGTTGGTACTTTGATTATAATTATTCTGTCCTGTTTGAATATTAAATCTGATTCAGACTGTTTACATTATACTCTAAAGGTGATTTATGAAAAAGGGTGTTATAAAAGCTTCAGTTATTACTGTTCTTGTTTCAGCTGCAGCACTTTATATTTTTATTGCCGGAACTGTCAGTCTTAAAGTTGATCCCGGTAAATATGGAGTTCTTGTTTCCAAAACCAGCGGAGTCCATGAAAAAATCATCCAGAATGGTGAATTTTCCTGGAACTGGAGATGTCTTATTCCCGGAAATACAGAAGTAATTCAATTTTCAAAAGAAAGTTTCTGTGTTTCAAAAACTATAGAAAAAAGCCTTCCCTCAGCAGAAATCTATTCTTCCCTTATAAAAGGAAATCCTGATTTTACTTATTATTTTGAGTATGACATTGTTCTGGAAGTTACTCCTTCTCAGCTAGTTGCACTTGTTAAAGAAGGAAAGGTTAGTGACCAGCAGCAGTTGAATGAATATATAAATAAACAGAGTGAAGAAATTGCCCTTGATATGAGTTTGTATATTGTTGAATCCAGCAGCGGAAAAATTATTTTTAAGTATGATGGAAATCAAATTATTGAAGAACTTAAAATTCAGGACTCATATCCTGAAATGACAATTCGTTCAGTAACTGTAAAAAAATCTCAGGTTCCGGATGTTGAACTTTATGGGCTTGCAAAAAAGACTATGGAAAAATTTCAGGCCCTTGTGGATGAACGCCTTGAAGAAGCAGCAAAACTTCATGCCGAACAGTTTATCGTAGATGAAAGGGCTGTAAAAAAACTTGAAAAAATTGCTGACGTTCTCAAACAGAATCCGGAATTAAACCAGCTGCTTTCAAATGAAAGTGCTGCAGAAGTTCTTAAAGCCTTAAACGATTTTCAGTAAAATAAATAAAAGGAGTTAAAAAAAAATGAGACTTTACGGTATCCGCGGTGCTACAGGTGCAGAAAACACAAAGGAATCAGTTACAGCAAATGTAATTGAAATGTGTACAAAACTTTTTGCAGATAATAAAGTTAAGGCAGAAGATATTGTTTCAATTCAGTTTACTGTTACTTCAGATCTGAATGTTATGAATCCGGCTGCTGCATTAAGAAGAGGCGGAGACTGCGGAATTGATGTTTCTAACGTTCCTTTGTTCTGCAGTCAGGAACCGGAAATAGCCGGTAGTCCAGAAAAAATGATCAGAATCCTTCTTACAGTATATCTTCCAGAAAATTCATCTGTATCCCATGTATATATTAACGGTGGAGAAAAGCTTCGTCCGGATTTTGCAAAAAAAAATTAAAAACTTTTTAAAAATTTAAAAAAAAGCTGTTGACACTTTTTTTTGGTTTTGTTATATTAAGTATATAACGCAAGAACAACAAACGGTTCAAGCGAAACAATAATAAATGCTGCCTTAGCTCAGTTGGTAGAGCACGTGATTTGTAATCTCGGGGTCGAGGGTCCGAGTCCTTCAGGCAGCTTTTTTTATTTAGGGGAGTTTCCCGAGTGGTCAAAGGGGACAGACTGTAAATCTGCTGCCTAGTGCTTCGTAGGTTCGAATCCTTCACTCCCCA
>JAEDGQ010000159.1 GCA_016297415.1 Treponema sp.
GCGGCAGCACAAAACGAGTGTTTTCGCAAGCCGTTTCACTCCTTTGCGCCATTTTCAATATAAAATCAGTTATAATGCGTTTGCCCTCAACTTAATGCCTCTTCAACTTGATTTTCTCACCTCTCAGTATATAATTTAGATATAGTTAAAGAGGAGAATTATATGACAAGTTACAAAGACTTAGGTCTCGTAAATACAAGAGACATGTTTGCAAAAGCCATTAAGGGAGGATATGCGGTTCCTGCCTACAACTTCAATAATATGGAACAGCTCCAGTCTATTATTCAGGCTTGTGTTGAAACAAAATCACCAGTTATACTTCAGGTTTCAAACGGAGCCCGAAATTACGCTGATAAATACTTTCTCCGCAATATGGCCAGAGCAGCAGTAGAATATGCTCACGAACTGGGATGCGATATTCCTATCTGTCTTCACCTCGACCATGGTTCAAGTTACGAACTTTGCGTTGATTGTATCGATAACGGCTTCTCATCAGTTATGATTGATGGTTCTTCCCTTCCTTACGAAGAAAACGTTGCCCTGACAAAAAAAGTTTGTGAATACGCTCACAAACACGATGTAACTGTAGAAGGTGAACTTGGAGTTCTTGCCGGTGTAGAAGATGAAGTTTCTGCCGCAGAAAGCCACTACACAAAACCAGAAGAAGTTCAGGACTTCGTTTCTAAAACAGGTGTTGATTCACTGGCTATTTCTATCGGTACATCACATGGACGCTGTAAATTCACTCCAGAACAGTGTACACGCACTGAAGACGGTGTTCTTATTCCACCACCACTGGCCTTTGACATTCTTAAAGAAATTGAAAAGAAGCTTCCAGGCTTCCCTATCGTTCTCCACGGATCATCTTCAGTTCCAGTTCAGTATGTAAAGATTATTGAACAGTACGGTGGAAAAATTCCTGATTCTGTAGGTATTCCGGAAGAACAGCTTCGTCAGGCTGCAAAATCTGCAGTTTGCAAAATCAACATCGACTCAGATGGCCGCCTTGCAATGACAGCTATGATTCGTAAAACACTTGCCGAACATCCTGGCGAATTCGATCCTAGAAAATACCTGGGACCTGCAAGAGAAGAACTTAAAAACATGTACGCACACAAAAACCGTGATGTACTGGGTTCTGCAGGACACGCTTTAGACTAGTTTCTGACTAAATCATAAAAAAGGGGCTGTTCCAAAAGTTCAACTTGCGGTGGTTGAGCTTGTCGAAACCACCGTAATGCAAACTTACTGGACAGCCCCTTTTTTTATCTATATCAAAACACAAAAGTCTGTATCAAACAGATACATTTTTTCAAAAATCAACCAGTATTTTTCCAGTTATTTCTTAAAAATCAATTTAAGCTGATTATATTTTTCCTTAAAGTTAAAACCTGCAAGAAACAGGTTTAAAGCTACAGCACCTGCAGAAAGAATCAGAATAACTAAAATATTAACACCGAAATACCAGAGAGCTGTAAGAAGAGACGGCAGGAAACTGATTCCAAGAATTATTAATGAAGGAACAATAACCTTCCATGATTTTTCGTTTACTTTTCCAAAAACACTTAAAACCATTCTGGCAACTGCCATTCCAAGAACAGCAAAAACTACAGGTCTTACAAGTACAGGAAAAAAAGACTCTGCATAATGCTGCTTAAGAGTAAAATAGGGAAGATAAACAGCGTAAAACGGATAAATAAAATAAAAATAAGATTCTACTCTTTCTTTCCAGCTGTCATTAGACCAGAAAAGAAAAAAAACAAAAAATAAGGATGGAACTATAAATCCAGGAATCCAGTCTAAAAAAGCAAAAGCTGCAACTCCGTTCCCCTGATATTCATAAGAAAATACAAAAAAAGCATAAATTGCATCCAGGACAGCACCGGAACAAAGACCATAAAAAGCTACGGGTATTTTCTTAAAAATAACTTCTTTGCCCCCTGGCATTTCAAGTTTTATAAAAATATAGAAAACAATAAGTACCGGAAACAGTAAAATTAAAAACAAATTCATACATAAAAATTACCAAAAAACCGTTGAATCATCAACACACAGACAGACTCCAATGTTATTTAATTCTTAATTATGCAGTGAAATAACTAGACAGGGCAAACGCATTATAACTGATTTTGTATTGAAAAATGGCGCAAAGGAGTGA
>JAEDGQ010000069.1 GCA_016297415.1 Treponema sp.
CCGCTCTCGCGGCAGCACAAAACGAGTGTTTTCGCAAGCCGTTTCACTCCTTTGTGCCATT
Organism: Treponema sp.; assembly: GCA_016297415.1. GTDB lineage: Bacteria > Spirochaetota > Spirochaetia > Treponematales > Treponemataceae > Treponema_D. The sequence continues at coordinate 62 of JAEDGQ010000069.1, forward strand.
TTTCAATACAAAATCGGTTATAATGCGTTTGCCCTGCCTTATACTGGTATGATATAATTTTTAATAATGAAAAGCAGATTTTCAGCAATAGTGGCAAGATATTTATTTGTATCCTCATTTTTCTTTGCAGTACCTCTTTCTGCTGAAAATACTGTTGTTTTCGGAGGATTTGGAGGAGGTCTTCCTTCTTCTGCTATGACAGTTACTGAAGAAGAATGTGCCGATATAGCTTTAACTCCACTTTCGGCTTCTTCAGGACAGGGTGGAAGTGATGCTTCAAAAGTTATTCTTGCTGTAACTGCCGGTGTTGTTATTACGGCTCTTGTTCTGTATGGAGTTACAGAAAACGTAAAATATTGTGGCGATAAATACAGTGAAAGCTGGGTAAATACCTGTTCTTCTGACTGTTATGATACTTTTGGAAGTTCCATCGGGGACTGGTTCCAGAATCAGTGGAGCAGTTTGTGGCATGACTGTTTTACTTCTGAAATTGTCTTTATTCCTTAATCAATGAAAAAGTTTTTATTTATTTTTCTTTTTGCAGCAGGCTGTCTTTTATATGCAGAAGGCAGCCTTGATTTTTTCTCATTGAATTATTCGAGAACTACTACAGTAAATGATTCTGCAGGTTCTTCTGTCTGTATTTCAGGAAAACTTTATGTTCAGAAAAATCCGGGTTTTGTTTATTTTGAAACAGCCACACCTGTAAAAGACGCTTTTGTTTGTACTCAGAGGCATTGTTATGAAGAAAAGGCTGACGGATGGGTTTTGAATGACAGCCACAGAAAATTTATTATTCAGTCTGCAGTTGATTTAAGAAACTGGCTATGCAAAGACTTTAATCTGGAAAACTCCGGCTGGAGAATTACTTCAAGAACTTTTGCGACTGATTCAATTAACGGTATTTATGGAAACTATTTGCAGCAGGTATGGACTCCGGAAGAAAATATAGAAAATCCCGTTAAAAAAATAATTTCTTTTTCTGATAAGGAAGGCCGGTTTGTAAAACTTGAAATTTATCTTGCAGAAAATGAATTAATGGCAGAAACCTTTTTAAGTGAATGGACAGTGCAGAATAACATCAGTTTTCCTTCTGTTATCAGGACTGTTTCTTATGCTGAAAACTCTGTTACTCAGTCTGTGGAACTTAAACTGTCTGATTTGAATCTGGAAAAATACCAGATGCTGATGCCGGAATTTGTGAAGCTGTCTGAAATGGAAATTGACTGGGACAGACAGGAAACAGTCTTAAAGGAAAATGAAAAAAATCAGGGTTTTTCCCTTCTGGGACTTGGTGTTGACGGCTGTTATTATCTTTATAAAAACTTCATTACTTCTCAGGATACAACACGGTGCAGATACAGTCCCAGCTGCTCCAGATACATGGTGGAAAGCGTAAAAAAACATGGAATCTGCGGCTTTATAGAAGGCATGGACAGACTTAGAAGATGTACTGCTTCTGAAAAAAGGGAACTGTTTTACGATAAAAACGAAAAAGGAAACTACATAGACAGTACCGGTCAGGTTTTTGCAGATAAAATTAAACTTCAGGACGAAATGTATAAAAAACTTTCGGCAGATATGGCAAAACCCCTATTAAAAAGCAGAAGCGGTGCTACTGCTTTATCTGTTATTCTGCCGGGTGCAGGTCATATTTATCTGGGAAATTATACCCGAGGTGTCGGTTCCATGATTTCTGTAGGGGCCTTTACTGCTGCGGCTGTGTATACTGGAAAAGAACACGGCATAAAAAACTGGAGACCCTGGCTTTATGGTTCCATGGCTCTTGGAAGCTGGGTAACTGATATTTACGGGGCTAATACGGCTGCCCTCAGAATGAACAATGCTGAATTGAAAAAATTTTACGGAACTCCCCAGATAATGGATCTGGGAAAAGCAGAAGAAAACAGGGAAATCACTTTCAGTAATCAGAGTTTTTACTGCGGCCTTATTGAAAATCTCCTGAAAAATGAAAACTATTCTGAGGCTGAAGAACTTTTCTGTGACCTTATTGATGTAGAACAGAATCTTTTTTCTGCACAGGAACTGAAAGTCTTTGAAAAGGGATTTAATGCTGTAAGAAATTTTGATGAAAAAAGTCCTGTGGTTGCAGGTTTTATGTCTATAATCCCTGGTATGGGACAGTTTTATGCACACCAGTGGAGAGATGGAACTAATGCCCTGTTATTAAACGGTGGCCTTATTGCTTTAAGCGTCTGGACTTTGATGTGTGGTAATGTTACAGATTTCTGTCTTCTTGAACTGAGCCTTGACCTGAGATTTTATAAAGGAAATCTGTATAATGCACAGAAAGATGTTTATATCTATAACAGAGAAAAAAAACAGGCACTTTTAAAAGACGTGTACAGAATTCTTGAAACGCGTTAGGGATATTAGGGGCAGTTTACTGGCACGAAGTGCTGGAGGCGCGTAAGACGCCGGAACCCCGGTTAGCCCGGCCGGCACTTGAGCCGGCAACGCCATGATGATAAAATAAAAATATGACTATTACACTTAAAAATGCAAACTACGAAGTAGTTCTTAACACACACGGTGCCGAAATCAATTCTTTCCGCAGCGTTAAAGACGGTACAAAATATGTATTTGAAGGCCCTGAATCTGTATGGAAATTCCATGCTCCTGTATTGTTTCCACATGTAGGACGCATTAAGGATGGTTTTTATACATACAATGACAAGGAATATCATCTTGTAAACAACGGTATGAGCCGTGATATGGAACACAAGATTGTAGAACAGAGTGAAACTGCTGCAACTTTTGAACTTACAGAAAATGCAGAAACTGCAGATAAGTTCCCGTGGAAATTCAGCCTTAAAACTCATTATGAGCTTAAAGATGACGGGCTTGTATTTACTACAACTGTAACAAATACAGATTCTACAACTATGCTTTTTTCTGTTGGAAGCCACACAGCATTCTGTTGTCCTCGTAACACAGATCCTGCAGGAACTACAAATGCTGATTATCAGTATGAATTTGAAGTTAAAGAACCATTAACAACTGTATGCCTCAACGATGAAGCTCAGCTTGCTGTTGATGAAGAAGGAACTGCTCCCTGTACAAAACCTTACGGTGAAAAAGAACCAGGTATTATTCCAATCAATGCTGATGGCTTTGGAAACGGCCACTTCTTTACAGCTTTTAAGTCTAACTGGGTAGGTCTTCGCAATAAAAAAGACAACAGCTTAGTTAAAGTAAACTGTGCAGGTTATCCATATCTTATGGTATGGCAGGGCGGAAACGGGGAAGAAGGTGTTGAAGGAAACGGCTTTAACTGTATTGAACCTTGGTACGGTACAGCTGATGCTGAAAATACTGAACACAACTGGGAAGAAAAGGCTGCTTTAATCAGTCTTGAACCTGGAAAAAGCTTTACAGCCGATCAGTCTATTACTATCGAAAAATAAAGCTTATACACCATAAAAAGCCTGATTTTTTGTGAAGTGTGAAGTGCATCCCAATTATTGGACACTTTAACCAGGCTGATTTTAAGGACTGATTCCTAAATTGTAAAGGGGTCAGTCCTTTATTTCTTTTTTAAGTATAGAGATTCAAACTCCCGGACTGGGAGCGGTTTAGAAAAGTAATATCCCTGGAAAAGGCGGCAACCCATTTCTGAAAGGGTAATTACATTGTTTTTAGTTTCTACACCTTCTGCAATTATCTGCATATTAAGACTGTCTGCCAGTTCTATCATTGTTGTCAGAATGATTCTGTTTTTTTCTGAAATGTGGTCATTGGAAAGGAAGTCTGTGTCAATTTTAACTCCGTCTGCGTTGTAATCTTTGAGCATGTTGAGGGATGTATATCCTGTTCCAAAACGGTCAATAATAATTTTAAAGCCGGCATCTTTCAGAGCATTGAACATTTCCATTGTTTTTTCTGTACTTTCCATGAGAGATTTTTCACGAATTTCCAGAATAAGACAGGATGGATCAAGATTGTATTTTGATGTAATAGAAAGAAGTACTTGTGCTATATCAATGTAGTATTTATCTTTTGAGGAAATATTGATGGAGATTGGAATATCTGTAATGCCTTTTGTCTGCCATTCCTTTGCTTTCTTTGCTGCCATATCCCATACATACTGGTCCATCTTGTAGATAAGACCGGTCCGCTCGAGAATATCAATAAAGTTTACAGGTGTAATGATTCTGTCTCTCGGATGATTCCAGCGGACAAGGGCTTCTGCACTGCAAAGAGTTCCTTTTTCGTTTGTTACAGGCTGGAGATACAGTTCAAACTGCATTTCTTCCAGGGCTTTTTCAAATTCGCTTACAACATTTTTTTCTGCCATAAGACGGTCCATCATTGTTGAGTCGTAGTAGGCAAACATTGACTGATAGTCGTCACCGATGGAGTCCATGGCCATTTTGGCTTTGTCGTAAATACTCTGAACTGATTCTTTTTTATCGAGAATTTCGTAAATACCAACAGATATTTTCATGTGGTAAATATTGTCTTCGGTAATTGTGTTTAAGAGTTGGAAGGCTTCTTCAAAAATCTCGTGATTAAAGTCTTTTTTTTCCATAAGAATGGCAAACTTGTCATCGTTAAGGCGGCCGTTGATGTTTTTGCGGTGGGCGTAATTGATCATCATGTTTGCCTGGTTGATAAGAATATTGTCGCCTGTTTTTTCTCCGTAGATTTCGTTTATGAGTTTAAAATCTTTTATGTTTGAAGCAAGCATAATGGGATTTATGTAAGAGTAATGCTCCAGGGCATGCTGAACTGTTTCGAAAAATCCTGCTCTGTTAAGGAGACCTGTCAGGCTGTCGTGAGTTACCATGTAACGGCGGTTTTTGAGCTGATTGATTTCGTTAGTTTTGTCTTCCAGTTTGAGATAGGAACCGGTAAAAGCTCCTTCAATTGAAAGCTCGTTGTATTCAGTGCGGAAGTGATGAGGTTGTTATTGATTGAAAGGGTTATTTCCTTCGGCTTTGTTTCCAGAAAAATTCTTCGGAAAGTTTCTGCATCAGAATCATTGCCGATTGATTTTTCCATAAGCTGCTGGGCTGCTGCATTTTTAAGAATAAGTTTTCCTGAAAAATCAAAACAGAAAATTGCAGACGAGATTGTGTTGCTGAGATTTACAAGTGAACTGTTTACAAGATATGCAGGAAACTGCTTGCTTGAGTAAGTACAGATAAATCCGGCAAGAATACCGTAAAGAACAACTGAAAAATCTACAGGAGTGTTAAGGGTATAACTGATGAAGTTGCAGATAATTACAGTTCCGTATGCAAAGAGAATTGTTACAAACTTGTTTTTATAATAGGTAGGGGCAAGAAGTGCATTAACAAAAAGATGAACAAAAGTAAGCCCTACCATTACATAACAGAATCCCAGGTGGAAGTAGTGAAGTGTTGTAAACTCAAGTCCCCAGTATGAAAAACCTGAACTGAGGAAAGTCTGAACAAGGTCAAAACTATGGAGATGTTTAAGATTTAAGAGCAGAGATACAGAATCGGTAATACAGAGAACTGTAAAAATAAAACTGAGGAATTTGAATTTCTTTTTTGTTCCTGAGTAGGCCAGCGAAAACCTGAACATAAAAAAGGCCATCCAGTCTGTACCGATAAAGTACAGGCTGTTGAAGAAAAGGGCAGTTTTGTAGCCGTAGGAGTTAATAAAGATTATGTAACTGATAATGGAAAAAAATCCCAGTATCATGGGCAGAGCAAGGTATAATTTAATGTCCAGACTTGATTTTAAAACTCTAACTGTAAGCCAGATAAGAAAGAAACAGACGGCAACAGAGGTAATGCTGTACATAAAAATAAGACTGTTTGTACTCATTACTGTGCCTCCCTGTTGTATGTGTTTTCGAACTCTTCTAAAGGAATCGGTCTTGAGAAAAGATATCCCTGAAAGAAATCACAGCCCAGCTCTTTGAGAAACTTCTGGTGAGTTTTGTCTTCAACACCTTCCATAATAATCTTCATACCCATAGTTTTTGCCATTTTTATGAACACTTTAAGAATTGTCTGACTTCGCTGGATATTTGAAGTTTGGTGAATAAAGGTCATGTCGATTTTGAGAATATCTACATTCATATTCTTTAACATATTTAATGAAGAATAGCCTGAACCAAAATCATCCATTTCGATTGAAAAACCGAATTCCCTGAGTCGTTCAAGTATGTTGTTGTTCATGTTAAGGTCGTGCATAAGAACACTTTCTGTAATTTCCAGCTTAAGACGGGAAGGATCAATTTCGTATTTTCTAACAAGATTGACGAAAATCTTGTAAATATCCAGATAATAAAAATCTTTAGGTGAAATGTTTACGGCAATATATTTGTCGATGCCCTGACTTTTCCATTTTGCCAGAGTTTTTGCGGCTTCGGTCCAGATATACTGATCCAGTTTGTACAGATATCCTGTGCTTTCAAGAGTTGGAACAAAAGACTGGGGAGTAATTATTCCCTGTTCCGGATGAACCCAGCGCACCAGGGCTTCTGCTCCAACACATTTTTCATCACTTGCAGTTACCTGAGGCTGGAGATACATTTTGAACTGTCCGTTTTCCAGGGCTGACTCAAAATTTGCTACAACATTTTTGTCTTTAAGGATGAGATTAAGAAGTTCTGTGTTGTAGTATGCCAGTGAAATTGAGTAGTCAGAATTAATGTTTTTAATGGCAAGATTTGCCTTGTCGTACATTGTGGGTACTTTTTCAAAGGGATCTGAAATTTCGTATACACCGATGTAAATGTGAAGTTTGTAGTTTAATTCAGAAGTGTACTGCTGGATGTAACTTGTATTTTCTATTGCCTTTTTTTCGTCAAAATACTTTTTTTGAATAAGCATGGCAAATTTGTCCCCTGAAATGCGGCCTTTGAGAGTATCTTCTCCCGGAATCATTGAAAGATATGAAACCTGTTTTTTCAGGAGATTGTCTGCAAAAATCGAGCCATAAAGATCGTTAATAAGCTTAAAGTTCTTTATGTTTGTACAAACGAGATAGCGTGGTGTGTCAGGATCATTATGAAGAATTTTTTCTGCTTCCAGGAAAAAGTTTTCTCTGTTGTAAAGGCCTGTAAGACTGTCGTGAGTTGCCCTGAACTGTTCTTCGTTTATGGATTTAAGTTCGTCAGTTATGTCTTCAAAGCTGATAAAATACCCGATGATTTTGTCTGAATTATCTGTAATTACTTGAAAAGTCTCGTGGAGGATTTTTTCAAAACCTTTGTAAACGATTGTTGAATTCCGGGAATCTTTTTTTTCTCCGGATGAAAGAAAACTATCCAGTTCACTTGTAAGATTGCCGGGAACAGGGAAGTAATCGGCTGCAATTTTGTTTGTGTAAATGATTTTTCTGTCTTTATCAAAACAGCAGATACCGTTTGAAATATTATCAGATACAAGCTGAAGCATGGCAGTTTCGATTTTGCGTGGAACTGAGTAGAAGGCAAAATATGTAGATGCCATGGAGAAGAAACTGTAAGTAAGCATTGAAAAATCAAACTTAAGTTTTGCAATGAGAAAGCCTGCATTAAAAAGAACAACGAAAAGAAGAATAAGAAATTCTGTAAAATACTTTGCCCTGTAAAAACGGCTTGTCTGTACAGTTTTTTTTATAAGTCCAAAAAAAATAATGGCACAGAGAATGTAGCACAGTACAAGGTGAACTAAGAAGGCAAATTTATAATTTGCAACCCAGCAGTAGAAACTACCGTCATTAATATATGGGGTTAAAGTAAAAGCATGGTGTGTATATACATTTAAAAGCAGCGAAGCTGTGTCCAGAGCTGCGATAATTTTTGAAATTATAAAAAAGGCCTGGACAGATGTGGCTTTAACTGGAGTTTCTGTAAGGATAAAAAGAAAGTTGATAAAAAGAAGCAGCAGCCAGTGAACGCTTGAGTAGTAGCAGCCGCTGAAAAACATTGAAATGTTATAAGGAAAGTTGAGGATAGAAAGAATATAAATAACTGTAGAAACAATAGCGCCAATGTTCAGGGTGCATAGTGCTTTTGCAAGAGGGTCTTTTCGTCTGAAAAGCAGAAATGCAAAAACCAGCATTATCAGAATGAACGGAATTGACAGCAGAAGAAAAATAATTTTCAACGAAAAGCTTCTCCTTATATGCTTCTACCTATTATAAAAGAAATGCTGCAAAAAACAAATTACAGTTTTTTATATCGGTCCTGAGGAACTTTTTCGAAATATTCCCGTACACGGTTTCTGGAGTCTTCAATGTTTTTTGCGTTTATCATCTGAGTCTTGAAGTAACTGGCAAAACTGAAGTTGAGGCAGTAATAACAGAAAAAACGCTGGAGACGGGTAGGCCAGAACTCTGGGGGCTGGTATTTTTCTACATCATCTATAAAGTCCAGTGCCAGTTGCTGCATATCTGTTTCTTCGTCACCAAGAAGTCCCGAAAGACTGGCAAAAATCCAGGGACTTGAAGCTGCTGCCCGGGCAATCATAACACCGCTGGCATGAGGAGCCTGACTTACAGCAAAATCGTAACTGGCTTTATCCTTAACATCACCGTTCAGATTTACAGGAATGTGCGGATATCTGAGAGCAAGCTGTTCAACATATTGATAGCGGGGATGCCGGCGTGCCATTTTTTCTTTCTGGGTACGGGGGTGGAGGGTTAGCATTGAAACACCTTCACTTACCAGCATATCTGTAAATTCAAAGAAACCTTTGTCTGTAAAGTTTTCTCCCCCAAGACGAAGCTTAACTGAAAGTCTGCGGGAAGGAACTCCGTTCTTTGCGGCATTTTCCAGGGCTGATTTTACTGCATGCACCATTGTCTGAGTTTCTGCAATTGGTTTTGTCATCCAGGAAACACCGGCACCTGTGTTTGCAATTTGTGGTGCCGAACAGCCCATATTAATGTCGATTCCCAGTCCGGGAAGCTGTGCAAGAGTATCTGCGGCCTGTGCCATGTAGTCGGCTCTTGTACCTGTAATCTGCCAGACCATTTTTTCCGGGGCAGGACCGCTCATCATGTAGAATTTTTCAAAAGGTCCCTGATGAAGAAGAGAACCTGCATTTATCATTTCGTTAAAATATTCATCGCAGCCGCCAAAACGTTCTACACTCCGGCGGAAAGCTTCGTGAGAAAGGGTGGCCATTGGAGCCAGAAGAAGTTTCTTATTCAAGCTCAGCCTCTTTTTTTCGGGCTGCCAGATATTCTGCAAATATGGCTGCTGCTTCTCCGCAGAGGGCAGGACAAGGACGCTTTTTATAGTATTCCCTAGTACGGGCCTCCGAAACGGGAGAAGATGGAGTGTGATCCTGTGTTGAATTTAAAGGAGCAAGACCGAGAAGTTCTCTGCAGATAATTGAGCCGTTGCTTTTTTTGAATCGTTCTGCCAGAGCCTGACCGTCTTTATAAATATCGTCTTTTACGTCTTTGTCGCCCCCTGGAATACCTTTGAACATACCAAGGCACATCATAATGCCGCTGAAAGTTCCGCAGGTTTCCCTCATACGGCAGGTGCCGCCACCAAAAGGAAGTGCAATAGACATGACTGTTTTTGGGTCAAATCCCAGTTCTGCCGCAAAAACTTCTACAACAGACTGGGTACAGTTCAAGCCGGATCTGAAATTGTTTTCTGCCCGAGTGCGGGCTTCTTCAGGTGTAATCATATTTTTACTGCTACAGTTTTTCTACAAGGGCTGCTGCAGCATCTAAGAAATCTGAATTAAGACTTTCGATTTCACCTTCGTCTACTGCACGGCTGATTTCCTGACTCATTGGAATTTTTGCCAGAAGAGGCAGATGATAGTCCATAGCAATTTTTTCTACATTGCTTTCACCAAAAATCTTAATCTGTTTGTTACAGTCAGGACACTGAACATAACTCATGTTTTCAACAAGACCGATGATTGGAACATTCATTTTTTCTGCCATCTTAACTGCTTTTTCTACAATTACCCGGACAAGCTGCTGTGGAGAAGAAACGATGATGATTCCGTCCAGTGGAAGGCTCTGAAATACTGTAAGAGGAACATCACCTGTTCCAGGAGGCATATCAACGAACATAAAATCAACATTGTCCCAGATAACTTCTTCCCAGAATTTTTTAACGAATCCGTTAATCATTGAACCCCGCCATACAACTGGATCAGTCTGGTTTGGGAGAAGGAAATTCATACTCATAAGCTGAATGCCTGACTCTGTAGTTTCCGGGAACAAAAGTCCTTTTTCGTTACACAGAACACTGTCGCCGGATGCACCGAAACTTGTAGGAATTGATGGACCGGTAATATCAGCATCAAGAACTGCACAGCGGTAACCTTTTTTTGCCATTTTAGCAGTCATAAGGGCTGTAACAAGGGATTTTCCCACACCACCCTTGCCCGAAACGATACCGATTACTTTTTTTACAGAACTTTCAGGGTTAAGGTGAAATTTTAAATCTCTGGATGCGCAGGCTGAGCTGCAGGTTGAACAGTTGTGTGTACAGGATTCTGCCATTTTAATAATACCTCTTTCATTTAATATACTAAAAAAAATCAGAATGGAGTAGTGGATCAGGGCAAACGCATTATAACTGATTTTGTATTGAAAAATGGCGCAAAGGAGTGA
>JAEDGQ010000070.1 GCA_016297415.1 Treponema sp.
TATGTTTGTAGTGTTCGGGCTTTTAACTAGTGGCGCGTAGCGGCACGGATTTAACTATTTAACAATTTTATAGGGGCTGTCCAATAAGTTTGCATTACGGTGGTTGAGTTTATCGAAACCACCATATTTAGTGTAGCAGTCATTTCGACGAGTGGTTCCTGAGCCTGTCGAAGGACTCAATGAGTGCTACACTCATTACTTTTGGGACAGCCCCTATATCGGAAAAAATATGGCTTTGTATTATGACTTACCTGTTTTTAAAGATGTATACCAGATGACATTAAGAATATTCCAGGTTACAACAAACTTTACAGGTGACGCGTAAGCTCTGTCCTGGCTCGTGCTAAAAACTGGAATATCAATGAACGCTTAGTTTGCACGAGCCATGAGTTTTTTAACGCTTCGCTAAAAACTCATAAAAAATCAAGCCCGGTTTTTTATTTTGTGTTATATTGATTTTTTATTGATTTGACGGAAAGGCTTATTGGTGGTATATTAAGAAAGGAAGAAGTGCCCGATTCTGTCGGTCGTCTCCACTGTGTAACGATAAAGCCGCCACATGTAGACAGATAGGGCGGCTTTACTTTTTAACTCTTTCTATTTTTTAAGTAAGAAAGGGCTGTCAGAATGAGAATGGCTAAATCAATAGCCAACGAAAGAATTTCGTATAAAGTCATTCCGCAAAGCCTCCCTAAAATCAAATTCTGGCAAAACCAGTTGAGTTAGGGAGACGCCGCCATAGAATCAGGCACTTCCAAAATTAGTATAGCATATATCTATTATTTTGTATAGGTTATTATTCAGAAGCGTTTGAGTTTTTTTATTCTGAGTGAATTGCAATAGATTTGACGGAAAGGCTAGTTGGTGGTATATTAAAAAAAGAGGAAATGCCCGAACATCGGGTTATCTCCACTTTTTGCGAATAGCCGCCGTCAGTGGGTCAAACTTTGGCGGCTATATTTTTACTCTTTATCTTTTTTGTAGAAAGAGAGAATCACATAAATCGTACTGATTGCCGTTACAACAAAAGTTGCAGCGGAAAAAAACAGCGTCCAATTCATGCAAAGCCTCCCAAAATTAAATTCCAGCAAAAGCTGGTAGAGTTTGGGAGTTAACCGCCAGTTCAGGCACTTCCAAATATCATTATAATATATACCTTTTATTTTGTATAGGTATATGTAAAAATGTCACAGTATCAGTCTTTTTTTATAAGTGGGTCTGGGAATTCAAGTCAGTGTGACGAAATCAATAGGGAAAGAAATGGGTTTGCATTCTCTGGTGTTGATTTTGCTGTAATTTTTTAAAATTCTTGGAAAAGACTACCATTCCACTTTGCCACAAATAGCTGAACACTTTTCTCCTTTAATTACCAGAGGTCCATTACATGCTGCAGAACAAGGCTTACACCTGTAATTCCAATCCAGCAGACTGCACCTAAAACCAGTGGTTTACCGCCTGTTTTTACAAGCTTAACAATGTCTGTGTTAAGACCAATGGCACCCATAGCCATGATAATAAAAAACTTACTTGTATTCTTAAGGTAATGGAAAATTGTTTTTACAGTATTAAGAATTGTTTCGTCCTTGATAAAGTGAAAACACAAAGTTGTAATTACTGAAGCGGCGATAAAATAAAGAATGAACCATGGAAAAATTTTTGCCAGATTAACTTTTGCCGGAGAGTTTGTTTCACTTTCTGTTTCTAAACCTGTTCCTTCAGCAGCAAGAGAACCTTTTTTTTCCTGATGTGTACGATAAAGAGCCAGACACAGTGTAATGGGAATGATTGCCAGAGTGCGTGTTAATTTAACAGTTACGGCTTTGTCCAGTGTTGCGCTTCCAAGATTAAACATACTGTCCCATGTACTTGCAGCAGCTGTTACTGAACTTGTGTCGTTTACTGCTGTTCCTGCAAAAATTCCAAAAGCTGTTCCGTCTGTTGTACAGAAGCCCATTAATTTTCCCAATGCAGGGAAGAGAAGGGCTGCCAGCACATTGAAGAAAAAGATAACGCTGATAGCCTGTGCAACTTCTTCATCATCTGCATCAATTACAGGAGCAGTAGCTGCTATAGCTGAACCACCGCAGATTGAAGAACCAACACCAATAAGTGTAGAAATCTTTGAAGGAATTTTCATTACTTTGTACATTATAAAAGCCAGAATCAGGGAAGTAGAAATTGTGCAGACAATAATCGGAAGACTCTGCTTTCCTGTTTCTAGAATTACATTCAGGTTAAGGCCAAATCCAAGAAGAATTACTGCCCACTGGAGGATTTTTTTTGAAGTAAACTTAATTCCTCCGGCACAGATTCCTTTGTCTTTCCAGAAAAGGGCAATTATCATTCCTGCAATAATTGCGATTACAGGACCACCTGCAATGGGAAACATAGATCCCAGATACCAGGTTGGAACTGCAACTAAAAGTGAAACTATAATTCCAGGCATATTTTGTTTTATGAAGTTCATATTTTCTCCTTTTGAAACACCGCGTTAGCGGCAGTGCAAGGAGGCACTGTATCTGCAGAATGATGATACAACGTAGCAGCATTCTGCAGTGATAAAAATTACAAGGACGTAATTTTTATCACACCTCCTTTCTGGCTCAAAACACCGTACGGCGGTGTCTGTCAGAGTTATTTAAGTTTTTAAGGCTCAACCCGGGGCAAAAATCTGATACTGCTAACCGCCGGCTCCGGCAATTCTGTCATTCCGTGGTTTGCACTTGGGTTCACCTTTTCTGCTATTTTAATCTTATCTTTTTTGAGGTAGAATTAAAACAGATTCAGGCTTAAAACTGACCTTAAAAACGGTGAAGCCAAAGTTCAAATTTCCGGTGCTTTGGTTCGGCGGATTTTTACTGTTGCGGAGGATTTTTTATGACATCTTTCTTCAAAAAAACTTTATCTGGATTATTCGCTCTGACAGTGCTTTCTCTTTCTGTTTTTGCAGAGCCTGGTTTTGATGTCTGGGGAAGCGGAAAAGTTTTTACGCTGGATCCTCTTACTGACGGAATTCTTCTTGGTACCGGTGTTCTTCTTTCCGGGGGAGATCTTATACTTGATAATGTAATGGAACTTAACCGTGGAAAATACGATCCGGCTGAAATCTACAATAAAGACAACATCAACGGTTTTGACCGTCCATTTATGAAGTCATACAACAAAAAACTTGATAACTGTGCTGACCTGACACTTGCTCTTTCCATGGCGGCTCCCTGTGTTCTTGCTGCCACTGATAAAGAAGAGTGGCTTACTGTTGGTGTTATGTATGCAGAAACTCTCCTGATTGCAAACGGAGCCAAAGAACTTTCAAAGCTGGCAATAAACAGAGCCCGTCCTTATGTTTATTTTGACTCTGAAAAACCTGAAAAAGACCTTAAGGACGGGGACTGGAACAATTCCTTTCCGTCTGGTCACAGCACAATGGCTTTTGCCGGAGCTGCTTTTTCTACTTATACTTTTGCAAAATACTTTCCAGAGTCAAACTGGAAATACGCTGTTGCCGCCGGAAGCTTTTCTCTTGCTGTAACAACTGCAGGTCTTAGAATGGCCAGCGGAAATCACTTTGCAACTGATGTTTGTGCCGGTGCAGTTCTTGGTACTGGCATAGGTCTTTTAGTTCCATGGATCCATACTTTTAACCAGAACAACGACCTTAAAATTGCTACCGACGGAACTGGTGTCAGTTTTATTTACAGACCTGGAAGTGCCGTAAAAAAGACTGGTCTGTAATGACATCTGTATTTAAAAAGACTTCCCATCCTGTAAGGGATTTTCTTTTCTTCCTCTTAATTATTGTTTTTTCCATTGCAGTACGGCATCCTCTTTTTTCTGCATCATCCCTGATTTTTGCCCTTTTTTACAATGGGGTTTTAAAAAACTGGAAAGCTTTTAAAATTCTGGCGGGACTTATGCCGTTTTTTGTTGTTCTTTCCTGCTTAAATCCCATTGTAAGCCATTGGGGAGATACTGTTCTTTTCAGTATTTGTGGAAGACCTTTTACGAAAGAAGCTTTTTTTTATGGTCTGAATATGGGGCTTACATTTGTTGTAATGATTCAATGGTTTATGGCTGCCGGCTGTGTTCTGACAGTAGAAAAATTTACTTATCTTTTCAGTCCTTTTTTTCCAGCAATAAGCCTTATGATGTCTATGATTTTAAGGACAATTCCCCTTGTTTTTAAGCGGGCTAAAGAAATCCGTCAGGCAAGACAGGCTCTTGGAATAAAAAGAGATATAAAAGAAGTGAATGCTGTTTTTGCATCAACTCTGGAAGACGGAGTTTTTACAGCCAGAACTATGGAAGACAGAGGCTTTAAAAACGGAAAAAGAACTTCCTTCTTAAAGTACAGTTTTGGTTTCTGGGATTTTACAATGGTTTTACTGGGAATTGCCCTTTGTGCTTTTGTAATTTATGGAATAAACCAGGAATTTTTTGCTGTTGATTTTTACCCTGTAATAAAAGCCGAAAAATTCTGGGAAAACACAAAAGAAACTGGAGTTTTTGCTGCATTCTGTTTGTTTGCGCTTTTACCTTCAGTTGAATGTTTAATCAGAAAGTAATTAAATTATGGAATATAAAATCGATTTTAACGGAACAGAACTTGAAGTAAAGGAAGGGGATTTTATTCTCCTTATTGGAAAATCTGCCAGCGGAAAAACAACGCTTCTTAACCTTATTGAACAGAAATTAAAAAACGCTGGAGAAAAAACTGGTTTTGTTTTTCAGAATTTTGATTCTCAGATTGTTACAGACAAAGTCTGGCACGAACTGGCCTTTGGTATGGAAAATGAGGGTCTTGACCAGAAACTTATGCATCGTCGTGTTGCAGAACTTACTTCTTACTTTGGAATAACTGACTGGCTGGATAAGGATGTTGAATTTTTAAGCGGTGGTCAGAAACAGCTTTTAAATCTGGCTTCCGTTATGGCATTAAAACCGGATTATCTTCTTCTGGACGAACCTTCAAGCCAGCTGGATCCTGTGGCTGCGTCAGGTTTTTTTAACACCTTAAAAAAAATCAACCGGGAACTGGGTACTACAATTATTATGAGTGAACACAGACTGGAAGATCTGTTTGCAGAAGCCGGAAAGGTTGTGCTGTTAAAAAACAGAAAAATTGCTGCTTCTGGAACTCCTTTAGAAACTGCTGAAAAAATTCTTGAAAGTAAAGATGAAAACCTTTTTGAATTTTTACCTGCTCCATGCCGTGTTGCCGTAAAAGCCGGAGAAAAAAATGAATTGCCCCTGACTGTTGCCGACGGCCGTATGTGGTTTAAGAACCGCGTTAAGGATGGTAACTGCGCCGAAGGCGTTCAGGACGAGAATCGGCCTGAATGGAGCGGGACTCCGCGGAACAGTGGACAGCCTGACGGCGAAAGCCGGAACGCCCCTGTCATTAAAATTAAAAATCTTTCTTTTAAATATAAAAAAAATCAGGATTTTGTGCTTCGGGATTTGAACCTGGAAATAAAAAAAGGAAGAATTTACGCAATTGTGGGAGCTAACGGTTCTGGAAAGTCCACACTTCTGAAACTTCTATGCGGCCTTGAAAAACCTTCTTCCGGAAAAATTAAGCTTGAAGGCTCTGTCTGCATGATGAGCCAGAATGTAAGAAATATTTTTACGGAAAAAACTGTGGCGGAGGAAATTGCTAAAGCGGGCTTAGAAAAAAAAGAATTTGAAAAAAAGCTTACCATGCACCCTTACGACCTGAGCAGCGGCGAAATGCAGAAACTGGCTTTTATGAAGGCTGTTTCAAAAAAAACTGATATTCTTCTTCTGGATGAGCCTACAAAAGGCATTGATAACGGGTACAAAAAAGAACTGGCTAAATTGCTTCGTGGTCTTTCCGGGGCAAAAAAAACTATTGTAATTGTAAGTCACGACCTGGAATTCTGTGCTTCTGCCGCGGATTATGTGAGCATGATGTTTGAAGGTCAGCTTTGCGGAAGTGACACTGTCAGAAACTTTTTTGCGGAAAACAATTTTTATACAACTGCCTGTGTCCGTATGACCGGTGGA
Source organism: Treponema sp. (assembly GCA_016297415.1). GTDB lineage: Bacteria > Spirochaetota > Spirochaetia > Treponematales > Treponemataceae > Treponema_D. The sequence continues at coordinate 6,025 of JAEDGQ010000070.1, forward strand.
ATAAAAAAAGGAATCGTTACGGAAGATGATTTTTAATTCCTGGGTTTCTACAGTTATTATCTGTCTTATTGTGGCTGCTTTCTGGATTGCTTTTGAAAGATCTAAGCCTTCTGCTTCTCGGCTGGTACTTGTCAGTGAACTTTGTGCCCTGGCCATTGGTGTAAGGTCTGTGTTCAGTTTTGTGCCCTATTTTAATCCTCTGCTTGCCGTTATTTTTTTGAGTGGAGTTGCCCTGGGAGGCGTTGAAGGTTTTTTAATCGGATCTCTTACAGCTCTTTTAAGCAACTTTATTTTTGGTCAGGGGCCCTGGACACTTTATCAAATGATAAGCTGGGGATTTGCCGGAACGGCTGGTGGAGTGCTGGCTGGAACCGGGATTTTAAAAAAGTGTGACTGGAAAACTGGGGATTATGTCCGGGGCTCCGTTGTTTCCGTTTTTCTGATTATTTTTGTTACGGGGCCCCTTGCAGATTTAAGCGGTTTTTTTATGATGGGGGAAAGAAATCTGGCTCTGCTTAAAGTGATTCTGGCCGGAGGATTTGCCATGAATGTTTCTCTTGCAGCCAGCACTGTTTTTGCACTTTGTATAATTGCCCGGCCTTTCTTGTTTTCTGTTCAGAGGGCTGTTACTAAAAGCAGAGGTTTTACACAAAACCGGTAATCCGCTATATTTATAGAAGAAATTGAAAATCCATGGGGGAAATCAGGGTGAAATTCCCTGTCTTGAAATGAAACGGTTAAAGTCCGAATGCCCCATGGTTGTCTGTTGCGGCAGACAATAATTGCTTTTTGGATGTACATGCTCTGCATCCGGAGGAAAAATGAAAAAGCTTTTCTCATTTCTGGCCGTGGCATCTTCTTTTGCCCTGTCTGTTTTTTCTCAGACAATTGATCTGGGCAAGATTGTTACAATTGTAGATTCCCCCGAAAAAGTCGAAAAAACATTTACATCTGAAGAAATCAAAAATTCTGCAGTTTCATCTCTGCCCGAACTTTTAAGACAGAAAGGGCTTCTTGTAATGAGTTCCGGTGGTTCTGGAACAGCTTCAAATTTCAGTTACAAAGGTTATTCCGGTTTCTGCTGCAAAGTGTATGTTGACGGCGTTCTTGCCACTCAGCCTGGAACAGGAGAATTTGACTGGAACAGCATAGACATTAACTCAATCGAATCTATTACAATTTCTGAAATTCCAGATACTTCCACAGACCAGTTTGCAGGCTGTGTTGTTTACATCCGCACAAGGCTTGTTTCTGCACGGGGCTTTGATTTTAAGACACTGGTTACTTCGTACGGAACATCCTTTGCGGATACAATTACTGCTTTTGCGGAATATCGTGATGTAATCGGAAATACAGGCTTTAAGATTAACGCTCAGGCAAATAAGGCTGACAATGAATATCTTGATTCAAAAGGCAAAATTTTAAGAAACAACTGGTCCAGACTTGGAAACCTTTCTGCATCCTTTAACACAATTGTTTCAGATAACCTTACTGTCAGCGGAACATCAAAGTTTTTCTATAATCAGCTTAAAGCTTTTGGCACAGGCTCTGACCGCAATGTGGGAATTGAAGACGACTTTAATTCTTTTCAGACAGTAAAGGCCAGGCTTGTAACTCAAAAACTTGCTGTGCTAACTGCAAATCTTACGGCTCAGTACAATCAGATTGATTATGACCAGACTGCCACCCAGCATGACAAAACTCAGATGCACACAACAGACCTGCTTCTGACAGCAGAAAATTTTTATGGTTTTAATGTGTCATCTGTGTTCAGCCTTGAAAATAAAATTTCCGGTTCTTCACAGCAGCGTTTTCACAACACATCAAAAATTGACTGGAGCTGGAGTGCCGGTGACTGGGTAAAAATTATTCCATCTATGGGAGTTCTTGCTTCTACAAATAAAGATTTTGAACTGCTTCCACAGCTTACAGTTTCTTCAAAAAAGACAGGACTTTCAGTTTCTGCATTCCGTCAGTTTGTGCTTCCAACCTTTAATCAGCTGTACTGGGAAGGTGGCGGCGGAAAAGGAAATCCTGATTTAAAACCGGAAGAAGGCTGGGCAGTTGTTTCAGGCTGGAAAAGTCCTTTTACATTTTTACCTCTGAGCCTTACATATACTTATGCAAAATACGGAAATAAAATCCGCTGGGCCTATAACGGCAAAACCCTTATGCCGGTGAATACAGTCAGTGCAGACTATCGCACTTTTGAGGCCGGTATTGCAAAAGATTTTAAATATGCAGGCTTTAATGCAGGTGTTACAAATACAAAGGCACAGCTAGATGGAGGTTATCAGATAATGTGGGTTCCACAGTGGCAGTGCAATGCAGGAGTAACAGTTCATCTGCCTCTTAAAATTGATATTGGAGCAAATTACATTTACACAGGAAAGCGTCAGGAAGATAATTTTAATCTTTACTGGTATGACGAAATGAATGATCTTCAGCTGATTATTAAATGGCAGGCAACAACCCGCTCTACTTTTATGTTTGAAGTTAAAAACCTGCTTGATGAGCGTCATTATTATCACGACCGTTACCCTATGCCGGGCCGCTCATTTACCGCAGGTTATATGTTCAGGGGATAAAAAAGAGGGAGGAAATATAGGGGAGAAGTCTCTCCCCTGCGTCACACTTCGTTGTGCCGCACCCCACTCTGCGGGCTCAAACGCCGCCCGCAACGCCTGCTGACAGTTTATTCTGTTTTCTTGACGGCAGATTTTAATTGTCGTATATTAAAACTGAACGCTCAGATTATTTTGTCAAAGATGAGTGTGTGTTAAAATATCCGTTTGCTACAGTAAATTCCTGGATTGCTTCTGCAAGTGTTTCAGCAGATGTTTTTCCAGTAGCCTTGTATGCTCCGGCAATTTTGATTGTTGAAGCTGTTAAATCTTCATAGTGAATTGCATACCATTTACCAACGTCTGGAGCTGTTTCAGAGTAAGACCAGTCAGCGTTCATAGAACGTGTATATTTTACGTAGATGTAACCTTCTGTTTCAGATAATTTTAAAACACACAGTTCATTGCCAGCATAGTAGCTTCCAGAACCATCACCGTTATTGTTATCGAATGTTGTTGTAGAAATATTGTACTGTTCTTTGTATGCACCATAACCTGTGTCTGGATATGTTACAGACCAGCTTCCGATAAGTGCATCGTTTTTTGCAAGCTTATCAGCGCCACCAACATAAATATACACATACTCAGTCTCAGCTTCCTGCTGACAACCTGTAAATCCAAATCCAATTACTGCCAGTGCAGCAAAAGCCAGTAAAACACGCTTAAATGTGCTTTTCATAAAAATATCCTCCGGTCCTCAGAGTTTTGCGTAAGGACCAAAATTGTAAGTTCACTTTCCCAGGGAAAGAGGCATTCATAAAGTATTCGGACTTGCAAAAGCTTACCGTTCCGCGTCGAGTCAGAGAATTTCACTCTGTTCCCTTTATAAAATGCAGGAACTAATTTAGCAGAAAAATTGTTTTTATGGGAGAGGTGGGTATTTTGAGCTTATAGAGCGAATTTTTCTTGATGTTGTATGCAATATGCAGTATATTTGCATACAGTAAAAGGTACTGCTGTCGCGGTGATCTTTAAGGAGGCCTTATGGCATTGTTACAGGTCAGGGATTTTCCACAGGATTTATATGCTTTGCTTGCAATTAAAGCGCAGTTAGAAAACCGCAGTATTACACAGCAGACAATTCACATGTTAAAAGAAGGTCTGACAGAAAAGTCAGAACAGGTTTCTTCCCGTGCTGCAGTTTTAAATTCCATTAGTCAGATGAATCTTACAATGAATAAAAATGTACCTTCTCCTGCAGAACTTATCCGTCAGGACAGGGACCGGCAGGAGGTGTAAATGACAGTAGTTTTAGACGCCAGTGCTGCCCTTGAAATTGTTTTTAATGGAGCAAAATCTACTATATACAGGCAGACTCTGGAAAAAGCAGATTTAGTTCTGGCTCCTGTTCTTTTTGACAGCGAAGTAACCAATGTTCTGTGGAAATATATAAAAATGGGCATTGTGGATGAAGATAATGCCATAAAAAGCATGCTTCTGCTTTTTCAGCTGGTTGACGATTTTATTCCAACTGTAGAACTCGCCGTCGAAGCTCTCCACGAAGCAACCCGATTAAACCATCCGGTATACGATATGTATTACTTTGTTCTTGCCCGCCGTAATGGAGCTGTGCTTTTAACTGAAGATAAAAAACTACAGGTTCTGGCACTGGATAATGGCGTCAGACTCAACAGTTAGCGTCAGGGATGCTTGCGTGCAAGCACGCTGCGAGTATTTCTTTGCTCGCATGGCTCGTATTTTTGCTTCGCAAAAAACAGAAATACTCGTTTATTTACGTGTGCGCAAAATGCGCACGACCCTGACTGCGTCAGGGATGCTTGCGTGCAAGCACGCTGCGAGTATTTCTTTGCTCGCAAAGGCTCGCATTTTTGCTTCGCAAAAAACAGAAATACTCGTTTATTTACGTGTGCGCAAAATGC
>JAEDGQ010000071.1 GCA_016297415.1 Treponema sp.
CGGCAGCACAAAACGAGTGTTTTCGCAAGCCGTTTCACTCCTTTGCGCCATTTTTAATATAAAATCGGTTATAATGCGTTTGCCCTGATCAAGATGTTTTTACTGCAAAAGAAGATTGTCGCTGTTTACGCTGATTTTTTTGAACAGTTCAACCAGATTGTCCATTGTAAGTCTGGATTTTTCTTCCCCAGCTACATCCAGAATAATCTGACCTTTGTGCATCATAATAAGGCGGTTACCGTATTCCAGGGCATGCTGCATATTGTGGGTAACCATCATTGTTGTTAATCCCATCTCTTTTGTAAATTTTAGTGTAAGCTGCATAACAAGGTCTGCATTGGAAGGGTCCAGGGCTGCAGTATGTTCATCAAGAAGAAGCAGATCCGGATGACTCATTACAGCCATTAAAAGAGTAAGGGCCTGTCTTTGTCCGCCGGAAAACTGATCAACATTGTCATTAAGCCGGTTTTCCAGTCCCATATTCAGTTCTTTAAGCCAGGTACGGAATTCTTCCCTTTTTTTGCTGTTAAGGGAAATACGCAGTCCTTTTGAACCTTTTTTTGAACAGATAATCATATTATCTTCCAGTTTCATTTTTCCTGCTGTTCCAAGCAGAGGATTCTGAAAAATACGGCCTATGTAACGGGCTCTTTTATATTCCGGATCACCAGTTATTTCCCGGCGATTACCGTCCTCTTTCTGATCAAGAATAATCTGTCCTGAAGTTGGTTTTAAGGTTCCTGCAATTACATTATAGAGAGTGGATTTTCCGGCACCGTTTGAACCGATTACTGTAATAAAATCCCCTTTATTAATAGTAAGATTTATGTTTTTTAAGGCCTGATTTTCGTCAGGTGTACCAGGATGAAAAGTGATTCCAATATTTTTAAGTTCCAGCATTTTGATTCCTTATGGCCCGAAAGGGGCGTTGCGGGGATGTGCCCCGCAGAGTGGGGTGCGGCACAACAAAGTGTGACGCAGGGGAGAGACTTCTCCCCTTTTTATTCCGGTTTTTTTAAATGCTCTTTAAACCAGCTTTTTATATTTGCCTGAGAAATAATCAGACAAACAATAATTAAACCACCAGTAATAAGTTTAAGGTCGTTTGGTCCCAGGTGAATGTAACTTCCATAACGGCGGGCTGCATACATAAGTCCCCGGTAAAGGATTGAACCAAGAATTACACGGAAAGTCTGCCAGCCGATTTTATTGGAATGAATAAGAAATTCTCCAAGCATAAGGGAAGCAAGACCGCTTACTACTACACCAGTTCCGCTTGAAACATCAGCAAATCCCTGAAACATGGCAAAAAGTGCGCCGCCTAAAGCTGCAAGTCCGTCTCCAATACAGATTCCGGCACCACGAATAAACTTGGGATCAACTCCCTGACTGATTACCATCTGAGGATTTGAGCCAAGGGCACCCATTGTAAGACCAAAATCTGTAGTAAAGAAAAGATTAAGCAGGAAAGTTAACACAGCTGTAAAAATTACCATAAAAATGACGATTACCCATTCCTCAGAAATTGAAGGAAACATCTTTGAGAGGGAGGTAAAAATTGTGTTTACTTTAATGAGGGAAACATTTGCTTTGTTTGACATTATGCGCAGGTTAATTGAGTAAAGGATTGTCATTACAAGAATACCTGCCAGAAGATCTGGAATACGCAGTTTTGTGTAAATTAATGTGGTGAACATTCCTGCAGCAACGCCGCCTGTAAACGCAAGAATAAGTGCAATTACAGGATGAATATGAGCAGTCAGACAGGCTGCAAGAATGCAGGCTCCCATAGGAAACGCTCCGTCTACTGTCATATCGCAGAAATTCAGAATACGAAAAGTCATAAATACGCCAAGAATTACAACACCGTAAATCAGGCCTTCAATTAAAATTCCAGAAATCATATTTTTTACCCGTTAATTATTTGTACTTTTATATAGTAACATAAAAAAACTGTTAGCGCAAAATTACAGAGCCGCGGATTCTTTTTACATTTCTTGCCTGACCAAGAGAGAAAGTTCTTTCTTCGTGATCTGGTTCTACAACAAGATGAACAGCCGCATCCATACTGTTTTTTTCCACACCAGTTGGAGTTCCAACGATTACGGCAATTCCTTCTTCCCCGTTTTTGTCTTCATATTCCAGTTCCAGCATCATGCGCTGAGTAATGGCACTTTCTGCCACGTGAATTTTTCCCTGAAAATCCATTCCGCTGGCTTCAATCTGCTCCTGCTTTACGCTGTCGGCAATAAGCTGCTGTGGAGTAAGAATGATTTTTCTGTTGATTCTGAGAAGAAGTCCTTCCCGCTGTTCTGGTGTAACTTTTATCTTATCCAGCTGGGCCCGAAGGTTTTCAAAATGAGTCTTCCGTTCTTCTTCTGTTGAAACTGTAATTGAAGTAACTGCTGTTTCACTGGCAGTCTGGATTTCAGGTCTTCCTGGTTCAAAAATGGGAAAAACAGGCCCGGAAACTTCTTTTTTTGCAGTCTGAATGCTTCCGATAAAATCCAGTCCGCTGTTACGGATTATAGCTTCCGCCTCTTCGTCTGTCTGAACGCTTAAGAGGAAAATTCCAGGCGCAAGTTCCTCATTTATGTATGGGGCAATGGCAGGATTGTTTTTAACAATAACAGTCTGGGACTGATGGATTTTTAATATGTAGCCTTTAAAAAGAGAAACTGAAGAATATGAACTGCTCCAGTCATCAACTGAAACAACAAGATTTTCCGGGATTTCGTAACTGCTGAACTGTTTTACAAGCTTGTACAAATCAGCTCCCTTAAAGCCCAGATCAAAAAATCTCATTACCGATTTTTTTGTAATTTCAAAAACTGCTGCCGTATCAAATTTTTTTATATCCATAAAAGAAACAAGCTGCAGGAGAGAACTGAGGGGAAGCCCCGGAAAAATCATGGCATTAAATCCGGCATCAATGTTCAGTACCTTTAAGTTTTTTCTGGTTTCCAGAGAAGGTGCGTTTTCTAAATTATTCAGCAGGTTTCCCTTTACATAGATTTTTCCGCCTTTTTCATCTCTGCCCCTTACATCTAAAAGACCAAAAGTTTCAGCAGAATCCAAGAGTCTGTCCATTACAGAAAGGGGATTATCAGAAGTGCCTTGGTTTTTATTTTCAGTTGCCTGAGCTTCACGAAGCATGGCTGCAAAACGGCCTGTTCCCTGACCAGGACCTTCACCAGAAACTTCTGCTTCCTGAATCAGAAATGAGCTTCTCAAAAGACTTGTACGGGTATAGCCTTCCTGAGGAATTGAATTAATTACATTGAGAAGAAGTTTGGCCTGCTTTACAAGACCTGTACGGCTTAAAAATGCCTGACTGGCAACACACAGATATGCATACTGAAGCCGTTCATCAAGACTGGCAAAAGCTTCGAGACGCTGACGATCCACCTGATAACCTGAAGCACATTCCTTCAGCAGCTGAAGGTTTATAAAAGCAGTAGTCAGATACTGAAAAAACTGAAGTGTGCCGGCACCGAAAATCTGTTCGATTTTTTCTCCGTCTCTTTTTTTTATTGAACCGTCAGCTTTACAAAGTGCCGGTGTCATTGAAATAAAGTTTGCAAAGGCTGCGATTCGTTCAGGAGAAAGCACAGGCTTTACTTCATCGTTGAAGGAAACAGCCACAGGAAGAGGAAGAAGAATCTGTCTGTTCAGTAAAGGAATCAGAACATCTTCAAGGGACGGATTAAGGGAGAAAATCTGCTTTTTTGTTGTTTTGTCGCTGTGTCTGTAAATTAAAAGCCGTTCTTCCAGATTCAAAAGCCTTTCGTAGAGGCTTGCAAAATTAAGACTGCCTTCAAAAAATCCGGCAAGTTTTTCACTTGAAGCTTTTGGAATAAAGTAAACTGCAGAGAGAATTAAAAGATCACTTTCGCTCAAAAGATTGAGTATTGTCTTTACATTTTCGGATTTATGGAGAAATGCACCCAGCTGTTCAACAAGTTTCTGCTTGTTAAAAGGAGACGGCACTTCTCCCAGATACATTCTGATAATGTCGAAAAAATGATTATCTGGAAGTGTTACAAAACTTTCCCGCCAATCAATAATTCTTGCTACTTTTGGATCTACATTAATCATAAAACCTCTCTCACTGACATTCTGCAAGGTCCGTAACTGAACTGTAACGCACAACTCTGTATGTGTATCCCTGTTCAGCAAGGAACTTCTGTCTGTTTGAACCGAAGTCTTCTTCCACAGTGTTTCTTGTAATCAATGTGTAAAAACGACTCTTTCTTTCTTTTGGTCTGAGAATACGGCCGAGACGCTGGGCTTCTTCCTGACGGCTTCCGAAAGTTCCGCTTACCTGAATGGCAAGACTGGCATCAGGAAGGTCGATGGCAAAGTTGGCAACTTTACTTACAACAAGAACACGGATTTTTCCAGAACGGAAGTCAGCATAAATTCTATCTCTTTCTTCGTTTGGCGTTCGTCCTGTAATAATAGGAACATTAAGCATTTTTGAAATATGGCTGAGCTGGTCCAGATACTGTCCGATTACGAGAATCTTATCTTCTGGATTTGATTCCACAAGCTGCTGTACGATTTTAAGTTTTTCGGGATTTTCGCTGGCAATTCTGTGCTTTGAACGCTGGTCTGCTGTGGCATATTCCAGTTCTTTATCCTGAGCAATATTCAGGCGGATTTCTATACATTCCGCAGAAGCAATCCAGCCGTTTGATTCCAGATCTTTCCATGGCACATCATATCGTTTTGGACCTACAAGACTGAATACATGTCCTTCACAGTGGTCTTCACGAACAAGAGTTGCTGTAAGTCCCACCCGGCGGATGGCCTGAATTTCTGCAGTTACACGGAAAACAGGAGCCGGAAGCATGTGAACTTCATCATAAATGATTAAACCCCACTTTCTTTCTTTGAATAAGGAGAAATGAGGATAGGGACCGTCTTTTGCCGGACGCCAGGTAAGAATCTGATATGTTGCAACTGTTACAGGTTTTATTGTTTTGTTTTCGCCCGTATATTCTGCAATCTGGTCTTCCGTTAAGTCTGTTTTATCAAGCAGTTCGTTAATCCACTGATGTACAGCACTGATATTTGTTGTAATAATCAGAGTATTTGTTTTCAGAAGATCCATGATTGTCATGCCTACAATTGTTTTTCCTGCACCACATGGCAGAACAATTGTTCCAAAACCAGTACCTGGGCCTCTGTTACCAACAAGAGCTGAGGCAGCTTCTTTCTGATAATCACGGAGAATAAAATCTCTTCCGCTTTTGCATGTTTTGCGTAGATTTACTTCAAGAGGGTCGCCTTCACTCATTGGAACATCGTCTTTTACAGGCCAGCCAAGAGCCAGAAGTTCCTGCTTTACAGTTCCCCGGTCTGTAAGAAGAAGCATGAAGCAGTTCTTTTTTTCTTCTTCGCTTACTTCTACCCTGTCTTCGCTTTTTATATTTGCAGGCTCTTCATAAGTACATTCTGTCAGATACTTCCGGCCTGTTCCGCTGATTGCAATCTGCTTTGCTACAAAGGGACTTGAAGTTACAAGATACAGATATTCTTCTTTTACTGTAACTTCTGTTTTTTTTGCATCTCCAGAATCATCTGTAATAATCTTGTCCGGATTTACTGGAACTTCAATTGACGGTCCCTGAACCATTCTGAGTTTTCCGAATCTTCCCGCTGTTTCTGTAATCCACATTTCAATATTCTGAGGAACATCATAACGGGCAAATTCCTTTAAAACAGAAACTGCCTGTTCTGGAGTAAACCCTGCCCCGGAAGCATTCCACAGAGAAAGAGGAGTAAGTCTGTATGTGTGTAAGTGTTCCGGAGACCGTTCAAGCTCGGCAAAAGGAATAAGTGCATTACGGCATTCTTCAGCCCGTGGTGCATGGACATCAAGAAGTAAAGTACGGTCACTCTGGACAATAAGCGGATTATCAAATTGCATAACAGACTATTTTACCTTTTTACAGAAAATTGCTCAATGAAATCCAAATATCTTTTATTGAATATAGTAAAAAAGAGGATGACCAAAAAGTTCAACTTGCGGTGGTTGAGCTTGTGGAAACCACCATATTTAGTGCAATGGTCATTACTTATTGGACAACCCCGTAAATTAATCTGTAATTGAAAACTCGCTTAATTCACCCACATTGTTCAGGGCGATTACAAGATTTGAATAATCCTCAATTTTTGGCGCTTTTACAGAATATTGAATTATAGTCTGGTTCGATTCCTGTATCAGGCTTACATTAAAATCTGTAATTACAAACCCCTGGTCAGTTACGGCAGCCCGGAGTTTCTGAACATCAAGCTTATCAGTCTTAAAAATAAGACGAAGGGATTTTGTTCTTCCTGCAGGGAACCAGGCTTCTTCAATGCGTTCAAGACTTATTAAAGAAATTACAGTAACTCCCAGCATAATAAATGTAGGAACAAATAAACCGGCACCGATACAAAGACCGATTGTTGCATCAGCCCAGATAATTGCAGCAGAAGTAATACCTTTAATATTAAGTCCCTGCTTCATTATTACGCCGGCACCAAGAAAACCGATTCCACTGATTACACCGGCTGCAATCCGGGCATTATCTGCACTTCCAATCTGATTTGTTATCCAGTCGGAAAGAATGGAAAGCATTACGGCAGATTCACAGATAAGGATTAAGGTTCTCATACCAACAACCTGCTGGCGGAATTTTCTCTCAACTCCAAGAATAAAACCGGCAACAAAAGCAAATGCGATTTTAATTAAGCAGGAAATATAAAAATCGTTCATAAAAACCTCTGTAAAAATGCAGCTGTCAGCCTATCTGAACAGACCAAAACCACCGGGAGATTTTGTACCAGCCTTTACCCAGCTGACCTTCTGTTTAGGCGTAAGATTTTTTTTCAGATTATCAATCTGGTCAAGATATTCACAAAGCCACTTCATTAAAGTACTGTCTTTTCTGGCTGTTTCGTTCTGAGGATCACATTCAACAAGCACAGGAATAACATCATCAGTTTCGCAAACGCTGGCAGCCATATTTTCCGCAAACGCCTTAAAAGCAGCACCTGCAGCAGCCACCAGGGATTTTGAAAGAGTTCTTGAACCTGTCTTTAAACCTGGATTTACCACAACCTGAGCTTCGCTCATATTAGATTTGTAAACAAAAACAATCTTTCCAGGTTTAGATTCAAGGCCTGCATTTTTACGCTGGTTATAACGGAGAAGAAGTTCTGTTGTCAGAAACTGATAGCTTAAAATAAGTTCGTCAAAAGCCCTGTTGCTTTCAGAGGCACCCGGGTTTCCATATTTAGGAGCAAGAAATTCTTCATCAAAAACAAGCACGGCTTCATCAAGATGGCCATTTACATTTAATGCGGAAATTATAAGTGAACGGGAAGACAAAGCACTGATTTTATTCCAGTTTACAGTAGTAACACCTTCCTCAGGTTTAATTTCTGTCACAACAGGATTTGATGTAATTACAACAGTGTTTCCCTGAAGAACTGCACCTGAAGCAAGTTCGCTGCCTTCCGGATATTCTTTACCGGCAATAAGAATTGTTTTTTCCATAAATGTGATTATATCATTCACTTTTATATATGGCAAAGGGCGTAATAATTGAGTATAATTTTCAGGATTCCTTTATGAATCAAATTTCTAAAACTAGTATAGGTAAATATGAAAATCTGGATTAAATACTTACTTGGAATTTTCCTTGGCCTTGCAGCCGCCTTTATTCTTCCTTACAACAACCCTGCAGTCACACAGCTTTTAGCCGCTGCCAGTGAATTTTCAATCCGTTTCGGACGCTACTTCCTTCTTCCAGTTCTCTTCTTTGGAATTGCTGTGGCAGTTTTCAAACTCAGGGACACAAAAATGCTTGGAAAAACAGCTTTGTGGACAGCCGGAACAATCGCAGGTACAACACTTATTCTTACACTGCTTGGTCTTCTTTCAATTCTCATTATAAAACTTCCACGCATCCCTATTACAGGTGAAAAAATTACTGACATTCCAGGAATTCCATTAAGAACAATTGCCCTGATGATTTTTCCATATTCAGGTTTTGATGCCTTAAAAGAAGGTGTCTTCCTGCTTCCTTGTTTTATTTTTGCAGGATTTGCAGGTGCAGGCTGTACTTCTGACCAGATTACTTACAAGCCTGTAATTTCTTTTTTTGAAGCAGCTGCAAAACTCTGCTACTCCATTATGAGCTTTTTAATCGACTGGTTCTCAGTTGGCATGATTGCAGTTTCTGCATACTGGCTTATTTCAGCCCGTTCAGTATTTGCTTCCGGCATCTATCTTCCACTGATTATTATGCTGAGCGTAGACTTTATTATTGTTTTTGGTCTTATCTACCCTCTTATAATCAGATTCCTTTGCAACGATCTTCATCCATACCATGTAATGTATGCATGTATCGCACCAATTGCAGGTGCCTTCTTCTCAGGCGACTCAAACTTAAGCTGTGCAATTAACCTCCGCCACGTTCGTGAAAGTCTTGGAGCAAATTCACAGTCAGCAGATGTTTCAGTACCACTTTTCTCTATTTTTGGAAGAGGCGGCTCTGCACTTGTAACTTCAATTTGTTTCGTTATGATTCTCCGTTCATACTCAAGTCTTGGTTTTACACCTTTTGATGTTCTTTGGATTTTCATTATGTCCTTTTTAATCAGTCTTGTTCTGGGAGCTCTTCCATCTGGAGGAACTTTCGTAGCTCTGGCTGTTTTGTGTACTCTTTACGGCCGCGGTTTTGAAGCCGGATATCTTCTTCTCCGTCCTGCAGCTCCAGTATTCTGCGGCTTTGCAGTTATGTTCGATGCCGTAAGTGCAGTTTTCGGAAGCTTTGTTGTAGCCGTAAAAACAAAACAGTTCGAACACGTGGACCTCAAACACTACATCTAGTCAAAATAAAAAATACAGATGTTTCAGTTTCCACAGCTGATGTTATCTGTATAAAAACGGCCGCAATAAGAATCGCAAAAAACACGATGTCAAAAAAGATGAAATCGGTCGTGTATCGCGAGATTATTTCTTCAAGTTCTAAAACGGTGCCGGTTGGTTCGGGCATAAAAGTCTTTGACCTCTATGCTACGGAAATTATATCTTGTGTATTGTATTCAAAACCGTTTTCATACATATACTCTGGCGCACAGTCTATTTGACCGTCATTCCATGTCACGATTCCGTATTCCAGTTTTGGGTTTTCATAAACTTCGGGATTTTTAAGAGGTTCAAAAACTTCTCCTGTTAGAATTGTCGTGTCAAAAAGCTTTACGACACCATCGGAAAACTTAATAAGATAAACCCCACTATATAAATGCCTTACTTCTAAAACAGTAAGAAGTTTTTCCGGATTATCTGAATAAACTATTCCATTTTCTTCATGCATAAAAAACTCCTAAGAATCAATCTTGTCAAAATGCTTGTTCTGAACAGCAAGATTCCAAGCAGCATAAGCCTTTTCCTCGTTTTTCCTGAGCCAGTCCTGTACTGCCTTTAACTGTTTTGCAGGAATCTCACCAGCCAAAAGAGTTCCATCTATTGCAACAGATGCCCTGAATTCTCCATAAAAAACATGGACATGAGGTTTATTATGATGCTTTATATCATTGAACATTAAATAAATAACGATTCCGTCAAAACGTTTTAACTCTGGCATTTTTATTTACCTCATTCAGATTTTATCATATATTTGACTAATTTGTGTCAAAAAATACAAATATCGTCTTTTAAATTCTTTCCAAAAATCTGTCGCATAATTTATATATACCAAAGCCTGCAAAGGTTGCAAGAAGTCTGTCCAAGGATGAAATTGGAATCTGAGCCAGAATGCAGGAAGCTAAAAGGCTGAGCCGTTGATGTACAAAGCTTTCGGTAAACTTTTTAATCGGATTCATCATATCAGGAATCTCGTAATATTTGTAATGGAAGAAATCAATTATTCCGCCTGCGATAATCGTGCAGAAAGAAGAAATCAGGGCAATCAAAACAAGGTACAAGATTGTAACAAAAATGCTGATTTTAAATTCTTCTTTTCGCCGTGCAATGAGCCAAGTTGAAAGTACAATTAGAACACCGCAAATTGCATAAGAGAGCATGAATGGGTCAAAAAAATCCTTCCTGCCTGAACCACAAAAGCGAGTTGATGATGTTATAACCCAGAGAGACGCAAAGAGCCGGCACAAGCCCAAGATAAAACACTACAGCCACAGTCCAAATTGTGTCAAAGAAAAGCGGAATATTTAGCGCATGATAAAAAATATCTGCCGTAAGAAAATTCAGAATTTCGGCAATAATGCAGAAGATTATAGTTTTTGGTACTTTGTGCATTTCTTGTAACATCTAATTTATTATAGCAGAAATTTTGGGAAAATGCAGATAACCGTTCTATTTAGTCAGAATTTCGAGTTTAATTGGGAATTTACAAAAAAAGCGTAAATCTTTAAAATTTTAATCACCACAAAAAAAATCA
>JAEDGQ010000072.1 GCA_016297415.1 Treponema sp.
CACTCCTTTGCGCCATTTTTCAATACAAAATCAGTTATAATGCGTTTGCCCTGTTGTTTAAGCTGAATTTTTAGGTAATAAAAAGATATTTATTAGATTTCTGTATTTCAGTGTACTATAATAAATCTGTACCCGTATTGGTTTGAGGAGGTGTGATAAAAATTCGTCTGTGTAGTTTTTATCACTCAAGTTTTAAAAATGCGTTGCATTCACAAACTTGGATTCAGCACCTTCTGTGTCACTGCTAATGCGGTACTTACAAGGAGTGAAAATGAAAATCAGTAAACTTATTGTTATGGCAGCTGCTTTTTTAACAGTTGGATGTGCAAGCACTTTTGCAAAGGCAAAAGTAAAAGAAAACAAAATTGTAGTTCAGAGACTGGACTGGCAGGGTTCTACAACAGGAAGAGATGTTCCTGACTGGGTTGACCATGTAGTAGACGGTGATGCTCAGATTGTAGCTAAAGAACTTAAAATCGATCCAAAACAGTATAAAGTATTTGTAGTTTCAGCACGCAACAAGAATCTTGAATTCCTTAAAACATGGACAGATAACGTAGAAGTAATTTCGGAGGTTTCACAGACACTTTCAAGAGTTGTTTCTAACGATATCCGTGCTAATTCAAAAGGTTCTGAAGAAGAAATTAAACGGGACATTGATACAGCTACTAAAGTATGTAACCTTATTCACCTTAGTGGTCTTGAAAAGAAGAATCAGTACTGGATCAAAACTCGTACAGGTAAAAAACCAAATCCTAAAAAGGATTCGGACTTTGAAGAACCAATTTATACATACTATGTTGTTTATATCATGGATCTTAATTCATACAACGATGCAGTAGCAAAAGCTATGGACGAAGCTTACAATCAGGGTGTAATTACAGACCAGGCTGGTAACCTTAAGTCAATTATGCTTACTGCTCTTGCAAAAGACATTGCTCCAGAAGCACTGGCAAAACAGGCTGCTGAATAATCATCAGCATAATTACAGCGTCACTGGAAATGACTGGTGACGCTTTTTTCGTATTTTATCAGCGGAGGTTTTAAGGCCGTCCGCTGATTGCATTTCCATTGAATTGAGAGAGTTTAATGAAAAGGGCACTTTTTTTGCTTTTTTTAATCCTGTCACTGATTCCCGTTACAGCGGAAAGTTCTAAAAATCAGCAGTATGTTGCAGATTATAAAGGAATGGAAGCCGGCGGTCATATTCCACGATGGATAAAATATGCAGACAATGACAATCTCAAAAAAATTGCATCGGAACTAAAAATAGAGAAAGAAAAAAAGGTTCTCTTATACAAAACTGAATCAACTTCACTTTCCATGGCAAAACTTCTTGTTACTTCTCAGATGGCACAGAATGAGTCTGAAGGTGATGTTTCAATTGTAAACGGTTTGGAATTTGTAACTGATTTCTGGATTTTAACCGGAAATTACACTTCTGCTAAGAAAAAGTATTTATATTACGCAGTATATAAAACAGACAGAAAAGAATAGGAGCGGAGAAAATGAGTTTAAAAAAATCTTTAGCATTTATTACAGCTTTATGTATTTTTTCCGGAGCTTTCTGTCAGAAGGTAATTGAAACTGAAGGAACTGGAAAAACAGAGGACTTGGCTAAAAGCTCTGCACTTCAGCAGATGTCCCAGACTTTCAGAACTTATGTTCAGTCTTCAACAGATGCTTCCCAGTCCATGACTCAAACTGAAGGAAAAAAAACAAAGACAACTTCAATTGCCACAATGGAAAGAAGAATTCTTGTTTCCAGCGAAATGCCTCTTTATGGCGTTACCTTCAAGTCTTCAAATAACGGCAAAAAGGGAGACCAGCTTGAATTTACAGTTACAGCTACTATGAATTCAAAAAATGCGCTGCCTTCTTACAAAAAAGAAATAAAAAATCTTACAGATAAAATCAACGCCAGAGTTAAAGCTTTGCCTGGACTTACAGGTGACAAAGAAGACAATGAATGGCAGCTTCTTTCGGCAGACTATGCAGCTTTTGATAAACTGGAAATGGTTATGCATGTACTGGGGGAAGATAATAAAAATCTTCCGGAACTTTCTTCTGCTGATTTCAGAATCAGATACGAACAGCGGGCTAAAGAAATTACAAATCTGGAAAAAGCCGGAGAGGTAATTGCGGCAGCAATTGTTAAACAGGCTGCATCAAGAAACATTTATGTATATCCGGCACTTTTTGAAGGGGAAAATACTTCAACAGAATTTTCGATTGCACTGGCAAATTCAGTAAAGACCAAACTGGGCAGAAATCTTGCACTTACAAAACTTACTTCAAATTCAGAATTAAAGGGTTCATATTATTTTGCACCTGGTTCTGTAGATGGCGAAGATATTATTGTAAGTTATTATCTGTGCCATAAAGACGGCAGCGTTCTTGCTTCCAGCGGAATGATTAAAATTCCTTACAGAGTTTACAGTCCTTACAAATATATTCCGAGAAATTATGACCTGCAGTCAGAAATTGCAGCCGGTCGTGTAGCAAATCCTGCATTTGATGTTTCAATCAGAATCAATGGTGACAGAAATGCTTTGGAATTGAAAAGAGCTGATCCTCTTATAATTGAAGTCAGAGCTTCGGCCCCTTGTTACATTTATGTTCTGGGCTATGTTTATAATGATGAAACGGATCCTTATACTTATCTTTACCCGTTTTATCCGGCTCTTGAAGGAAAAGAAATGTTTGTGCGGAAAATTGGTGCAAACGAAATAAACAGATGGGTATGTATAAATCCGGTAATGGATGACGAAGTTCAGGCTCTGGAAGTAGAACCTCCCTATGGTGAAGAGATGCTTTATGTCTTTGCTTCAACAACGGAGGATTATGATGAATTTGTTTCTAAAATACCGTCGTATATAGAAACAGATACAGCTTATGTTGTAAGTGGTTCACCAGTTCAGACTGTTGCAAAAACAAGGGCCATAAATATTAAAAGAGTAGCCAATAAGGCTTCAAAAGTAGTAAATACAGCGGAAAGTACAGTTTCCTTTGCTAGTCATAAATAAGCGGGAGAAGAGAAGAAATGAAAAAATCATTAGTTTTAATTTTACTGGCAGTTCTTGGGGTTTCACTTTTTGCCCAGAAAAACGGGACAAGCAGAAAAAGATATGCACTTGTTATCGGAAATGAAAAGTATTCTGATTATCCTCTCAGTTCCAGTGTGGCAGATGCTCAGGCTGTAGCAGCAGCTCTGACAGAAAAAGAATTTGATGTAACCTTAAAGAAAAACCTGACAGATACTGAGTTTAAGGCTGTCTTAAATGAATTTGTTGATAAGGTAAACAGAGATTTTCATTGTGTTTCTCTTGTTTACTATACAGGACATGCGTTTACAGAAAGTGAAAAAAACTATCTGCTTCCTGTAAACAATGATAAATTTCATTCTCCTGACGCTGCAAAAAAGTATGGTTTTGACATACAGGCTGATGTAGCTGACAGAATCAAAACTGAAGCTCAGATTTACATTATTGACGGTGCTTATGACAATCCCTTTAAGGTTGAAGGAACTCGTGCCATTGGTATTAAAGGCGGTCTTTCGGCATCTCGGGTTGCAAAAGAAAGTACTGTGGGATTTTTGTTCTCGGCTTCTCCAAATACAACAGTTTTAACACCTTCCGGAAAAAACTCTGTGTTTGCAACTGCAGTTGTAAACGAAATCAACACAAGCACAAAGAATCTTTCTGCAACTTTCAATGCAATTAAAGATTCAGTAAGTTCTGCTACAAAAAATGAACAGATTCCTTATTCAAGTGCAACTTCCCTTGAATTTGCTTTTAATGGAGATGAGCTTACAGCCCTTAAAGCAGCAAAAGCCCTGGAAGCTGCAGATTCTGCTTCTCTTGAAAGTTTTGCCCTTAAAAAGTCATATGAAACAGAACAGACAGAATTAAACATTTTAAAAAGCGGTCTTTCTTCCCAGTCAGAAGCAGAAGTATTAAGACTTTCGCAAGAAGCTCTTGAACAGCGCCGCCGTCAGCAGGAAGAAGACAGACAGCGTGCATCAGAAGAAGCCTTAATGGCAGCACAGCGTTCTGCAGCAGATAACGCAGTAATTTCAGCCCGCCGTGCAGAATTTGAAGCCAGAGCATCTGCTCTCTCTGGCAGTATGAAAAAAGACTCAACTGTTGAAGACAGACTTGATTATATTGAGCAGATGAAAACCAATCTCTATGATCTTCGTCAGGTTGCACAGAAACAGATTGAAGAAAACAATGAAATAATAGACGAACAGACTGAAGGGAAGATCGAAGATATATGGTCTGCTAAACTTCAGATTACAGAAAAAGACAGTTATGGAAATATGACTGCCAGTGCAAATGCCCGTCGTCAGAAAAAAGTTGATGTAGTAAAGACAGAGGCAGAAGCAGCTAAAGCAAGTTATGCAGCTGCAAAAAACAGGCAGATTGCTCAGGATAACAAAAAATGGCTTCCTCAGATTGGAACTGCTTATTCTAAACTTGAAAGTTCCACATATTCTGTAACATCTTTAAGTGATGCTTTGACAGTTCGTGTGGGAAATTATGATGGTTCCACAGGTACATGGAATCTTCATATCACATCTGAACTTTTCGGATATACAAGTCTTTTTACTCAGGATATTCCGCTTTCATATACTGATGTAACAGGAAAGAAGAATACAGACATTACAAAAATGAATGATGCCCAGATGGCAGCATACAATGACGATGTAATGATTTTCGATTCTTTGTTCCGTAGTGCAACACCAGTATTTTATGTAAAGCTTTCTTATAAGATTATGCGTTGGAAAGAAGCCAGCGAATATCATTTTGTCCCTGTAAAGTGTGAAGTAATTCGTCTTGGAAAAAAGAATAAGACAATTCATACAGTAAAAACTGCAGAAATGGACAGTGCAAATTTCATTCTCTATCCTCAGGTTGAAATTCGTACACTGGCAGAACGTTCTGAAGATTATGAAAAGGCAACAAAAATTCTTGCTGCAGAAAACAAGCGGAAACCTCAGCCAAAGGTAGAAAAACCTGCAAAGCAAGAATACTCATCTTCTTACGATTCATATTATTCGGATAATTCGTACGACAAGGAAGAAAAGAAAGAAAAGTCAGAAAAACTTCACGGTCGCAACGGACTTTATTTCTCAGGCAATTTTGTTCAGGCAGATATGTTTGAAAATAATGTATTCCCAGAAACAATGGCAAAAAAATATGGTGACCAGAAAGGTATGGGTGGTTCTGTAAGTTTAGCCTTCAGTCAGGGTGGTCTGTTATATACAGAACTTACAGGTGGATTAACTAAAATTAAATTTGGAGATTTCTATGATGAATGTCCAAAAGAAGTTCAGAAAGAACTTGATAAGAATGTTTATTATGGAAAACTTTCAGAGGGTCTTTCTTTGAATTTTGGAAACAGAGTTCGTCCCTTTGTTTATGGAGGTGCTTCATTTATGGCAAGTCCATATAATTTTATTAATCTTGGGGATAAGGATAAGCTTATTGGACTTCATGCAGGCGGTGGCTTTGACTTTATTTTTGACAAACATCTTATGCTGACTTTCGGTGCTGATTATGGATGGATGCACTTCTGGAACAGTTTTAAAGAAGGCGTAGATGTAAAAGAAAAAGGAACAACTGTTCATAAAACTGGAAAACTTGATGTATTGAAGCATCCTGATTTTCATATGATTGATTTTAAAATCGGTTTTGGATTTACCTGGTAAAAATAAAGGAGAGAAAAAAATATGAATAAAAAAATTCTAGCCCTTGCTGCACTTGTTATAGCTGCAGGAACAGTTCTTTTTGCTCAGAGTAACGAAGACAAGCGTTTTGCCCTTGTAATCGGAAACCAGTCATACAAGGAAAGTCCTCTTTCAAATCCTGTAGCTGATGCAAAACTTATTGCAGAAAGACTTGGTGAAAGCGGTTTTGATGTTACATGTGCTACAGAACTTACTCAGTCGGGAATGGCAGAAGTAATTGGTTCTTATGCAGCAAAAGTAAATGAAGCAGGAACAAATACAATTTCTTTCTTTTATTATTCAGGTCATGGTGTTCAGATTAATGGAAAGAACTACATGGTTCCAATTGATGACGAAAAAATTACAAATGAATCTCTGGCTATGGCAAAATGTTTTGCAATTGATCAGGTAATTGAATTTGTAAATTCAAAAACTCAGGTAATTGTTCTTGATGCCTGCCGTAATAATCCTTTTAAGCAGACTAAACAGGTTTTTACAAAAGGTTTGACCCAGATTGCTACACCAAAAAAAGTAACAAACTTTCTGACCTTGTTCTCTACTCAGGCTGGACAGACTGCTGATGACGGTTCGGGTCGTAATTCTCTTTTTACAGAATGTCTTGCTCAGAGAATGACAGAAATGAATACACAGATTCTGACTGTATTTAATGAAGTTGCTGATGATGTAAAAACAAAAACAAACGGAAGACAGACACCTCTTGTAAGCGGTACTTCCGTAAAGTTTGAACTGATGAATGCAAAAATTGCCGAAATGAGAACAAAGGCACTTAAAGCTCAGCTTAAGGCACTTGAATCATCTTCTGCATCAAAGAGTTCAACTGCATATACAACAGAAAAAAATATTCTTGATACAAACCTTAAGATTATGCAGGAAAGAAAAACTGCTTCTGAAAAAGATGCAAAAGAAAAAGCTGAAAAGGCAAAGAAAGAAGCTGAACTGATGGCAAAAAACAAAAAAGAAATGGAACGCCTTCAGAAAGAAGCTGATGAACAGAAAAAAGCATTTCAGCAGCAGAAAGCAAAACAGAAAAGTTCAGGCAGTTTAATAAGCGAAATTGAAGACAACAAACAGCGTATTCAAAAGATTCGTGTTGATGCAGCAGAAAAAATTTATGCTGCATACAAGACAATTAATAAGGACACAGAATCTAAAATTGATGCCGTAAATAATACACCGTTAAAATCCACAGAAAAAGATTCTAAAGGAAAGATTACTTCTGCGGCAAAAAAAGCCCGGGAAGCTCAGATCAAGCTGATTAAAGAAGAAGGTGCTGCAGAAAAGAAAAAGGTATTTGAACGTTATTATGATGCAATCAAAGTAGAAGAAAAACAAAGACTTGATTTCCTTAATAAGGATTTGGATACCCTTAAAACAGCTTCATATACTGCAAGTTCAATCGTTATTGGAAAAACAAGGGAAGTAGACTGGAAAATCAGCAATTATGATGGTGAACATAACAAGTGGAAGGTAAATTTAAGCTCAAATCTGTTTGAAAAGCCATGGCTCTTTAATACAGATCTTGATTTAACATACGAATCTTTCTGTAAAAATGTTCTTGAACAGAAATACATTTCTCCGGATAAGATGACTCCTGCACAGCTTGATGATTACGATGAGAAAGTAACAATTTATCAGACAACATTCCAAGGAAATAAAGATTCCCTTCTCTGTGAAGTTGATTATAAAATCGTACCTGTAACAAGAAAAAATTCTACTTACAAAATCTCTACATCAACAGCCAGAGTTAAACTTATGAAAGATACAGAACCTGTTCTGGCTACAAAGTCATACTCTCAATCAAACGAAATTGTCTGGGATACAGTTACTGTACTTAAGTCTGTAGATCAGATTATAGCTGAATACGAAAGAGAAGACATTGCAGCAGCACAGGAAGCTGAAAAAATCCGAAAACAGCAAGAAAAAGAATCTGCTGAGGCTGCAAAAAAAGCAGCTAAAGAGGCAGAAAGAAAGGGAAAGTCTTCTTCGGCAGTTCCTGCTCCGGCAGAACCTTCTTATAACCGCGGAAGTTCAATTGACTTTGACAGTATGCTGGGAGATACTCAGATTCCTATTTCTGGAATTGAAGCATCCCTCAATTTCTGCGATGGACTTGGATTTGAAACTTCATACGCATTCCCTGTACTGAATAATTTCTTTGTGGGACCTTATCTCAGTATCAGACAGAGTAAAGAAAACATATATACAGCTCCAGACCATAAAGAAAATAAATCTGTTACATTTGTGGGACTTGGTGGATTAGCAGGTGCCTGCTGGACATTTGATGTTGGACCTGGAATCCTCGATCCTTATGCTGCAGTTTCCCTTGGTTTTACAAATGGAAAAAAAGATTACAATGGAGATTCTAAGGTTTTTACAGATTTCGGAATGCATTTTGGGGCAGCATATATAATTGATAATGCCTGGGGTATTCATGCAGATCTTGGATTTAATACTCCTGGAGTTAAAAAATTTAATATTAATATAGGCGGTATTCTTACAGCTGATTTTGTAAAAGAGTTATGGAACTAAAAAAAAGGCACTGATAATCGAATGAGGCCACTGAAAAAGGTCTCCAATTTTAGGCCTGAAAAAAAAAGCCAGATTTTTGCATGCTTCCGGATGACTGTGCAAAAATAAGGGAAATTTTAATAAATTTAAGCATTATTTTATCTGTTTTTATTTGGAAATCCCACTTAAAATGAAGATACAGTGCCTCCATGCACTGCCGCTAACGCGGTGTTTTAAAAGGAGGTGTGATAAAAATTACGTCCTTGTAATTTTTATCACTGCAGAATGCTGCTACGTTGTATCATCATTCTGCAGATACAGTGCCTCCCTGCACTGCCGCTAACGCGGTGTTTTATAAGGAGAAAAAAATGAAAAAATTGAATAAGCTTGCTGCATTTTTTGCAGGCTGTGCTTTGTTCTTGGGAACAGTCAGCTGTTCTGGTGGTGGAGATGAAGGTGCATCTCCAAATCCCTCTGTTAACAAAAATAAAGACGGAACTGTAACAATTACAATTCAGGAAGGTCAGTACGGTCTTGCAGGATGTAACGGAGTGCTCAAATCAGGTGATTCCCAGGCAGAAACATCAAGTAACGGAAAATACTATGCAAATTTTCCTTCGGCTGCTGATGGCACAACAATTGATCCTTCAAAAGAAACTGCTCAAATTTCCTACATTGTAAACACAGATACAGCCGGTGATTATTTACTTAAAATTCGTTATGCATTTGGTGGAAACTGTGATTATCTTCGTGATGCAAAGATTTATATCAATGGTGAAGCTTATGACATTCCAGATGCAGAAAATGGTAACTTAAATTTTGACTACACAATTAAAAACTGGACTGAGTGGAAAGATGCAACTGCCACAATTCCTCTTATTGAAGGCGATAACTCTATCGTTCTTAAAGCTGCAATTGGAGACGAAAGAAAGGTTCCATATAAATCAGGCTGGGCAAACTGGGATGGTGCTGCTTCTCCAGGAGAAACTGTTCGTGGTGTCGTTGTTTCTCTTCCAAACATTGACTATATGTCACTTACATCTCCAGTAAAAAATCCTGCTGTAAAACTTGCTGCAGGTGCTGCTGACAGTGCTTATTATTCACTTAATGTTGTTTCTGAAAATAAGACTTATGGTACAGTAAATGCTTCTTATGATTCACTTAAGAGCGGTTCAGAAGTAACAATTACTGCAAATCCTAAAGCAGGTTATAAATTTGACTGCTGGCACGGTTCAATCGGAAAAAGTGCTTTTGCTTCAAATGAGGCAACTTATAAATTCACTCTTACAGGCGATACAAACCTCAAAGCCCGCTTCATTCCAGAAAATTATGTAAATGAAGGTCTTTCCGGCTATGCAACTGTT
Organism: Treponema sp.; assembly: GCA_016297415.1. Taxonomy (GTDB): domain Bacteria; phylum Spirochaetota; class Spirochaetia; order Treponematales; family Treponemataceae; genus Treponema_D. The sequence continues at coordinate 9,625 of JAEDGQ010000072.1, forward strand.
GCAGATGATAACGGCACAACTTACACAGTAACTGGGGGTACAGGGGGAAGTGAAATTACTATCGATTCTCTCGAAGACCTGACTGTAACATACAAAGAAAAAATCAAAAATGATGAACCATACATCATTCACGTTGCTGCCCGCATCAGTGCAAAAGAATGGATTGGAACAGAAGCTTACAACACTGAACTTGCAAAACTCATTGCTGCAGGTCAGACAGAATCTGAAGCTAAGTTTATTCTTGACAACCGCTCAATCACATTTGACTTTGGTGCCAACAAGACAATCATAGGTGAACCTGGCAAAGATTACGGTTTCCACAACATAAACCCTAAGATTTCTAAATCAAACGTAATCGTTAAATACATTCACTTTGGTGATGTAATCGGCGACGACTACTTTGGCGGAAGCGGCAACGATGCCCTCTCAATCAAAGGCGGACAGCATATCTGGATTGACCACTGTGAATTCAGCTCAAGCGTTGAACCAAAAGACGTAAACGGTAATGCAATTAACTTTAATTCTCACAAATTTATTGTAGATCTTGAAGGGGAAAATACTGATGAACAGACAAAATGGAAGAAAGACTTCTACGACGGACTTCTGGATGTTTCCGAAACAAGCCGCTTTGTTTCTGTTTCTAACTGTTATTTCCACGATCACTGGAAGGCTTGTCTTTGTGGCGGCTCAAACGACAAGGCAGAAACACAGCCACAGGGAAGTCAGGTTCGCATGACATTCTACAGAAACTACTTCAAGAACATTCATGCCCGCCAGCCATTGTTCCGCTTTGGTAAGGCTCACATCTTCTCAAGTTTCTACGA
>JAEDGQ010000160.1 GCA_016297415.1 Treponema sp.
TGAGCCTGTCGAAGGGCTCAACCACCGCAAGTTGAACTTTTTGGACATCCCCTTTACTCTATTTTACAAGTTTTTTAAGTTCTTCAACTTTGTCTGTTTTTTCCCATGTAAAGAATTCAATTCCGTCTTTAATGTATGGATCGCGGCCAAAATGACCGTAACTTGCAGTGGGACGATAAATAGGATTCTTCAGCTTAAGAGTGTTTACGATTCCAGCTGGAGAACAGTCAAAAAGATCCTTGTTGTTTACAGCAGCAACGATTTTTTCAACAGGCACAGTTTCTGTACCAAAAGTATCAACCATGACAGAAACAGGATGTGGAACACCAATAGCATAAGCAAGCTGAACTTCAGCTCTTTCAGCAAGACCTGCAGCAACAATGTTCTTAGCCATATAGCGTGCCATGTAAGCAGCAGAGCGGTCAACTTTAGAAGGATCTTTACCAGAGAAAGCACCGCCACCATGACGACCCATACCACCGTATGTATCTACAATGATTTTGCGTCCAGTAAGTCCGGCATCTCCGTTAGGACCACCGATTTCAAAGCGGCCAGTAGGATTGATGTAAATTTTAGTTTTTTCATCAAAAAGACCAGTTGGTTCAAGAACAGGTTTAATAACTTTTTCAAGAATAGTCTTTTTAAGTTCATCGTAGCTTACATCACCATCGTGCTGATGAGAAACAACAACAGCATCAATATGAACAGGTTTGTGGCCTTCGTATTCAATAGTAACCTGAGATTTAGCATCAGGGCGCATCCATTTAACTGCACCAGACTTACGAAGTTCAGTAGCCTTAAGAAGAAGTTTGTGAGAGTAAATCAAAGTAGCAGGCATCAGTTCAGGAGATTCTTTGCAGGCAAAACCAAACATAAGTCCCTGATCTCCGGCACCCTGCTGGCCTTCGTATTCTTTAAGATCTTCTTCACCCCGCTTACCAACAACACCCTGGTTAATGTCAGCAGACTGAGAATGAAGGTGATTTTCGTAAACACATTTTGCACCATCAAGACCAACGGCAGCGGAATTATAACCAATGTCCAGAGCTACCTGACGGGCAATTTTTTCAACATTTTTGTTAAAGTCTTCCAGTTTTATGGCAGGATCCTGAAAACCGATTTCACCACCATTAAGAAGGAAGTTTGTAGTAGAAAAAGATTCACAGGCAACATGGGCATTTTTGTCCAGACTAAGACAATAGTCCAGAATAGCGTCAGAAACCTGATCACAAAGCTTATCCGGATGGCCTTCACCAACGGATTCAGATGTAAATAAGTAATGATTTTTGTTTAAGATAGAACTCATAAGGAGCCTCCTCTTTAGCAAGATTTTACCAGGTTCATACGAACCGGCATCCGCTCTGCAATTTGGAAATAAATCGGCGGACTGAATTGAAAATTATTTACTATTTAAATATAGTGATAATTGGACATTCGGGCAATATAGTCGTATAATTCATTTAAAAGGTGAACAAGAATTTATTTTCAAATTCATTCACACTTTTTTATATGATTTACATATCAGGGGGTTTTATTATGGCACTTAAAAAAGCATATTCAGCAGACGGAAAAATCTGTAAAGTGACATTTTTAGTAGAAAAAGAAGCTTCTCAGGGTGCACAGAACGTAACAATCGCTGGAGATTTCAACTGCTGGAGCAGCACAGAAACACCACTCAAAAAAGAAAAAAATGGTTCGTTCTCAGTAACAGTTGAACTTGAAGCAGGAAAAGAATACCAGTACCGCTATCTTTTAGACGGCAACCGCTGGGAAAACGACTGGAAAGCAGACAAATACATTCCAGCTCCATTCTCAAACACAGACAACTCAGTAGTAATCTGTATTCCATCAGAAAGCGAACTTAAAAAGCCTGCAAAAAAAGAAGCAGCTCCAAAAGCAGAAAAACCAGCTGCAAAAAAAAGATGCTGCAAAAAATAAGGTCAATTGAACTTAAAGGGGAACAATAATTCCTCAACTCTTCAAATTGCCACACAAAAAAGAGCGCCAGTCAAAAGAGGGGTCACTGAAAAAGTCCCATAAAGACTGAATTTACAAACACCACTTGAATAGAGTAAA
>JAEDGQ010000073.1 GCA_016297415.1 Treponema sp.
GGAACCCTGAAAAGCCTGTTTTTTGCGAAGCAAAAAGCCACCCAAAGAAAAAAAAATTAAAACTCGACATTTGTCCTAATAAATAGAATGAATATATAACAAAAAAAATTATAACATGTGTTATACTTTTTGTCATATGAAGAAAAGTATTAACAGGATTATATTGAAAAAATGGGCTCATAGAATTGCGGCTCTTGTTGTTATTTTTATATGGGGATTACTGGCCGGTTTTGGTGTTTTACAGAAGTTTGACCTTCGTGTTTATGATCTTCTTTTAGGGCTTAGAAAGGATCCTGAAAGCCGTCAGGAACTGCTTTTTGTTGAAATTGATAATAAATCTCTTGAGGATCTGGGTGCATGGCCATGGAGCCGTGATATTCTGGCAGAATCACTTTTAAGGATGAAGGAGCTTGGAGCTTCTACTGCCGTATTCGATATTGAGTATCTTTCGCCTTCAAAGCTTGGCGTAAACCCGGAATCTACTGTTGAAATCGGTAAAGCTATCGACAGACAGAAAAATGATATGGCTGATATTATCCAGCAGTTTGCAGATGCAGCTGTAAGCGGTGCTTATAGTAAGGGTGAACTCCGGGGATTTGCAAAGGATGCCATTGAAGAATATGTCTATCCCAGTCTTGATGAACTGAAATCAGATTTCAATAAATCAGCTTACCAGGACAATGACAGACTTTTTGCACAGTCACTTCAGTTTTTTGGAAATACATGGCTTACAATTAATATTCTGGATCTGGATATTAAATATGATGAAGACTATCTGGATTATGTAAAAGAGAGATGTCTTTATAAAAATGTTACTGATAAAAACGGAAACATCAGAAAGGATAATCTTTTCTACCTGTCGGATCAGGATGGAAACAACAGACTTGGTTTTTGTCCGGCAAAAGATATTTTTATAAAAAGTTCCAGAGGAGCGGGCTTTACTAATGTGGTTCTTGATAGTGATGGAACAAGGCGTCGTGTAGAACTGCTTAGTGATCAGGGAGGAGTTTTCGCAGCACAGCTGGTTTTTGCACCTGTTTTAAAAATCCTCAATCCTGAAAAAATTGTCCGTTATAAGTATTTTTTAAGGCTTATAAATGCTACTGACCCAGATACAGGCAAAAAAATAAACATTACTATTCCTCTGGACAGACATGGCCGAATGCTGATCAACTGGCTGAATAAAGAATTTATTGATTCTTTCCGCCACGAAAGTGTTGTTTTCCTTACTCAGCTGAATCAGACTGAAAGCGCAATAGTTGAGCTTCTTGAAAATTTTAACGGCTTTATTCTCTGGGATGAAGAGGGAAGACCACTTCCGTATAAAGATGAAGTTGAACAGATTCTGAGTGAATACAATGGCATAAAATTATATAAGGCTGAACTTTTGTCACGCTGTCTTGGATATGATTCTGACGGAAACGCTGTTGAAGGCGGAATTTCTGAAGATGATTATGCTGAATATTTTGGATTAAGACAGGAATTCTTTGACAGAGTCAGCGGTCTTCTTGACGGCTCTTATTTTGAAGAAATTTATGACCGTCTTGATGCCATGAAAAATGAAATAGGCAATTTTGAAGAAACAAAAGAAGCTGTAAAAAAACTTTATGACGATTTGAAGAGGGAAGAGGAACTTTATAGAAGTACTTTTAATTCTAAAAAACAGGCCTATAAAGATTCATTCTGTATTATTGGAAATACTGCAAGTTCAACAACAGATCTTGGTACAACTCCGTTTAACCGTGCATATCCGAACGTTGGAACTCATGCCAATGTATATAATTCGATTATGACAAGAAACTTTGTAATTGAATTACCGTGGATTGCAGGATTTCTTGTTGCGGCATTGGCAGCTCTGTTTGTTGTAAAAATTACGGAGAATAAATCTGTCTGGTTCCAGAATATTCTTGGTATTTTCGTTGTTGTAGCAGCTGTGGGGCTTCCTTTATTGCTTATGGTATTATTCAGGGTTTTTGTTCCTCCTGTAGCTCCAGTCCTTATTGCAATTTCAGTTTACCTTGTTGTTACAATTCTCCGTTTTGTAACTTCAGAAAAGGATAAGAATGTGCTTCGTAATGCCTTCTCTACTTATCTTGCTCCTGCTCTTGTAGAACAGATTGTAAAAGATCCTTCAAAGCTTAAGCTTGGTGGTGATGAAAAAAGAATGACAGCTCTGTTCTCCGACATTAAGGATTTCTCCCGATTCTCGGAAGTTGTAACTCCAGTTCATCTGGTTAGTATCCTTAATGAATATCTGGGAAGTATGTCTGATAAGATTCTTGATGAAGGCGGAACTATTGATAAATACATCGGGGACTCTATTGTTTCTTTCTTTGGGGCTCCCTTTGAGCTTGAAAATTCTGCATGGAGTGCCTGTGTTGCTGCTATCCGAATGAAGCAGCTGGAAAAAGAGTTTAATAAAGAAAATCTTGCCAATGGAAATATTCCTCGAGAACTTAATACCCGTATTGGTATTAATACAGGTGAAATGGTTGTTGGAAACATGGGAACAAGTGCAAAAATGAATTACACAATTATGGGTGATGCAGTAAACCTGGCAAGCCGTCTTGAAGGTGTAAATAAAGTTTATCATTCATGGATTTTGTGCAGTGATTCAACATGGCAGGAAGCAAATTCCGGTGAACATTTTGGTAAGATTGTTGCAAGACGCTTTGACAAAGTAAGGGTAGTTGGCCGTGATGAACCTGTTCAGCTCTGGAATATTATTGGTTTTAGAGATGAATTACCGGAAAATGTTCTGGAAGCTGCAGATGTTTATCGAAGTGCTATGGAAAAATATCTGGAAAAGAACTTTACAGAATCCCGTGAACTTTTTGAAAAGGCAGCAGCTCTAGTTCCTGGTGATGAATCACCCCTTGTTTATGCACACCGCTGTGGTGAGTTTATTGAAAAAGGCATTCCTGAAAACTGGAATGGAGTTATAACTCTTACAACAAAATAAAGAAGCCGGTATTGTATAAAAGACCGTTAGCAGACATTTGTTATGTTCTGTTAACGGCTTTTTTTTTTACAAAAATGCAACATTTTCTAACGCTTTTTGCAAAGAAATATGGAAAGTTATAAAAAATCTCTTAAAAACCCAAAGCAAAAACGGAAAAATACAAATTTTTCAAATATTAATGATTATTACGAAGTCGTAAAAGTACAAATAATACTTTGAAAATTTTTATTCGTTTTCGGAATACTTATGTTGTCGGGAATTATCTTTGGATATTCTCAATTTAAAAATAATTATTTCAAAATTTCTCCAGTTTATTAGTTTGTTTTTTTTTCACTGTTTTTTCTGAGCGGTTAAAGTCGGAGGAGCGTTACAGATAAAACGGTGCATTTCATAATGGAGGTAATTATGAAAAAAAGTGTTAAAGCATTAAATGCTTTTGCAGGTCTTGTTCTTGCTGCAGGACTTGCATTCTCAGGCTGTAGTGGTCTTGCTGATCTTGAAGATTCGGTTTCATCACAGACAGCATCATTCGGACGAGCTGCTTATGCTGCAACAAGCGGTATGCAGGGTTCAATTTCAAGTGTAAATGTAACTGGCGGTAAAGCTCAGGGCTGGCTCAACAGTGCATACATTACATGGAGCGGATCTAACGATACTGTTTACTGTGATGGTGTTGCAGTTAACTCAATGCTTACACGCAAGATCGGAAATACTTACCGCTGTGATATTCCAGGTCTTAAAGCCGGTTCCCACACAATCAAAGTCGGTTCAATTTCTGCAACAGTAAACGTTGCTTCTCACGACCGTTCTGGTTTCGGTTTCTACGGTTCAACAAATCCAGGTGCTTACAAAGCAGATGGAACTCTTAAAGACGGAGCTGTAGTTCTTTATATCAATAACACAACAAAAGACACTGTAAAACTTGATGTTCAGACTGATTCAAAAGGTACAAAAACATCTTGTACAGGTCTTCAGCCAATCCTTGATGCATTCAAGAAGGGATACGATAACCGTCCTCTCTGTGTACGCATTATCGGAAAAGTAACAGATCCTGCTGTTCTTACATCAGGCGACCTTATGATTTCTGGTTCTGGTTCTTCAAAGCACCTTAAAAACGGAATCACAATCGAAGGTATCGGCCATGATGCTACCTGTTACGGATGGGGTATCCGTGTTAAGAATGCTGACTTTATTGAAATCGCAAATCTCGGATTCATGCTCGTAGATTCTGGTGAAGGTGACAACGTTTCACTCCAGCAGGATTGTCAGAACGTATGGGTTCACAACTGTGATATGTTCTACGGTGAAGCAGGCGGTGACGCTGACCAGAAAAAAGGTGACGGTGCCCTGGACTGTAAAAAATCAACTTATGTTACATTCTCATACAACCATTTCTGGGATTCAGGAAAATGTAACCTTCTCGGTTTAAGCGAAGGAACAACTTCTGGTCTCTACATTACATATCACCATAACTGGTATGACCACTCAGACTCACGCCACCCACGCGTCCGCTACTACTCAGCTCACGTTTACAACAACTACTACGATGGAAACGCTAAATACGGTGCAGGTGCATGTCTTGGCTCATCAGTATTCATGGATTCAAACTACTTCCGTAACTGTAAATATCCTATGATGATTTCTATGCAGGGTACTGACCTTTTTGCAGGTACTTCTACAAAGAAAACAGACAACGCTACTTTCTCTAAAGAAAACGGCGGTATGATCAAGGCTTACAACAACTCATTCAACGGAACATACAGTTTCATTCCATACGGCGGAACATACTCAGGTGCTTCAACAACAACTGACTTTGATGCTTACGTAGTTACAAGCCGCACAGCTACAGTTCCTTCTTCAGTAAAGGCAGCTGCCGGTGGTGCAACTTACAACAACTTCGATACTTCAAGCATCATGTACTCTTGTGTTGTAGATACTCCTGAAACAGCTATGGCTAACGTTAAAAAGTATGCAGGTCGTGTTGAAGGCGGTGACTTCCAGTACACATTCCCTTCATCAGTTGACTCAAGCTATGATATTGATAACACTCTCAAGGCTAAGCTCAGCTCATACACAGGTGCTTCAGTTGCAACAGGTTCTTCAAGCTCATCTGTAGAAACAGGTTCAACATCTGGTTCAGATTCTTCAGGCGGAACTACATCAGGTTCAACTTCGGGAAGCACATCTGGTTCAGATTCTTCTTCAAGCGGATCAGCTTCTGGTTCAACATCAGGAAGCACATCTGGTTCAACAAGCGGATCAGACTCTTCATCATCAGGAAGTTCTTCAACAACTACAAGTGGTTCAACAGCTCTTGTAAACTTTACAGGAAGCAAAGTAGTTTCAAGCTCATCTGATTTGAGTGTTTCAGTTACAGGCAACTACTCAACATCAAAAGGCTCAGTTACAGTTGACGGAAAAACTTACTCAACTTGTGTAAAAATGGAATCTTCAACTTCTGTAAAAGTAACTGCTAAAGCTTCCGGTACTCTCAAGCTTTACTTTAAGGAAGCAGGCAAAAAGGTTACTGTTGCAGGAAAAACTTACACAACAGATTCAAACGGTGTAGTTTCTCTTTCTGTAACAAGCGGAAACACATACGAAGTTAAGAAAGTTGATTCAATAAATCTCTTTGTAATCAAACTTGAAACTTCTGGGTCATCAGGTTCATCAGGATCATCTTCAAGCGGATCTTCATCTTCAGGATCATCTTCAAGCGGATCATCTTCTGGAAGCACATCTGGTTCAACAAGCGGATCATCTTCTGGAAGCACATCTTCAGGCACAACAGCAACTTCAACAGTTACATTCAATGCTGACAATCTTACACACGGAACTTTCTCATCAAATGTAACAAGCGGTTCATTCACTGTTTACGCTACATCTGCAAAGACTGTTTCTACACCATACGCAGCAGCTACAGTTGACGGAAAAACATTCAAACAGCAGCTGGCTCTCGGTGGTGGCGGTGCTTACAATTCATACCGTGCTGTTGGTTTTAAAGCTAACAAAGGCGATCAGATTAAAGTAATCGCTTCCGGTGCTGCAGGACGCTACCTTGCCCTTGCAACTTCAAGCGGTGTAGAAAGCAAATACGAAATGACTTCATCTGCTAAGGCTTACTACTACACAGCAGGTGCATCAACAACATACAACCTTTATTCAACAGGTTCAGGAATCAACATCTGGTATGTTGAAGTAACAACAGCTTCATCAGGCGGATCAACTTCAGGAAGTACTTCTGGTTCAACATCAGGAAGCACATCTGGCTCAACAAGCGGTTCCGGATCATCTTCAACTGCAACAGGAAGTTCTTCACTTTCTTCTTCAATTACACAGAGTGGTGTAGGAACACGTACACGCCTTTCAGAAATCACTTCTGTAAATCAGATTGCTTCAGCAATTGTTTGTTCAAGTGCTTCAGACTTTACTGCAGCCCTTACAAAAGTAGAAAACGGCGGTGCAATCGTTCTTAACGCTGGTACATACAAGTTCTCAAGTCAGGTTACAATTTCTTCAAGCAACAATGGCTCTTCTTCAGCAATGAAGTACATCATGGCAGCTCCTGGAGCAAAAGTAACTCTGGACTTCTCTTCAGAAACTTATAACAACGACACATCAACAAACGACCGCGGTCTTCAGATCAACGGTGACTACTGGCATGTTTACGGCATTACAATCAGCGGTGCAGCTGACAACGGTATGTACATTGCAGGAAACAATAATATTGTAGAAAACTGTGTATTTGTAGGTAACCGTGATACAGGTCTTCAGATTGCCCGTGAAAAGTCTTCTATGTCTTCAATGAGCGAATGGCCTGCAAACAACCTGATTCTTAACTGTACTGCATACGACAATGCAGACCCTGCAACTGGCGAAAACGCTGACGGTTTTGCATGTAAACTTACAGCAGGTAACGGCAACGTATTTGACGGATGTATCGCATACTGTAACTGTGACGACGGATGGGACCTTTACGCAAAAGAAGCAACAGGTTCAATCGGTGTTGTAACAATCAGAAACTGTGTTGCATTCAACAACGGACGCCTTACATCTAACTCAAGCTATGCAAACGGCGATATGAACGGATTCAAGCTTGGCGGTTCAAACGGAAAAGTTCCAACTGCACATGTTGTAAACAACTGTCTTGCATTCAACAACGGACACGACGGATTTACAGACAACGGAAACGGCGGTGCATTAAGCCTTACAAACTGTACTTCTTACAACAACGCAAAAGTTAACTTCAACTTCTACCGCACAAACAAAGGTGTTTTCACAGGTCTTGTAACAGGATCTCCAAACAACTCAGACAAGTACGGAACAAGCTCAGTAGCTTCAACAATTTCTAAGTCACTTTACTTTACAAACAGCAAATACTACTGGATTGCAGGTTCAGCTTCTGTAACAAACGGTCAGAAAGATGTTGGAACAGTAGCAAGTGCTCCATCATTCAAATCAACTGCAACTCCAGCCCTCAACGGTTCAGTTCATGCAAACTACCGCAATGCTGACGGTACAGTAAAAATGGGTAACCTCTTTGTATCAAATGATTCAACACATCAGGGTGCAAAATGGGGAACTCAGGCTGCAACAGTTAAGGGTGTTTCTCTTAAAACAAAATAAAAAAGGGTAAGGGGGAAAGCCTTCCCCCTGCGGCACACTGCGTAGTGCCGCACCCCCTTCTGCGGGGACACCCCGCAACGCCCCGTCAGATTTTTTCTGGCGGGGATTTTTTTTCAGGTGGGATTTAACACAGATAAACAGGGACAAAAAGGATGGAAAAGATAATTACGGAATATAGCCGGGAGCTGTAGTTTATAAAACAAAGCACAAAACGCGTGTAGCATGCCAGCATGCGGTTTCGACAAGACGTTTTCACGACTGGAAGCCATTTTTAGCAGGGAATATATTATAATGCGTTTGCCCTAACCATGCTTCGCAATGTAGTTGTAACTGTTAAGTTTTTTTGATATATTATCTTTTGTTTTTTTTAAACAGAATACTGGCTGATATCATATTCTTTCAGGAGAGGCTTTTATGAGTGAACAGAATAATGAGAATAAAAATGAAGCCCTTAGAATAAGTAAGTTTGAGGCTAACAGGGGTAAATATGCAGCCAAGTATTCAAAGGCTTACTGCCAGTCTTTTTTTCGTAATATCCTTACACCTATAAGTGAGACCTGGTTTAGACCTGAACTCATTGGCTTTGAAAACTTTCCTAAACGTACAAATCCTGACGCCCCCCTGATTTTCTTTTCAAATCATTCTGGAAACGGCTTTCCATGGGATGCAATTGTCTATATCAGTAAAATCAATTCCATGAATCTTGCGGAAAATGAAAGTGTTCGTGCCCTCATTTCTACAGACCTGACCAGATATCTTTGCCTTAATCCCTTCCTTGTTGACGATATCTGGGTAAAATGCGGCTGTATTAATGCTACTCCCTTAAATTTTGAAACAGTTATGCATCTTAACGAGTATAATGTTATGATTTATCCTGAAGGAATTAATGGTATAGGAAAAGGTTCAAATAAAGCATATCAGATTCAGCCCTTGCAGCTTTCATTTCTGAGAATGGCCCTTAAGTACAAGACAGACATTGTTCCATTTATGACTATCAATGCAGAATACAACTGTCCTCTTACTATTACTCCAAAATGGCTTGTAAAGCTTGCAAGAAAATTAGGTCTTCCATTCCTGCCTCTTGGTCCAATACATATCTGTTCATTTATTTTTGCGCCATGGTTAGTTTATGCCACAGCACCTGCTCAGATTAACTTTATTATGGGAAAACCTGTAAAACTTTCTGAGCTGGTAAACAAACCTTATGAAGAACTTAAAAAAGAAGAACTTCTTGAACTGAGTGAAAAAATCCGTGCAAGCCTTGAACAGCAGATTAAAGAAGCTAATGAAGTATATGGAAAGAAACATTACAATATTCCTACTTTGCTTAAGGCAATGCGCAAAAACTGGAAGAAATTTTTCATCTGGTGGCCACCTTTCTGGCCTTTTGCAATTACATACTTTGATGTTAACTACGATGAAAAAGTTGGAGATGCCAGCATAAAATTCTCTCTCTGGAAGCTTATTAAAACTCTGTTTAAGAGACCTAGAGTTATTTCTCTGTTTATTCCTGTGTGGGGCTGGATTGTAATGATTGGCAAGACTATCTGGCAGGTTAAAGTTCTTAAGAAAAAATAGATTTATTTTGTCTGTGTTCATGGTATACTCTTTGCATGGAAAATAAAGAGAAGTTTGTAAAAGGTATTTTTTTACTTTTAATGTTTGTTGCCGTACTTTTTGCAGGTGCCCTGCTGAAAGTTATGGAAAGTGTATTTAAGCCTCTTGTGCTAAGCATAATGCTGTCTTTTGTTTTTTATCCTTTTATAAAAAAGCTTTCAACAAAATACAAAATGCCATGGTGGCTTGCTACAACCCTGGTGTATTTATTTTCTCTGGTCAATGTTTTTCTTCTGGCAAACGTGCTTTCAGTTAGTTTTAAGGCAGCACTTCTTTCTATACCAAAATATGAAGAAAAGTTTTTAAATCTTTATCAGATATTCCTTCAGTGGCTTCAAAAGGATACTTCGTTATACTCTATGTTTGGCTTTGATCAGGAAGCTTCACTTTTTGCAAATTTAAATTCCCAGTTTAATATTCTGGAATTTGCAAAAGATGCGGCCCTTGGTTTTACAGGCTCAGTTGTTGGTTTTATGAAAGTATTCTTTCTTGTCCTTCTTATGTCAGTTTTTCTTCTTGCAGAATTTAAGCAGATGAAGGAAAAAGTTGGCAGGGCTTTTGATACAGAAGGGGAAGTAAAAGTTTATGCCATGATTCAAAAAATCGTAGCTGATGTAACTCACTATATTTCCATTAAGTTTTTAATTTCCCTGGCAACTGGAGTTCTTGTATTTTTAGTCTGCCTTGTTTTTAGAATGGACTTTCCTCTTGTATGGGGCTTTGCTGCTTTTTGTCTTAATTTTATTCCAACCTTTGGCTCTATTATTTCCTGCGTTATAACAGCTTTATTTGCTATTATTCAGTTTTATCCTTCGTTCTGGAGTGCTTTTTTTGTTATTGTTTTAATCGTTGCCATCAATATTATTCTGGGGAATATTGTTGAACCAAAAATTGAAGGAGATAATCTGGGCGTTTCTCCTTTTGTAATCCTTGTAAGTCTTTCTTTCTGGGGATGGCTCTGGGGAATTATTGGATTGATTATTGCCGTTCCATTTGTTGTAATTATAAGAATCATCTGTGAAAATGTGTCTTACTTAAAACCTATAGGGGTGTTTTTAGGAAGTAAATAATTAAACAAAAGGACAAATGTCGAGTTTTAAATTTTTGTTCTTTGGGTGGCTTTTTGCTTCGCAA
>JAEDGQ010000161.1 GCA_016297415.1 Treponema sp.
TGTCGAAGGGCTCAATGACCGCTACAGTCATTACTTATTGGACAGCCCCTTTTTTATTCTATACTAGCAACACATTTTAAGATTCCGCTTCCAAATTTCTCGGCTTTAGCTTCACCTATACCACTACATGCCAGCAGCTCTTCCATGGATGCAGGCTTTTTTAAGGCAATATCATTCATCGTTCTGTCACCGAAAATAACATAGGGAGGAACATTCATCTCTTCAGCTGTTTTTCTGCGCCATTTTTTTAAGGACGCAGCAACAAGCACTGATTTTACATCTGATGGGTCCAGCTGTCTGTTCACATTCGATTTTTTCTTAATCAGAACATGGCTGCTCTTTGCCGGTTTAGGGAAAAGCAGCCCGCCATTTGCCCCGGAACTGGCTCTGTTAACAGGAACAAAACTTCCTTCACAGTTGAGGTTTCCTCTCGAATCATCATCTGCAGAAACATCAAAAGGAAGCTGTATTTTATCCCTGTTTTTTAAGGCATTCAGACCGTCTCTGGTAAGCATAAGGACACCATAATCCCCTGTTTTTACAATAAATTTCTTTTCCAGCAGAAGATCCGACAGCACTCCCCACTGTTTTTTATTCAATTCAGTTCCGATTTTCCAGGTACTTATCATATTGTGACCATTATCGAGAATTCTCTTGGATCTGGATCCTGTCAGAACATCAATCACATAAGAAGCACCGAATCTGGAATTAGTCCTGATAATGCAGCTCATAAATTTCTGACATGGTACCGTCATATCAACAAGCGGAGCGGGCCCTGTTTTGCATATATCGCAGCAACAGTTTTTCTGGGACTCGTCTTCAATATAAGTTTCACCAAAATACCGCAAAAGAGTTTTTCGCCGGCATTCTCTGGAAGAAGCATAACCAGCCATTGCCTGTAAAAGAGTTTCTGCTTTTTCAGGATCTGCAGAATCTGTAAAAAAATGTCTTATCTTAAAAATATCTCCACCGGAATACAGCAGCATAGCTTCAGCAGGTAATCCGTCTCGTCCAGCCCGTCCGATTTCCTGATAATACTGTTCCAAAGATTTTGGCAGATCGTAATGAATTACAAAACGAACATTCGGCTTATCAATTCCCATACCAAAAGCAAGTGTAGCAACCATAATCTGAACCTGGTCCCGTATAAACTGGTTCTGATGATTCTTTCTCTCTTCGTCAGAAAGGCCTGCATGATAGTTTAAGGCCGAATATCCAAGCTCCAGTAAAGTCTGTGTCAGACTGTCCACCTGTTTTCTGCTGAAACAGTAAATGATGCCGCTTTCATCCCAGTGACGACGGATACATTCTACAACCTGCCTTACAGAATCTCTTTTTGGTCTTACATCAAGAAAAATGTTAGGTCTGTTAAAACTTGAAATAAGTACTGTTGGATTTTTTAATCCAAGATTAGAAACTATATCCTGCTGAACCTGAGCAGTTGCCGTAGCTGTAAGAGCAAGACAAACTGCTTCAGGAAACTGTCTTCGGATTGAAGCGATTTCCAGAAATTCCGGTCTGAAATCATGTCCCCATTCAGAAACACAATGAGCTTCATCAATAGTTATGCAGCTCACTTTTACCCTGACATCATGAAGCAGATCCATTATTTTTGTAGAAACAAGTCCTTCCGGAGAAACATAAAGGATTTTTACTTCTCCCCTTCGGATGGCATTCATTGCCTCAAGATATTTTCCCCATTCAAGAGTACTGTTCAGAAAAACTGCATTTACACCTGCTGCCAGAAGACTGTCGACCTGATCCTGCATAAGGGATATAAGAGGAGAAACTACAACTGTCAGACCTTCAAGAATCAGAGCCGGAATCTGATAACAGAGCGACTTTCCACCGCCGGTAGGCATAATGGCAAGAGTATCTTTTTTTGTCAGAACATTTGAAATAATGTCTTTTTGTAATAATCTAAAAGTATCGTAACCAAAGACATCCTTCAAAACAATTTCAGGAGCTTTTCCTGTATAATCTTTCATATTGATTCCATTCTGAATAATAGTAGGGCAAACGCATTATAATATATTCCCTGCTAAAAATGGCTTCCAGTCGTG
>JAEDGQ010000162.1 GCA_016297415.1 Treponema sp.
GTGTGATAATCTTTATCAAGCAGCTTCTGATCAATAAGTTCTGCAATACATTCGTGAGCCAGGTAAGGATTGATTGCCCGAGCCCCATAACCAAGTGCCATTGCAGACTGATGAACATCCCGGATTTCTGCAGTTTCAAGGATGATAGAAATTGCAGTACGTTTCTTTGTGCGGATTAAATATTGTTCAACAGCTGAAGTAGCAAGTAATGAAGGAATTGCAACATGATTTTCATCAACACCACGGTCGCTTAATACAATAATATTTGCACCATCACGGTAAGCACGGTCAATATCAACGAAAACTTTATCAATTGCAGCTTCCAGAGATGTATTCTTGTAATAAAGTAAAGAAACTGTTTCAACCTTAAATCCTGGTTTGTTCATTGATTTAATCTTCATCATATCAACACCTGTAAGAATTGGGTTGTTGATTTCAAGAACCGTACAAGATTTGCTTTCTGGTTTAAGCATATTACCATCTTTTCCAAGATAAACTGTTGTATCTGTTACGATTTTTTCACGCAAACTGTCGATTGGAGGGTTTGTTACCTGAGCAAAAAGCTGTTTAAAGTAACTGTAAAGGGACTGATGTTTTTCTGACATAACTGCCAATGGAGTATCTACACCCATTGCACCAGTTGGTTCAACACCATTTTTAGCCATTGGAAGAATCATTTCGTTTACATCTTCGTAGTTCCAGCCAAATGCACGGTACATGCGGTCTCTTTCTTCCTGTGTATAAGTTTCAATTTTGTGGTTAGGAATTTTAAGATCACTAAGATGAACAAGATTTTTGTCCAGCCATTCACCATAAGGATAAAGATTTGCATACTGCTGTTTACATTCATCATCAGAAATAATCTTTTTCTGAACTGTATCAACAAGCAAAATACGACCAGGCATTAAACGAGATTTTGTTTCAATGTTTTCTTCTGGAATATCAAGAACCCCAACTTCACTAGAAAGAATAAGCATTCCGTCTTTTGTAATGTAATAGCGGCTTGGGCGAAGTCCGTTACGGTCAAGGGTAGCTCCAAGTAAATCACCATCACTAAATAAAATAGCAGCTGGACCATCCCAAGGTTCCATCATTGTTGCCCAGTAGTGATAGAAGTCACGTTTTTCGGCTGGCATGTATTCGTTGTGCTTCCAAGGTTCTGGAATACAAATCATAACTGCCAGAGGAAGTGGCATTCCGTTCATTACCAGATATTCAAGTGTGTTATCAAGCATTGCAGAGTCTGAACCAGTTGTATCTACAGCTGGAAGAATCTTCTGCATATCTTCGTCGTTAATTTTTGTAGAATGTAAGGTTTCTTCCCGGGCAAGCATACGGTCTACGTTACCCCGGATTGTGTTAATTTCACCGTTGTGAGCAATAAATCTGTTAGGATGTGCACGCTGCCAGCTAGGCTGTGTGTTAGTAGAGAATCGGGAGTGAACGATTGCCATTGCAGAAACATAATCTTTGCTCTGAAGGTCTTCGTAAAATGTTCGGAGCTGCTGAACAAGGAACATACCTTTATAAACAATTGTACGGCTGCTTAAAGAACAAACATAAGTTCCAAGCTGAGAATGTTCAAACTGACGGCGGAGAATGTAAAGCTTGCGGTCAAAATCAAGACCTTTTGCAACACCTTCTGGACGTTCAATAAAACACTGCATAATGCAAGGCATACAGTCTTTTGCTTTCTGTCCAAGTACATCCTGATTTACAGGAACTTCACGCCAACCAAGAAATTTCATTCCTTCTTTTGCAGTAAGATTTTCAATCATTTTCTGAGCTTTTGCTCTTGTAAATTTATCTGATGGAAAGAAGAACATACCAACACCATAATCACGGGCATCTTTAAGTTCTATACCTTCTTTCCGTGCTGCTTCTTTAAAAAAATCATGAGAAATTTGCACTAAAATACCAACACCGTCTCCAGTCTCTCCTGTTGCATCTTTACCAGCACGATGTTCGAGTTTTTCAACAATACTTAAGGCATTATCAACAATTTTGTGAGTAGCTGAACCGTCAATATTTACAACAGCACCAATACCACAGTTATC
>JAEDGQ010000074.1 GCA_016297415.1 Treponema sp.
CTTTATTCTTTTTATGAATCAAAAAGAATCTCAGTAAAATAATTAAAAGCCTTCCGGCACTTCACTGATGATTCGGAAGGCTTTCATTTTCAGTAAAAAACTGTATTACAGTCCCAGTTCTTTTTTTGCGCCAAGAAGATCTTCTTTTGCTGCAATACATGCACGGCCTGCAGCACCAACAATGTCTCTCAGGCAGAGAGTACCTGCATCCCGGGCTTCGGCAATCTGTGCATCTTTTTTCCATGCACACAAAATTCCGCGGCTTGAGTTTACTGTACCACCGGCTTTGTCCAGAAGTGTGGCAGCAATACGGGCAGCTCCACCCTGTGCACCATAACCAGGAATCAGGAAGAACATGTCTGGATAAGCGTCACGGAGAAGACGTGCATCGCTTTCTTCTGTACAGCCTACTACTGCACCAACTGGAGAACATTTCTGTCCTTCGTAAACTGCAGCAAATTCATCACCAATGCGTTTAAGTTCATCCCCAGTGCGGTCAAGAACACGACCGCCGGCTTTAAGTTCCTGCTGTTCAATATCAACCATTCCAGGATTTGAAGTACGGAGAAGAACGAAAATTCCTTTTCCGCCTGTTTTAGGTCCACAATATTCTGTAAATGGCTTTAATGTATCAAAACCCATGTAAGGGTTAATTGTAATAATGTCTGTTTCAAAATCTGCACCTGCGCCAAAATGAGCACGGGCATAAGCTTTTGCTGTGTCTGCAATGTCACCCCGCTTAATGTCAGAAATTGCAATAAATCCTGCTTCACGCACTGCTTTTACAGTTTTAACATAAGCTTCAAGGCCAGCCATTCCCAATGCTTCGTAATAAGCAATCTGGATTTTAAAACAACAGGCACTTTTATCGGCAGCAACCTGTCTGATAATTTCCTTGTTGTAAGCAAAAATAGCTTCTGCTGGAGATGCAAAGTTATTTAATACTGATTCTGGAAGATAAGATGGATCTGTATCCAAACCAACACATAAAGGTCCGTTTTTAAGAGCTGCTTCCTGCAGCAATTCCATTGTATGTTTCATAAGAAAGATTTTATCACCTTTTTTTAATGTAATAAATATGGCCACAGCAGGAAAAAAAACCGATAATATAAGTGTATGACTAGAGAAACAAGAAACCGAACAATTTTAATCGCAAGCCTTATTGGCCTGGTACTATTTACACCAAGAGTCTGCGCTCAGACTTCCAGAGAACAGGCTGCAAAAGCAGCAGAAACAAGAAAAATCTTCGTTGACTACGGCAAAAAATACATCGGCTGCCCTTATGTAAGCGGCGCCACAGGTCCAGCCTCTTTTGACTGCTCCGGCTTTGTTTACACAGTTGCCAGAGAATCAATCGGCGTACAGATTCCGCGTCAGGTAAAAAACATCTACAAATTCTGCACCATTATCGAAGACAGCCATCGGGAACCAGGAGACCTTGTTTTCTTCAAGACAACTTCTTCTCCAGAAGCAAGTCACATCGGCATCTACATCGGCAACAACCAGTTCCTTAACTGCGCTTCTGACGGCCCCAACACAGGCGTAATCGTAAGTTCACTTAAAGAAGGCTACTGGAAAGGCAAATATTACAAAACAGGCCGGTTCCTGCCTTCATCCAAAGTAAAAGAAAACTCTGCATCAGGATCCCTTTCTTCCACTTCCGGCACTTCTCCAGTATCAGGCACTCCAGTCAATGCTTCTCAGGCTCCCGCTTCGTCTGCAGGCAGTTCATCTTCAAAAACAACAGCCTTTGATCAGGCAAAGGGTGATACATTTTTAAGCCGCATAGTTTTAGACGGTATGTTTGCAGGCGACTGGAACTTCTTTACACCTGAAGATTTTCGTCTGGTTTTCCGCGGACTTACAGGCACAGTTCATGCCACATACAATGGAAAAAACATAAAGCCTGGAATCGGTTCAATTGTCCGCTGGGATTCAGGCACAGGCGTAATTCAGCTTCCCGTAATTTTCAGCATTACACTCAGCGATTATTTCCGTGTTTTTGCAGGCCCTGTATTTACACTTGGTTCTCCAAGTCTTCCAGGCAACAGCGGAGAAGACATTAAAGCATCAGTTTTTCCTGGAACTCTGGGAGTCTGCTTTAATTCACCTTCTTTTAAGGCAGGTTCAATGGATGTAAGCCTTGCGCAGGACATTCACTACAATGTTTACAACAAACAGAACGGAGCGGCATTAAGTCCTCTCAAAACTGCAGCTTCAGGTCTTGTATTTTCTACAGGTCTTCGTGTAACTTTTCCTCTGGTTTCGTTGCTTAAATAACAGAGGTTAAAATGAAAAAACTTAAAAACTCACTGGCTCTCCTTCTCTCATCTGCAGCATTGTTTTTTACAGCCTGCAATCCTGTAATCACAGTTACAGCTTCAGGTTCAGACAGTGCAGACATTACTTTTTTGGGAGGCTTTTCAAAAAAAGGAACTGAAGCTTTCTACGAACTTACCTCTTCACTTTCAGATTCACCTTCTTCATCTGCAGGAACACTTTTTTCCGCAGAAGACGTACAGCTTTTTATGACAGCAGCCGGAGTTTCTTCCGTTACAGCAGCAGTTTCTCCTGCAGGAATTGCCCAGTCAAAAGGAACAATTCCTTCCATAAGCAAAAACCAGCTTTCAAAATCAGGAGTTTTAACAAGAACTGCCGGCTCCCTTAAACTTACACTTGGTCCTGAACAGATTCTTTCAATTTACGAAAGCCTTAACGAAGAAAGCCAGGGTTATCTGGATCTGCTTTTAATTCCAGCAACAACAGGCGATGTTTTAACACAGGCCGAATACAAAGAACTTCTTTCAGGACTTTATGGCCCGGAACTTGCAGACGAAATCCTTAACGGCAAAATGACAGTTACCTTAAAAAGCCCTGACGGAAAAAAATCTACAGAAGCCTCCATCACTCTCGGAGAACTTTTTACACTTACTGCTCCAAAATCCTGGTCAGTTAACTGGTAAAATCCTACAATAGTTCTGAGGAAAAAAATGGATAAAGAAACAGAAGACCGCTTTATTGCCCTTGAGACAAAAATTGCCTACATGGACGCTTTTATTGCACAGCTTCAGGAAGAAGTTGTATCTCACCAGAAGCAGATTGAAATTCTCCGCACCGAAAATCAGATTCTCTCAAGCCGCATCAAAGATTTAAGCGAAAACGAAGAAATTCCAAACCGCAGGCCTCCTCATTATTAATAAAAAACAAAGGGCGTCCCCCGCAAGCGGGTCGGGTGCTGCAGGGTTCCGGCTTTCGCCTCCATTACTACGCTGCGCTCCGTAACGGCTTCGCCGCCCTTCCGCCCCCTGACGCATTTTCAAACTGGAGATAACATGAAAAATTCAACAATAGCAAAATCCCCCGCAAAAAAAGACTTTGGAAAAGAACATATCGAAATCCTCTACGAAGACGAATACATCTGTGTAATCAATAAACCAACAGGACTTTTAAGCGTTCCTTATCCAGGAAGCCGTGCCAGAACGGCACAGCAGCTTCTTGAAGATTTAATGCGCAAAAACGGAACTTTCAACAACAAACATAAACCTTTCCCAGTTCATCGTCTGGACAGAGATACCTCTGGTGTAATGATGTTTGCCCTTACAGAAACAGCCCAGAAAAAAATCATGGACAGCTGGCATCAGATGGTTACAGAACGGCTTTATCACGCAGTTGCAGAAAATCCAAAAAATAAAATTCTTCTTCTTCCCCCAGAAGGCCTTATTGATGATGAACTGGCCTTTAACAGCCACAATATTGGATTTGTACCAAAAGAAGCGGACAAGCCAAAACACAAAGGCGAAAACAGCCCCTTTAAAACAGTAGCTGCCAGAACAAACTACAAAATTCTTGCGGCAGGACCAACTCACTCTCTGTTCCAGCTTTCCCTGGACACAGGAAAGAAAAACCAGATTCGCGCCCACCTGGCAGGAAAAGGTTATCCGCTGGCAGGAGATGAAAACTACAGGGCAAGAACAGACCACTTCGGACGCCTTTGCCTTCATGCCCGCACCCTGGAATTTAATCATCCCTTTACAGGCAAACACATGAAGTTTGAAGTCCCTGAAAGTGAAGAATGGCTTACTTATGTTCAGAAAGGCGATTCACATCCGGTAACACCAGTCTGGATTCAGGAATTAAACAGACAGTTTGACAACGGAGCCGGCGAACACTTCCACAAACAGGGACAGGAAGAACAGACCCTCCAGCTGGGACCAAAAAGATTAAGCAAAAAAGAAAAAGCTCACATGAACTTTATTGAACAGGGAAAACGCAGAAGATAAGACTACTCTCCAAGCTCTGCTATGGCCTTAATCAGATCAGAAGGTGTCATAGAATAGTCACACTTAATTTTTCTGCTGGCCATGGCGTGCATCCAGGAACCTGTTACTGCATATTTGTAAAAGTGTTCCTTATCCTCAGTTTTCTGGGCCATAAGAGCGCAGATTACACCGCTTAAAACGTCCCCGCTTCCTGCCTTTGCAAGACAAGGCTTTCCAAGGGGATTAATTATAAGATTCATACTGTCTTTTCTGAAAAAGCCGATTACAGGATTTGCACCTTTTACAAGAAGAACAGCACCAGGGTATTTTCTGCAGAATTTTTCAATCAATTCAGGGCGTTTAGAAACACATTCACTAACAGAATATTCTCCAAAACCACAGATTTTTAAAAGGGACTGAAACTCTTTTGGGTGAGGAGTAAGCACAACATTTGAAGGCCGTTTTTCCAGAACAGAACGGATTTTTTCACTGTAAAAAGCATCCGCATCAATTACACATGGAATATCTTTGTGGCTCAGAACAAAATCAAACCATTCATCCAGAGCCTTTGAATTGCGGCCCAGCCCCATTCCAAAAGCAACAGCAGTACAGTTTTGTGGAACTTCGCTGCTGTTCATAAGCTCCATGGGAACATCAATTTTTTCAGAAGAAACAAGGGTTACAAGTCCAGCTCCAGACCGTAAGGCTGCAGAACCTGCAATCAAGGCTGCTCCTGTTTTTTCTCCGGCAGCAATTACTGCGTGACCGAAAGACCCTTTATTTACACAGTTTTTTCTGTGAGGAAGATTAATATTTTCATTCTCTTCCAGAATACATGCAGCTTCCTTTACTTCAATGCCGGATGCATTTTCAAAAAATTCTCTTGTGACACCAAGATCTGCAACAACAATCTTTCCTGTGTAATCTTTTGCAGCATCACTGTAAAGGCCCATTTTAAGGGCACCCATAGTTACAGTTACATCTGCACAAAAAGTTCCTTCAGATACATTGCCTTCTGCATCAATTCCACTGGGAATATCACAGGCAACTTTTACAGCTTTCAGGGAATTTACAGCCTTCATCAGCTTCTGTATTTTTTTATCAAGTTCACCATGGAAGCCGCTGCCAAAAACACAGTCTGCAACAAAATCAGCATTTTCAAGCAGTTTCTGGTAACTCAGACCTATTTCCTTAAATTCAACTCCAGTTCTGGCTGCAGTTTCACTCTGAAACTGACATAAAGGAGAAGAAGGTTCACCACACTGAATTACATCCACATTCATCATTCTGGAATTTAACCGGCGGGCAAGAGCATAACCGTCAGCACCATTGTTTCCCCTGCCACAGAGAATCACCACATTTATTTTCTCTGCATCAGTTTTAATGTTTTCAAAAATAGTTTTTTCAAGGGCTGCAGCTGCATTTTCCATCATAATTTCTTCAGTAAGACCATAAGATTTACGGCAGGCAGCATCCAGCAGGCGTGTGTCAGAAAAAAGCTTAAACATATTTTTATTATAGCACAGATTTATTCTGGAATATTTTAAATGACTTTTTTATCAAGCCAGCGTTTACCCATAAAGCGTCCAAGGAACATAGCTCCACGGAAAACCCAGTCAATGTACATACCAATCCAGATACCATAAAGAGCATATTCCTCATGATCCGGGAAGCGGCCAAGAAGATATTTAGAAATAAGATAACTTCCACCAACACGGAACGCCCACATACCAGCCAGGGACCAGATCATAGTATATTTAGCATCTCCTGCTCCCCGAAGAATGTTTGGCATTGTAAAACTCATAGCCCAGAAAAGCATGTTTGCAATCATACAGGTACGGATAACACCAACAGACAGACTGCTTATGTCTTCAGCCAGTTTGAAGATTTTTACACACTGAGGAGCAAAAATCAGAATGAAAATTCCAGTAATACACATTCCGGCATAAGACAGATACATCATCAGACGGCCGTATTTTTTGGCCTGCTGTTTTTCACCGGCACCAATACACTGACCAACGATTGTAACACTGGCAAGACCAACTGCATTTCCAGGAATGTTAGAAAAACTGCACACAGAATTAGAAATAGCGTTAGCTGCAATTGCCACAGAGCCAAAGCCAGACATAAAGGAATAAACAAGAGTTTTACCAACATGGAAAATAGAGTTTTCAATTCCGCTTGGAACTGCAACTTTCAGGATTTTTCCAATAAGCCCCAGATTAATTTCTACCTTCCACAATTCTTTAAGGTGAATGGGCCATTTTCTGTTTTTAAGAATTACAATCATAATTAAAGCTGCAATTCCACGACTGACAAGTGTTGAAATACCTGCACCTGCAACTCCGGCTTTTAATCCGTAAATCAAAAGAGCATTTCCGGCAACATTAATAACATTCATTACAATGCTGACTTTTAAGCTGATTTTGGAATTTCCCATGGAACGGCACAAAGCGGCACAGGAATTATAAATACCGATTAAAGGGAAGGAAAAAAGAATCCAGACAAAATAATTCAGGGCATTTGTCATAATGTCTGCTTCGATTCCGCCAAAAATGCCGCCGATAATAAACCGTCTTAAAGGAAGACAAATTGCAATAATCATAACACCAACGGCACAGCATAAATAAAGAAGCTGCTTTGCAGAACGACAGGCCTGATCTTCCTCTTTGTGACCAAGATACTGACTTGCAACAACGGCACCACCAGTAGCAAAAGCTGCAAAAAGCTGAATAACAAGCTGCCCCAGCTGGTCAATCAGACTGACAGCAGAAACACCAGGGGCACCAATGGAGCTGACCATAATTGTGTCACAAATACCGATTGTCATAGCCAGAAACTGTTCTGCAACAAGGGGCAGTACAAGGCAAACGAGAAATTTTTTTGTAAAAAAAGGTTTCGAATTATTCTGAATCATTTAACAAAGTAACATCCATGCGGTTAAATGGAATGTTGATTCCTGCTTCTCTAAAAGCTTTAATGGCATTCAGACATACATCACCTTTTGTCTTAATAATCTGGTCTTTCATACACCATACAGCAAGAACCATATTAATTCCGCTTTCACCAGGAGTTGTACAGAAGGCAGCCGGAGCATATTCAGTTTTGTCAGTAATAACAGTTGGACATCTTGCAGGAACAGACAGAAGAACTTCTATAGCTTTGTCCAGGTCTGTACTATAATCAACGCTGATTTCAAAAACATAACGTCTGTATTTTAAAGTTGAATAGTTAATGAGTTTTGAATTAATAATGGTGCTGTTTGGAACACGAATAATCTGGTTATCCGGAGTACGAATCTTAACAGAAATAATGCCAACAGAATCAACGGTACCGGCAATGCCATCAACTTCAATGTAGTCACCAAGTTTCATGGCCTTATCTGTAATAACGAAAATACCGCTGATAAGATTACTTACAGAAGTCTGTGCAGCAAAACCAATTGCAACACCGGCAATACCTGCAGCACCCCAGATAGCACGGAAGTTAATACCAAAAAGCCCAAGAATATACATTACAATGATTACATAAAAACAGTAGCTTACTGCTTTAGTAATGTAATTAACAGTTTTTTTCTGCAGAGTCTTTTCTGCAGCTTTTTTAATAAGATGGCGGATTCCACGATAAACAGCCCAGAAAATTAAAATTGCAATAAGACTCATAACAACTTTTGCAAGATTTTCCCAGCTTACGTACTTTAAAAGATCATCAACAAGAAACATGCTCTTAATCTGTGACCACAGACCGTTTGCAGCACTTTTAGCTACTTCACTTCCATTCATAATTGCTTCCCTAATGAAGCATATCTTAGTGTTTTTTTTTATTTTTTACTATTCATTATGGCAGCACAAATCATCTAAAAAGCAGTTATTACATTCCGGAGAGCGGGCCTTACACACATAGCGGCCATGAAGAATCAGCCAGTGATGTGCGTGTTCCATATACTGGTCAGGGATTCTTTCAATAAGACTTTTTTCAACAGCTTCAGGAGTAGAACCTTCTGCAAGACCGATTTTAGGACAAATTCTTAACAGATGAGTGTCTACAGGCATAGTATGCTCACCCCAGACAAC
Organism: Treponema sp.; assembly: GCA_016297415.1. GTDB lineage: Bacteria > Spirochaetota > Spirochaetia > Treponematales > Treponemataceae > Treponema_D. Next base: position 8,333 of record JAEDGQ010000074.1, read on the forward strand.
ATTCAAAACAACGTTTGCAGTTTTACGGCCAACACCTGGCAGACTCATAAGATCTTCTCTGCTGCGCGGAACTTTTCCATCAAAATCACTCATAAGTTTCTGACAAAGACCCATAATATTTCTGGCCTTTGTTTTATAAAGACCAATAGACTTAATGAATTCAATCAGCTTTTCTTCTCCAAGTTCCAGAATTTTCTCTGGAGTATCTGCAATTTTATAAAGAGGTTCCGTAGCTTTGTTTACGGATTTATCGGTAGCCTGGGCACTAAGGACAACGCTTACAAGAAGAGTAAAAGGAGATGTCCAAACAAGCTCAGACTCAGGAGATGGATTACGGGACTTAAAACGTTCCATAACCTGTACAATCTGCTGGGAAGACAAAAGATTCATAAAACAATTATACAGCAAAAAAAGATGACTGGCATCCACAAAGATAAAACAAATCAGGGCAAACGCATTATAACCGATTTTGTATTGAAAAATGGCGCAAAGGAGTGAAACGGCTTGCGAAAACACTCGTTTTGTGCTGCCGCGAGAGCGGCAAACGTATATAGTTACAAGCACAAAACGCGTGTAGCATGCTAGCATGCGGTTTCGACAAGACGTTTTCACGACTGGAAGCCATTTTTAGCAGGGAATATATTATAATGCGTTTGCCATATAAAACAGATTCACTTCCATTTTGCACAAAAACAGAATAAACTTTTAAATATGAATTACATGGACGAAGCATTAAAAGAAGCATACGAAGGAATCACAAAGGGAGATGGCGGCCCTTTCGGATCAGTAATAGTAAAAGACGGCCAGATAATCGGAAGAGGTCACAACAGAGTTTTAAAAAACAGTGATCCAACCTGTCACGGCGAAATGGAAGCAATCAGAGATGCCTGCTCAAAATTAAAGACTCATGATCTTTCAGGAGCAATTCTCTACACAACTGCAGAACCATGCCCAATGTGCCTTGGAGGAATACTCTGGGCAAACATAAAAAAAGTTTACTACGGATGCACAATTGCAGATACTGACAAAATCGGCTTTAGAGATGACCAGTTTTATAAAACCTTTAACAACAGGGATTCAATTGCCGAGGAACAGGACAGAGAAAAATGCCTTAAACTGTTTGAAGACTACTCAGCCCTCAACTCTCAAAGGTATTAAAATCATAATCAGAGCCACAGCGGCAGGAATCATTGAAAAAAGAAACGCTGCATTTCCAAAAACATTCCAGAGAAGAATACAGGAAGCAACGCCAAGGTGATAACACGCCATAGTGGCTCCAAAAAACTTAGCCTTCAGTTTAAATTCACTTTTACCGTTACAGAAAGCCTCAGTCAAAGCACTTACAGTCTGTTTTAAGTTATTGGTACTGAAAATAGTGGAACAAACAAATCCATAGCTTCCCGGAAAAGCAGACCACTGAAACGACATGGCAAAAAAAGTCGGATAAAGATATACAGTCTTAGGAAGATTATCCGGCATTTTCCACATAACAAAAGCTGCAGCCACATCAACAAAAAGCGACACAATCTTAATGTTTAATCTGGAATGAGCGGAAATAAAAGTAACAAGAAATACAGCCAGAGCATACAGAAAAGCTCCGCCGGCGTGCAGTAAAACAGCCTGCCAGTCAGCGCCAATCAGACCATACACAATTTCAATCAGGTTAGAAGTCTGGGCAGAACCAAAAAGCTTTACCACATTAAAAACAGGAAAAAGACCCAGAAAGCCGCCGATAAAAGCAACAACATAATGAATATGTGCATTTTTTTTAGCTTCAGGTGTAATTCTAGGATCATTCATAAGAAAAAATTACCACTTTGCATTTCCAAGGGCAATAAGTTCAGACAAACAAAAGGGGCTGTCCAATAAGTAATGACTGTAGCGGTCATTGAGCCCTTCGACAGGTGGTTTCGACA
>JAEDGQ010000163.1 GCA_016297415.1 Treponema sp.
ATATCCGCTCAAGTGAAAGGAATTTTTACCAGCAGGTTACGGATATTTATGCAACCGCAACAGATTATGATCCGCGGTCAAAGATGACTCTGAACTTTTTTGCAACGGTACATACGATTTATTCCGCCAGAAAGAGCTTGCAAATCTAAAAAGTGACTTTGACTTGTTTTTGCAGGATGTAAGAAAAATAGAAATGCGTTAGGGATTGTAGGGGCAGCCCGATAGGGCTGTTGCGGAACGAAGTGGAGCAATGGAGCCGAAAGGCGGACCCCCGCAAAGCCCGGCGGCAGCTAAGCTGACGCAACGCCCAAAAAAAGAAAAGGGTTTTTTATGATCAGATACATCTTTTCAATGGGCAGATTTTTGATTTGTGCGGGAAAAGCGACGGATTTTGGAAATGTGCCTAGAAATTATATGAATATATTGGGCGTTCGGGTCGTTTTTTTTACCTTATAGAAGTAATAGTCAAAATCTGCTACATTTTATTCATGCCATCAGATAAAATGCTTTTCATTGCAAAACCTCTCTTTCTCTGCAATAATACAGTGAAATTTGACGAGCAGGAAAGGCACCCTGCGCTCCCGAAAGGGAACCTGATATGATGGATACGCCGTGAGCGAGAGCGAACTGTTAAATAATTTCCTTGCAGTACGCGGAGCGAAGCGACGCATACGCCGACCATCCAAATTTTTTATAAAGGGGCTGTCCAATAAGTAATGACTGTAGCGGTCATTGAGCCCTTCGACAGGCTCAGGAACCACCTGTCGAAATGACCATTGCACTAAATATGGTGGTTTCGACAAGCTCAACCACCGCAAGTTGAACTTTTTGGACATCCCCTTTTTTTGTGTTTCGTGAACGCGTAAGTTTCTTAGTTTTTTAATCCTTAAGGCTGTACACAACAGTAGTTACAACCCGTACATTTTTCTTTTCTTCAAGGCCAACTGCAGCGGCTTCAATTGAAAAAAGTCCCTGACTTGCTGTCTTGATTTTTCCAACCTTACTTCCGGAATCCCTTGCAAACTGTTCAGCTGCAAGACGGGCATTTTCAGTTGCACTGGCAATCATTTCCGGCTTAATTTCATTAAGTCCGTTAAACTCATAATTAACTTTATTGTCATAGTCGTTGCTTACAGAAACTCCAAGTCCGGCCAGATCCAGAGTATCACCACAGGCAGCCTTTACAGCTTTGACCTTACCACTGCGCACAAGAATGCTTTGCTTTGCAATGTATGTATATGTGCGTTTTTCTGTACTACCCCAGGTATTCATGCTGGCATCATTAATTTCAGGAGCAAGCAAAGAATAATCTCCGCCTTCAAGCCCGTGATCTTTAAGGAATTTTTCAACAACAGCAGTCTGTCTTACAACTTCTTTCTGCAAATACTGCAAATCGTTGCCACCAACACTGAATGTGAGTTTCCATACAGCCATGTCTGCATCAACTTCTTTTTCAGCAAGTCCTCTTACACTGACAGAGCGTTCTGCAGGAACAATATTACCCATACCGGAATAAATAATGAAACAACCGATTATAAAAGCGGCAGAGGCAATTAAAGTACAAATTTTTTTATCCATTTTTATCCTCCATACTGGACATTCTAACACATTGATTATAAAACAAAAAACCCTTCACACAAGTGAAGGGCTCGAATTACAAATTAGAACTAGTAATCTTTCTTTTCTGACTTACGTCTTTTGTTAAGAAGTTTGCGTTCCAAAGTTGTTTTCTTCTGGTGATTTGTGGCAGAAGGCTTTACAAAGTATTCGCGCTTTTTGTATTCACGAATGATACCTTCTTTTTCAACCATGCGCTTAAAGCGTTTAATTGCTTTTTCCAGGTTTTCTGAATCGTCTACTACGATAGTTGCCATGCTAATCTCACCTCCTTTCCCCGGGAATTCCGGTAAGTCCTTATAATATATAGAATTTTCAAAATGAATTCAACTGTTTCATTTAGGGCAAACGCATTACAATATATTCCCTGCTAAAAATGGCTTCCAGTCGTG
>JAEDGQ010000075.1 GCA_016297415.1 Treponema sp.
TTTCGACAAGACGTTTTCACGACTGGAAGCCATTTTTAGCAGGGAATATATTATGATGCGTTTGCCCTATTATACCTATTTGCACAAATTGATTTTTCTGCTATATTATTTTTCAGATTAATCTAAATCCCATTAATGAGGTAAACTATGAGACTTGCTAACCGTTTCAGACCACAGGACAAACACACTCCTGCTACAAAGGTTAACAGCAAAAAGAATGCTAAGAGAATGGCAGCTAACCTTGCTGTACTCAAATCTTTGAAAAAATAACTTTTGTTATTAATGAATGGCCCCCTTCGATTTGTTTTGAAGGTGGGCTTTTTTTATGATAAAATATAGTATCAATTTTTAAGGGGGGTGTATGGCACTTCTTGGTAATATTCTCTGGTTTATTTTCTTTGGATGGGAAGTAGGGCTTTCATGGATTTCTTCCGGGATTGTCTGCTGTATTACAATTATTGGAATTCCTCTTGGAGTTCAGTGTTTTAAAATTGGTATTGCAAGTCTTTTCCCTTTTGGCCGTACTTTTAAAAGAAAAGGTGGGGCTGTTTCAGTTATTGCAAACATTATATGGCTTATTTTTATAGGCTTGTGGCTTGCAATTGCTCATTATATTCTTGGTGCAGTTCTCTGCTGTACAATCATTGGAATTCCTTTTGGACTTCAATGTTTCAAAATCGGTAATCTGGCTCTCTGTCCATTCGGAGTAGACATCAATTAAATAAAATTATTATCAAAACACAGGAGCTAAAAATGGCTAGCTTAAAAGATGGTATTGGTGCAGCAGGAAAAGAACTTGGTGCATTCAAAAAATTTATCAGCCGCGGAAACGTTGTTGATATGGCTGTCGGTGTTATCATTGGTGGTGCATTCGGCAAAATCGTTACAAGTCTGGTAAATGACATTGTAATGCCTTCAATCAGTATTCTTCTTGGTAAAGTAAACTTTACAGAATTGGTTGCAAAGGTTGGGGAAGTAGAAATCAAATACGGTAACTTCATTCAGACTATCGTTGATTTCTTTATCGTAGCACTTTGTATTTACATTGTTATCCGTATTTTTGAAGCTTTCAAAAAGAAGGAAGAAGCTAAACCTGAAGAAACACCAGCAGTCGTTAAATCTGACGAAGCAATTCTTCTTGAAGAAATCCGCGATCTTCTTAAAAACAAACAGTAATTTTTAAGGAAGCTCCGTTTCGGCGGAGTTTTTTTTATGGAGGTAAACCATGTATTACGGTGGAATTGATTTTACTTACCTTATATTTTTTATTCCGGCACTTCTTCTGACCCTGTGGGCTCAGGCTGCCGTAAATTCCCGTTTTGCAAAGTTTAACAAAGTTCCAGTAAAAAAAGGCGTAACTGGTGCTCAGGCTGCAGCCATCCTGCTTCGGGCCAATGGAATTACAGACGTAAAAATCGCACATATTTCCGGAAACCTTACAGACAATTACAATCCTGTAAATAAAGTTTTAAGTCTTTCCGACGCAACATATAATTCAAATTCTGTAGCTGCTGTAGGTGTAGCTGCCCACGAAACAGGTCATGCAATTCAGCATCATACAGGATATTTTCCTCTGACATTCCGTCGTATGCTTGTACCGGTTGCTAATCTCGGTTCAAGATTGGGACCTGTTATGGCTATAGGTGGAGCTGTCTTTGCTTCTTATGCCGGTAATGCGGAATATACTCCTCTCTGCCAGTTTATAGTGGATATTGGACTTCTTCTTTTTGCTTTCTCTGTGCTTTTCTACCTGGTAACTCTCCCTGTAGAATTTAATGCTTCAAACCGGGCCTTGAAAATCCTTAAAGGTGCAGGGGTATTTACAGACAGAAGCGAAATGGAAGGTGCAAAAAAAGTTCTCTGGGCTGCAGCTATGACTTATGCAGCAAGTGCACTTTCAGCTGTAGCTTCCTTTATGCGGCTTCTGCTTATTTCAAACAGACGGCGCCGTCGCTAGGGGCAGGTTGACAATTGTTCAAAAAAATGAGATTGTAAACCTAAATAATTTACTTGAGGTTTACAATTTTATGAATAAAAATGTTTTACGATCATCAATAGTTGCTTTTCTTGCAGCAATAATCTGTGTAACAGGCTTTATAAGAATTATGGTTCCCGGACTTCAGACTGGTATCGTAATTCAAAATGCAATGTGTATTTTAACAGCAGTACTTCTGGGCGGTCTGTGGGGAGCTGCGCCATCTGCCCTTTTCTTTTTTGCAGGTGTTATAGGACTTCCTGTTTTTGCGGGCTGGAAAGGCGGTTTCAGCGTTTTAATGGACATTAACGGCGGATACAGAATCGGCTGGGTTATGGGCGCTCTTACTGCAGGATTAATCTCTGGTTCAGCTTCGGTTGCAGAAAAGAAAACAACTGTAAAATATGTAATTCGTTTATCAATTGCTGTTTTTGCAGGTATGCTTGCTCTTTATCTTCCAGAAGTATTCTATGTAATTGGTTATAAATCTTCTCAGGCATTTGATGCTGCTACATTGGAAAAACTTGGTATGGATGTTTCTTTAGCAGGACAGCAGATTGGTGTTGCCGGTGCCCTCAAAATCTTCTTTTCAATGTTCTTTGCACCTTTCCTTCTGGTAGATTCAATAAAGGCAGTTCTTGTAATTCTCCTTTCAATAAAAATTCGTCCCATTGTCGGGCAATATCTTTTTGATTCATCAGAAAAACAGTCAGAAGCAGAATAATGAATAAAATTGAAGTACAGAATGTTTCCAAATCCTTTTCAACATTTCAGGGAAAAATTCATGCCCTTAAAAATGTGTCAGTAAGTTTTGATGAAGGAAGCATTACTGTAATCGGTGGAGAAAACGGATCTGGCAAAAGTGTTTTAATGAACATTATTGCAGGACTGGAAAAACCAGATTCCGGCTCAGTAAAATCCTTTGCCAGGGCTGGACTTGTTTTTCAGGAAGCAGACACTCAGATTCTTGGTGAAACACCTGGGGAAGATATTTCTTTTGGACTTAAAAACCTTAAAAAATCCAGAAAAGAAATTGAACTGGCAGTAACAAAAGCTCTGGAAGAAACAAATCTGATTCACAAAGCAGATTTTCCGGCCCGTTTTTTATCTGGTGGTGAAAAACGCCGTGTTGCAGTTGCCTGCATGCTGGCTATGGAGTTTCCCATAATTATTTTTGACGAACCTTATGCTAATCTTGATTTTGGTGGCGTAAGACAGGTTAACTCTCTTATTAAAGATTTAAAAAAGAATGGCCGTACGGTAATCATTCTTAGTCACGAACTGGAAAAGTGTCTTGGAATGGCTGAGCACTTTGTTGTACTGTTCCGTGGAGAAAAGGTTTTTGACGGAACTCCAGATGAAGGTCTTTTGCAGCCTCTGGAACAATGGAACATTCATAATCCTGTTACCTCATATAAAAGTGCAGAAGATCTGGTGTGGTAAGGTAAATGGACGATTTTTCAATTTTTTCTTATAAGGCGGGAAATTCCTTTATTCATAAAATCCCTGCCTGGATAAAAGTAATTTTCATTCCTCTTTTTAATATTTCGGTTTTTTATTTTAGATGGTCTTTTGCAGCCGGATTTTTTTGCTTTAATATAATTCTTTTTTTCTGTTTACGTTTTTCGATAAAAGAGCAGTACAGGGATTTAAAACCCGGGATTTTTTATGCAGAATTTTTATATCTGCTTAATTTCCTTACAACTCTTTATCTTTTATGGAATTTTTCGCAGCCGGTTGAAATCTTAAAAAACGCTTTTTTAACAACAATTCTTGATAAAAACACAGCTGTCTTTGTTCTTAAATTTTCAGTTTGTGTGCAGTCCTGTTCCCTGATGTTTAAGACAAGCACAAATCTAGAGTTAAGGGAAGGAATTGAAAAAATAGAACTGGCAGTCCGCCGTGTGCTTCCCTGCAAAAAAAAAGCAGTTCTTGCCCAGTATATAAGTCTTATGATTATTTTTATTCCGGAAGTGTTTAAACTCTGGAATCAGATTTCGAGAGCGTGGAAAGCCAGAAACGGGAAGAATGGTCTTAAAATGATTATGACCCTGATACCGGTTCTTTTCAGTACAGGATTTAAGCATGGATGGAATACTTCCAGAGCCATAACAATCCGTCAGCCTTTTGAAGAAGACTAGTTTTTATACTTTCTGGTAGGCAACTCTTGGAGTGCCGTCATCAATATAAATTACACCGCAGTATTCAAATCCGTTTTTTTCAAGACAATGCTGCATAGTTTTATTGTCTGCGTGAGTGTCGGCTCTCAGGTTCTGAACTTTTTCCCAGGCCCAGTCTGTAACTTCTTTCAATACACCTTTGTGCTGTCCGTCACTTGCAATACGGTGAATAGTTCCATATTCCGAAGTATCGTCTTTCCACTTTCCCCCTTCAATATATTGGTAGGTGGGGTCTTTGCCTGTAATAAAAGCAAACACAGCATAAATGCCTTTTTCATCGTAAGAAACATAAAGCTGCTTTTTAGAAATATCATCTTCCAGCAGTTCTTTAGCCGGATATCCGTTGATCCACTGTGTTAAATTTCCAGTGGAACGCATATAAGCACGGCCTGTATCATAAAGCTCTGTAATTACATCAAGATCAGAGAGTTCTGCATATCTTATCATAAACAATCCAGTTTTAATATTTTAAGAGAATAAGCTGTGGAATTACAACTATTGCAAAGAATAAAAGGCTAATCCATGTAAAAGTTTTTAAGAAAGCAAATGCTTTTCCCGGATATTCTCTGCTGTAAATTCTCAGGTTGATTACACTGGCAAGACTTCCAATAATGGAACAGAGACCGGCGCTGTCCAGACCGTAGAGGAGGGCTTTTAATCCGTTTTCAGCAGTAAAAGGCCACAGAACAATACTTGCAGGAACATTTGAAATTACCTGACTCAAAAGAATTGACCACCAGTATTCCCGTCCGCTTACAGATTCAGAGAGAAATCCTGCAATTTTTTCGTTGTGGCAGATTGAAGAACTGAATACAAAGAAACACAAAAATGTAAGGAGAAGAACATAGTCCGTCTGCAAAAGGATTTTTCTGTCACCGATTAAAAGGGCAGCAAAAACAAAAGCTGTAATGTATGGCCAGTAAACAGTTCTTGAAACAATAGTGGCGATTACAATCATAAAAAGAAAAATGTAAAGGATTCTCTTAAAGCTGTTTTCCTTTTTCCATTCAGCACAGACTTCATCCTGGTTAATGGAAATAGCCTCCTTCTGATCTTTTATGTACAGAACAAGAATAAAAATATAGAGAAGAACAAAGGAACCAGCCCACAGCGGAAACATGGTTTTCATAAAATCAAAAGCAGAGATACCTTCTTCAAACTGTTTGTTGTAGGCATTAAAAAGAAAAAGGTTCTGAGGACTTCCAAAAGGTGTAAGAAGGGAGCCCCGGATTGCAGCAATATTTTCGAAAGTCAGCACAGGCAGAATATACTGTTCTTTTCCGCCAGCCCGAAAAAGGATAATTGTCAGCGGTACAAAAATAATCAGGGAAACATCGTTAGTAACAAACATTGAAGTAAAAAAAACACCGTAAACAAAAAAGCAGGTAAGGCCTTTCATCGAGTTAAGACGGCTTGTTTTTTTTAAGAGTGGACTGAAAATATTTTCCTTTTTAAATCCTTCAAGAACTGTAAGCAGCATAAAAAGAATGGCAAGAGTTTTCCAGTCGATGGAACCAGCCAGTTCCTTTGAAGGCGGTGTAATAAATAAAGAAACAATGGCTGCCACAAGGCTTATGGAAAGCATTAATTCTTTCTTAAAAAGTGCAATAATTTTATTCATAAAAAGGGCGTCTCCCTCCGCCTGGGCTCCGGGTCGGGCTAACCGTGGTTCCGCTTCGCTTCATTGGACGCTGCGCTTACCAACGGCTTCGCCGCCACTAATATCCCTGACGCGTTGTCAATTTTTAAGGCAAAAAAAAAGACTTAAGATTTCTCTTAAGTCTTAAACGGCTCCTGCTGGGCTTGAACCAGCGACACACGGATTAACAGTCCGTTGCTCTACCGACTGAGCTAAGGAACCAAACTACGTCTTGCAACGTGAGTTTATAATATAAAAAAACAGAAAATGTGTCAACAACAGAAACACTATTTTTCTGATTTTTTATTATATATTTTTAATAATTTCAAATATTATGATTCCCAGGAATACAGCAACACAGATCATTTTTATGCCTGTGCCAAGGAGAAATCCTGCAAATGCACCTGTTGCAGATTTTAAGGAACCTGTAAGGGTGTTGCCGGAAATTGTAACTTCTCCAATAAAAGCTCCTGCAAACGGTCCAATAAGAACAAGTGGAGGAAAAGCAGAACCAAAAATCAGACCGATAATAAGGCCGATTGTAGCTCCCCAGACAGCTGCTTTGCTGCCCCCAAAGTTTTTTGTAAGCCAGGGCTGCAGCACAAAATCAAGAATAGTAATTATTAGAGCGGCAACAAAAGTAATGATGATGGTTACCCAGGAAGTCTTTGTTAAAAGACACCAGTGTCCCAGAAGCATTCCAATCCAGGCAACTGGAGGACCCGGAATACCAGGTACAATTGATCCAACAAATCCGATAAGGAATAAGGCAAAAATAATGATTAAAAGAGGTATGTCTAAAAATGTCATACAGTAATAATAATATAAATTTTGAATAAAATCAAAAAATAACTATGTTCATTAAAACATCAAAGGCTTCACAGGGAATGTCTTCAAAAATCTGAAAAGAGTTACAGAATCCGCATAAAAAAAATTCAGAGCCGGTTTTTCTAAGTTTTTCAATATAAATGTCATAAAAGCCTTTTCCGTGGCCGCATCTTTTTCCACCGGCAGTAAATGCAACTCCCGGTACAACCATAAAAAGTTTTTCTGTGTTTTTTTCTACATCAAAAAGCGGAAGAGTGGAGACTGGCTCCAGTATTCCAAAAGCACCTTTTTCCAGCTGTTCTTCAAGTGGAACGGAATTATTAAGAATATAAAAATCCATAAAACTTGTTCCGCTTATAACCTTTGGAAGACATACAGTTTTATTTTCTTCCATGGCTTTTTTTATAAGAGGAATGCAGTCAGCTTCTCCACCGGAAGGAATATAAGCCATAATCAGGGGGCTGTTTTTATACTGTTCAAGAGAATATATTTTTTTCCAGTCACCGTCACTTTTGTGAGTTTTATAAAGTTCTTTTACTTTTGTCCGTATTTCTTTTTTTGTCATATTATTTTTTTGAGTCTACAGAATAAATTCTTAAAGCCGGAGTTTCAGGTAAATATGCTTTTGCAACAAGATAAAAATCTTCAGCAGTGGCAGAACTTACAGCTTTGTACATATCAAGATAAAGCAGTGGATTTCCAAGAGCCTTTCCTTTCTGAATAAGAACTGCAGTTCCCTGATTATCAGAGGTTTTGTCCAGTTCGTGAAGAATCCAGTGATTTTCAAGACGGGCAAGAAGTTCATCTTTTTCCAGGTCGATTGCTTCTTCCTGTCTGTTTCTTGAAATAAGGTTTTCAAGGTCAGCCATAAGTTGCTGGACACATTCTGTGTAAATTCTGTCTGTTACAGCTGTGTGCTTGATTTTTGTAACTGTAATCTGGCAGTAAGGAAGATCACTGTCAGGTACTGTTATTTTTACAGTCTGTTCAGTGCTGACTTTTTTCTGCATCCGTTCTTTTAATTCATAAAGAAGAGCGTTAAAAAGGGCGCAGTCCGTAGAAGAAATGTCTGGACCTTCCAGAATATAAAGAAGGGGATCAGAAAAATCTGTTGTGGGTATTAAAACTGCTGGACGAGGTCCTGCTTTGTCTGCGCTTATGTCTGTAAAAAACCGATGGCGCAGCTGAAGCTTTTTGATTTTTGAAGGAAGAGGTTTTTTTTCTACCTTCTGTTTAATGTTTTCTGTTGCTTTTACGGAACCCAGAGTCCCGAAAGTGTTTTCAAGAAGGGCATGCAGGCTGTCATTCTGCTGGATTCCACCTGTAAGAACAAGACCAAAGCGGGAACAATCCAGAATCAAAGGATAAGCGGCTGCAATATCTGTAAAGTCCATTTGAACAGGCTTGTCTTTTTTGTCTGCGTAGAGATTTGTAAAAGGTTTTGAATAAATGGTTCTTACTGCTTCACATAAAAGCTGAAAGTCTGGAGAACCTGTCTTAATTCTCCATTGAGTTCTAAGGTCATAACTTATTCCGTCGGCCAGGGCTGGAGTTATGTCTCCAAAGATGATTGAAGCTGCTGCACATTCAATGCAGGCCGGTGCGTCTTCTGCAGTACAGTTGATTGTAAGCAGGGAGTACTGAGAACCAGTCCATGCATTTACTGAAGCATCACTTTTTAAAACGCCGGTTTGAGTAAGTGCATCCAGCTGCCATTGAATTATAGAGGCAAGGCTGTTTACAAGAATAGAAGAAAGCCCCGCATCTTTTTCTGCAAACAGAAGCTCGCCGCCTTCGATAGAGAGGGAAATTGAAGCTGTTTTACTTCCAGGTGTGTATTTTACAGTTACAGGAATATTATTCTGCAGAGAGAATTCTGAGAACTGAGCTTTATTTTCTTCTATAAACCTGAGGGCGCTGGCAGCCATATCCATTTCGGCTTCACCGGTTTTAGTCCGGGAACTTTTTGCGTTAAGATTTGCGTACTGACTCTGACGGTACCAGAAACTGTTTTTTGAAGTTACCCGTTTGTAACCGGCTTTTGAAAAGTCTTTTGCATATTTTGCATAAACTGCCGTATTGCACAGAACAAACATTACAGGCTTGGCGTTTTCAAATCTGGTATTAATATAGTCAGGCATGATTGCAGCAAGACGCTGGTTTTTGTTGAACAGGTTTTCTCCAAAATCTTTGTTTGTCTGATTGAATACTGCAAGATTTTTCATCAGCAGAGTAGAGTTGTCTGTTACAGATGTAAAGCCGGAATTCAGTTTTTTTAAGATGGATTCAAGTTCCTGCTGAGGAAGTCTGTTCTTTTCTGTTGCCATCTGGAGAAAAAGTTCACCTTGTGTTAAAGGAGATACTTTTGTTTTTTCACATAAAGTCTGAATAATAAGGCGGCTGGAATTCTTCTGCTGGGCTGAAGATGCATCAATATAGTCAGGGGCACGGATTGCAAGATTCTTTTGTTTAATGAGAAGTCTTTTAAACTCAGATTCAGGATTGTTAAAAACAGCTGCTATCAGGTCAGCTTCGTCCTGGGAAAAATCTGTGTACTGAAGAACAATCTGAGTAAGTTCAGGAGAAAGTTCATCATCTGTAATTACATATTTTTCAGTCTGAGTTCTGTTTTGTGTGCCTGACTGGACAGAAGGAAGGGCAGATGCCTGGGCTGCAGAAAAAATCTCATGGGCTTTACCAAAGTGTTTTTCAGTAAGTGCAAGGGCAGAACTGTCTGTAATATTTCCGCTTATGTAAAGGGAAGAACGCTGTGGAACATAATAGAGATTTTGAATTTCGTTTAGTTCTGTACGGATTTCGGATATAGTTTTCTGATTAAAAACGGCAGGGTTTACACCGCTTTCACATTGCCATGGATTTTCCGGGAATACTCTGGAATCAATGGCCCCGTTTATAAGGCCTGCAGGGGAAGCCGAAAAATCAGAATAAGATGTACGGAGAAGAGATAATTCTTCCCGTAATTTTTTGTCCGAAACTGAAAGACTTTTAAAATTATCTGCCAGTTCCATAAGGGCCCGTTCAACCTGGGCTGGAGCTACTGTTTTTTCAGATTTTACAACATCCGGAGTAATTTCCAGTCCCCGAAGACGGGCATAAAGAGTAAACAGACCTGCGTTTTTATGGTTCTGATATGAAGTACCTGCATCAATATTTAATTCCATGCGAACGGCTGCAGTTGTTGTGTCCTGAAGAAAGTAGAGTGTAAGTCCGTTTTCAAGTGTAAAAATGCGGATATGGCTTCTGTTAAAGGCAAAAAGAGAGAAAGACCAGAAGAGTACAGTTAAAAAAATAATAAATCGCTTCATATTATGGAGAATTATATTCAATAAAGCTTATCGTTTCTATCGGAGGCATTGCAGGGCAAACGCATTATAACTGATTTTGTATTGAAAAATGG
>JAEDGQ010000164.1 GCA_016297415.1 Treponema sp.
CGCTAACGCTTAAAGCCTTGACTTCGCCGTTTTGAGGGGTTGTACTACCCCCTCCAGACTGTCTAAAAACTAAAAAAAATAAACATACATATCTCCCCTAAAACGTTTTTTTAAATTAGGGTGATTATTTTGATTTTTTTAGATGCCTGAGGTTATTTATTGACATTTTTTCAGGTCAATGCAGCCACCATTTGACTTACACCAACCATATTTATCGCACGACGCATGTTATACGCCATGAATAGAAGTGCGGTTTCTGCTTCTACTTTCAATTTCCCTTTTAACAGGAAATAATATCCCGTAAGATGGCGCTTAACAGTTCCAAACGGATGTTCTGAAGTGCACATTCGCTTCTTCAGCTTTTCCATATTCAGTTTCATTGTAAATACGGCTTTCTTTTGAACTGTTTTAATTCGCTTTACGCTGTCTTTTTTCATCCTATCTTTCTTATTGCCACCAGATTTATGAATTAAACTGTCCTTTGTAAAATCTACTTCTTTCCAGACTGACCTAGTACATTTACTCTTGCAGTTCTTGCAGGCAAGTTTGTTACAGTAACGGATGCTTCCGTTCTTCTTAATTGATTTTTGACGAAGAATTTTTCCCTGTGGGCAGAATACAAGATTTGCCTCTGCATCACGCACAAAAAATCCTTCCCGGGCTTTAAGAATCATCTGCTCAGTATCCATCTTTGTTATGCCTGCATCTGTTGTTTCGTATTCGTAATGACTCCGCTCTTTTATTCCTTCTGCTTTCAAGATTCCTTTATAAATTTCTGGCACGACTCCTGCCTTAAGACATTTCTTTAAATCTTCTGGTCTTGAACTATATTTGATTTTTTCTGTTATTTCTGAAGGCTCATAGTCATATTCAATTTTACATGTATTTCCATTACGAGGAATTACATTTGGAATAATCCCTTCACAAAGGGCTTTTTCCATATCTTCTGTGTCCTGATATCCTTTATCCGCGATGGTTTCTATTATTTTATGAATGTTTTTATCTTCTGTTTTCTCAAATTCCTCAAAATCTTCCTTTACCTTTTTTGCAATATTTGTAATCTGACCATGATCTGTCGGATTGTCCGTAACTTCGAAATCTGCAATAAGATGACTCCCGATATCTACCGCAGTCTGTGTGTTGTAGCAAACTCCAAAGCCTTCGTTCATTTTCATCAGTTTTGAATCAGAATCTGTAAGTGAAATCTGGCTCAGTTTTTCTTCGGTCATCTTTTTCTGTAGTTCTTCGTATTTTCCTTTCCTTTCTCTGTACTCTTTCAGTTTTTTTTCAAGTTTCTCAACCTGTGTATCATCTAAATCTGCTGCATCTAATTCCCCAAGATACTCTTTTATATGCTCTTCTATCCGCTCCAGCCTGTCGTCAAGTTTTGACTGGGTAAAATTATTGTCCTTTGCATTTACTGCCTTGAACTTGCTTCCGTCTATTGAAATCCCATCACGACTGAACAACCCCTGTTTATAACAGAACCTGTTGAACTCTTTAAAAACCTTTCTTATTGCAGTCTTGTTGTCTTTTCTGAAATTTGCTATCGTGCGGAAATCTGGTGTAAGTTTTCCAATAAGCCACATTATTTCAAGATTTACTTTACACTCACGTGCAATTTGTCTTGATGAACGTAGCCGGTAATAATAACTGTAGATGTAGAGTTTCATCAAATCTCGCGGATTATACCCAGGTCTACCTTCTGCCTTTGGTGTTTCCCTGTTAAATTCTAATTCCTTAAAATCAAGGCTTTCCACAAATGCGTCAAACAACCTTACAGGGCTTTCTTTCTCTACATACTCTTCTAATCTTTCTGGAAACAACAGATTCTGTTTTCTATTTTCCCCTTCTATGTATCCCATATAGGTATTTTACTATGCCTGTTGCGTATTGTAAATTCCTTAGTTTTTAGACAATCTCCCCCACTTTTTGTCAAGTCGAACTGAAAATATAAGGGGGATAAATTATGAGTGGACCACTTAGTGAGGATGAAATAAAACAG
>JAEDGQ010000076.1 GCA_016297415.1 Treponema sp.
CGGCAGCACAAAACGAGTGTTTTCGCAAGCCGTTTCACTCCTTTGCGCCATTTTTAATATAAAATCGGTTATAATGCGTTTGCCCTGGCTCTCCACTGTGTCCCGCTGCGTTTAATGGTCAATCAGCGTTAGCGCTGTGCAGCACCCGAAGGGGCCACCGCAGGGAGCGGAGCGGACGAGGAGGCTGGAGCGAAAGCGGAATGCGGAACATAGCGTCCCGGAGCCGAAGGCGCAGGGGAACGCCCGTTTTATTGAAAATTACAGCTTTTTTCTATATGATAGAATCCTATTTTCGTTCAATTAAGAGGTAATTTTATGGGCGGCATTTTTGGCGTTGCTTCTAAAGGCGACTGTTCTCTGGATCTGTTCTTCGGAACTGACTATCATTCACATCTTGGCACACGCCGTGGTGGTCTTGCTGTTTATCGCAATGACGATCACTTTCAGCGTGCAATTCACAACATTCAGAATTCACCTTTCAGAACGAAATTTGAAGATGACATTGCAGAAATGAAGGGACATATCGGTATCGGATGTATTTCTGACTACGAACCACAGCCTCTTCTTGCACGTTCTCATCTGGGACGCTTCGCTCTTACAACTGTGGGAATCGTTACTAACAAGGACGAACTTGTAAAAGAACTTCTTGATAACGGCGGCGCCTTTCTTGAAATGACTGGAGGCGAAATCAACCAGACTGAACTTATTCTTTCTATGCTTAATACTCAGAAAACTATTGTTGATGGTATCCGCTATGTTCAGTCAAAAATTCAGGGGTCAATCACTATGCTGATTGCAACTCCAGAAGGAATTTACGGTGCCCGGGATAAGATGGGACGCACACCTCTCCACATTGGTATTAAAAAGGATTCTAAAGGCTCTATTGAAGCTCACTGTCTTTCTTTCGAAAACTTTGCTTATATGAATCTGGGTTATGCTGATGAACATGAACTGGGGCCTGCAGAAATCGTTTATGTAACTGCTGACCGCTATGAAGTTATTCAGCAGCCTGCAGACAAAATGAAGATCTGTACCTTCCTCTGGATTTACTACGGATATCCAACTGCATGTTATGAAGGCGTAAATGTTGAAGCAATGCGCTATAACTGTGGTGCTTACCTTGCCCGCCGGGACAAAGACGACAACATTAAGCCAGACTGTGCGGCCGGTGTTCCTGACTCCGGAACTGCTCATGCCGTTGGTTATGCAAATGAAGCTGGAATTCCTTTTACACGTCCATTCATTAAATACACTCCAACATGGCCTCGTTCATTTATGCCTGTAAATCAGGAACAGCGCAATCTTATTGCTCACATGAAGCTTATTCCTGTTCCACAGCTTATTAAAGACAAAAGCATACTTCTGATTGATGACTCTATCGTTCGGGGAACTCAGCTTCGTGAAACAACTGACTTCCTTTATCAGAGCGGTGCTAAAGAAGTTCATGTGCGTCCAGCCTGTCCGCCAATTATGTTCGGCTGTAAATATCTTAACTTCAGCCGTTCCAAGAGCGAAATGGATCTTATTGCGCGCCGAGTTGTAAAACAGTTTGAAGGGGACAATGTTTCTGCAGAAACTCTTGCAAAGTACTGCAATCCTGACACACCGGAATACGCAAAAATGCAGGAAGAAATCCGCAAACAGCTTCACTTTACAACTCTCCGCTTCCACCGGCTGGATGATATGCTGAACTCAACAGGTCTTCCACACGAAAACCTCTGTACATACTGCTGGAACGGGATGGAGTAAGGAAGATAAAAAATCCATCCATGGATTTTTTATCTTCGACAGAAGGCTTTGCCTTCTGTCATTGATTTTTTAACTTCATCACTGATGCGCCATCCTTGGCGCTCCTGTTATGTGGTTTGTTTGGGTTCTTCGGGGGCATGGATTTTTGATTTTGGACAGAAGGCATTCGCTTTCTGTCATAGAATTGTTTTCTCCATCACTGACGCGCCATCCGTGGCACTTCTGTTATGTGGTTTGTTTGGTTCCTTCGGGGGATGGATTTTTTTTCTTCGACTTTAGGCTTTGCCTTCTGTCACTGATTTTTTAACTCTGTTACTGACGCGACTTTTTTGTCGCTTCTTTTTTTTATAGGAGTTTTTTTATGAAATACCTGAAACAATTTCTGATTATTATTGCCTTCTGCTTTATTGGTGAGGCACTTCATGTTCTTTTGCCTCTTCCTGTACCAGCCTCAATTTATGGGCTTGTTCTTATGTTCTGTGCCCTTCAGTTCAAGATTTTTCCTCTTTCCGCAGTAGAAGAAACCTGTGATTTTCTTCTTGAAATTATGGCACTTTTCTTTGTTCCTTCTACAGTAGGACTTGTTACAGCGGGAGGTTTAATGAAAGAAGCCGGTCTGCAGTTTATTGCAGTAGGAGTTCTTTCAACTTTCCTGGGTTTTGGAGTTACAGGACTTACAACTCAAGGCATAATCAAAATCTTCCATAAAAAAGAAACAGACCATAATACTGCTCAAACTGAAAATTCACAGGAGGAAAACTAAATGTCAGATTTTCTTACCACATCCGTTTATTTTTCAGTTTTTATTACCATGGCAACTTTTTTCCTTGGTCGCGCCCTTCACAAAAAAACACACTTTTTTCTTTTCAGCCCTCTCATAGTTTCAGCAGCTTTAACAGGCTGTGCCCTTGTTTTTTTCAAAATTCCCTACGAAGAATATAAAGCAAATGCCGGTATCATTCACAATATGCTGACACCAGTTACAGTAGCACTGGCAGTTCCTCTTTATCGTCAGTTCCAGAAGCTAAAAGACAACTGGCCTGCCATTATGGGCGGCATATTAGCAGGTGTTCTGACTAATGCTTTTGCTGTTTTTGGAATGTGTCTTTTCTTCAAACTGGGCCACACAGAATATGTTTCACTTCTGCCAAAATCAATTACAACTGCAATTGCCTTAGCAATTACAGAACAGAATGCCGGCATACCAGCCATTACAGTTTTAATGGTAACAATTGCCGGAAACATGTGTAATCTTTTTGCACCACAATTCTGTAAACTTTTCCATATAACTGATCCTGTAGCAAAAGGAGTCGCAATCGGCACAAGCGGTCATGCACTGGGAACAGCAAGAGCTCTGGAACTGGGCCAGATTGAAGGAGCCATGAGTGGTCTTTCTATTGCAGTTTGCGGACTTCTTACAGTTATCGTACTTCCATTTTTTGTAAACTTAATTTAAACTTCTATATATGATTCGTATTCCACAGTTTATAAAATTCTTATTATCCTCACTTTTTGCTACAGCCATTGATATGATTCTGTTTACAGTGCTGGATAAGGTTTTTCACAATGCAGGATTAGACACAACAGTTTCAATTTTTCTTGCAACAATTCTGGCACGAATCGTTGATACAATAGTCAACTTTACTATAAACAAGCTCTGGTGTTTCGAAAGCAAAAACAACGAAATCCGTCAGTCAGTTATGTTTGTAATTCTTGTTACAGCAAAAACTCTTGTAAGTTCAGCTGCAGTTTCGGCCCTGGCAGAGCACTTTGGAGATGCAGTTCCACACGTAGTATTCAAACTGGCAGTAGATTCAGTACTGTTTTTTGTTGCTTACATAGTGCAGAAAAAACTTATTTTTGCAGAAAAACCTGCCGTTTCAGAAGAAGAAATTCAGGAACAGGAAAAAACAGCGTTTAATCAGTAAAGGTCTACACTTCATCTCTTGTAATATTCTTCAGCCACTTGCCTCTTCTGTAATGAAGAATAATTACAGGCATTTTAATAAATTCATCAAGATAAAGAATAAAATAAACGGTCAGAGGGGAAAGCTTAAATACAAAAGCACTTAAGAATCCCAGTGGAATCATCACAAACCACATAAAAAATCCGTCGCATAAAAATCCGAACTTAGAATCTCCGCCTGAACGGAAAATGCCACAGATTAGAACTGTATTTACAGTAGCACCCACAATGGAATAAGCGTTTATATATAGAAGATAATTTCTAAAATCTGATGCAGCAGGGGAAAGTTCAGCAAGTAACGGAAGCACAGGTCTTAATAAAACCATAAAAATACTTCCTAGCACACCGGCTCCAATTGTAGAAAGCATAAGCCGTCTGGCATTTCTGCCTGCAAGTTCAAGACGGCCTTCGCCAATCTGCTTGCCAAGAAGAATAGCTCCACCATAAGCCATACCAAAGCAGACAATGCTGGAAAGATTTCTGGCTACATTTACAACAGAGTTTGCAGCAACAATATCTTCACCAAGATGTCCAAGAATCACCGAGTAACTAACAAAAGCAGCACCCCACACAAACTCATTTCCAACAGCTGGCAGAGAATATTTTACAAAATCCTTAAAAAGAAGTTTGCTTCTCATAAAATAACAGAGAGGAGAAAGCTTTACTTCCTTAAGCCCTAATCCAGCCCAGATACAAACGGCAGCTTCAACAAAACGGGCAATAACAGTAGCAAGCGCAATTCCGGTAACACCCATTTTTGGAAGTCCAAACCATCCGAAAATAAAGGTTGCATTAAGCACCATATTAAGGATCAGAGCAAGCACAGTTGTAAGGGTAGAAATTTTTACATATTCAATACTTTTTAAGACAGCCTGATAAACCTGAGAAACAGAAAGGAAAAAATACGAAACCCCCGCAATCCTAAGATAAGTTGCCCCGTTTTCAATCAGAGCCACATCATCGGTAAAAGCCCTCATTACAAACTGCGGAAAAATCACAACTACAAGACTAAAAACAATACCGGCTCCGCAGGAAATTCTGAGGGCAGTACCAGTCAAAATCTGCAGCGACTTAAAATCCCTCTTTCCCCAGTACTGAGAAGTAAGCATTGTAAGCCCGGAAGCAAGTCCAATAAAAAAAAGCATCATTAAAAACTGAACCTGATTTGCAAGGGAAACTGCCGCAAGAGCAGTCTGCCCTACAAAACCCAGCATCAAAACATCAAGAGAGTTTACCAGCGAAGAAAGCAGGTTCTGCAGTGCAATTGGTGCCACAATTACAAAAAGCGACTTATAAAATTGTTTTGCTTCAGACTTAGATTCATCTTTCATGCTTTAATTGTACCAGTTTTAAGAATTCTGCACAAAGAAAAAAACAAGGGGCACCTCCCCCGTTGGGGGACCGCTACGTCCGCCCTTCCGCTGCCGCTCCATTGTTTCCGGCAGTTTCGCCTGGCTCAACCACCGGAAACAACTTCGGGGCTACCATCGCTGGTGCATTTTTTCAGTAATTAACTCCCCAAATCCTGAAGAAATGATTCCTGTGGAAACAGCAACAAGCCCACCATAAACCAGAAAAGTTGTTCTACATCCCCGTACGCGTTTTTTTTGACAACAGGGATGTAATGAACAAGTTATATTTTTGAAAATACATCCCCAGGGGCCCTTTTTGCGGCTACGGGGATGTACTCAAATTTGCAGTTTTAAAAAACTTACATCCCCGGCGAGGCATTTTTGCCACAGGGGGATGTAGAGTTGCAGAAAATATAGTGATTTTTAAGACAAAAAACATATTTTCCGGCCATTTTTAAGATAGATTTGTCTTATTTTCTCAAAAATCACCCCTGGATAAAAAAAAATTACATCCCCGGAGCCTCTTTTTGCCCCATGAGGGATGTAATTTTCTGAAAAACAGGTTTTATAATCTCTTTACAGTAACTTTTCCTGCTGCAAGTGAATGAATTTTCATGTAAGAAAGGAGGCGTGATGTATCAGCAGTAGAATTATCTGTACGTTTTGCCAGAGAAGCTTTGAGCAAATCCGCAAACTTAAGAGCTGTAAAAATCAGCACCAGAACCAGCAGAACGGCTTTCTCTGGCAATTATGTATTTTGGACAGCCTGAAAGGTTTGCACAGTTTTCTACATCTTCGTTTGTCTTACAGAACAAGGGGATTCCGTCATTGTCTTTCTTCATAATCATTGTATCCAAAAGGTATATTTTTAAGTTTTGTGCCACCTGTCAAGTAATATGGGAATCCCCATTTTTCAATCTTTTTTGATACTTCACCTGTAGTAAACTTTCTCATTTCACTAAAGCTGATTTTTCCATCACCATCTTCTGAACCTCCAGGATTATGAGTGAATGGAATAATATCTGTTTCGAATACTGTGTCAGATGTGAATGATGGATTTCCACTAAATCTTTTAAGTTCTCCTGCCATTTAGTTTCCTCCTGAAGGCTGAGCCATTGGTAAAGTTTTTGACTGTTCTACTATTTGAGAATCTAAGTTTGCAATTAATGAGTACACTTCTTCTGCCGGAAGCTTCATAAGTGCTTTTCTTATAATCTGATATTCTTCAATAGTTATTTTTAAGTTCATGAGTGGAATTGTAGATTAAGTATGTTTGATTGTTAAATTGAGATATTGAAAAGAATAATAAAATGGCCGATAATTAAATCATGGATATTATTAGGAGAAAGTTTATGCTTAAAAAGCTTACATTAACAATCGTTTTATTCCTGTCTATATTATGTCTTGGAGGATGTAATATGGAAGAAGAGAACAGATTGATGACAGAAGAAGTTAAGGAAGACAAACTCATTAAGATTAATGTAACAATAAATAATGACCTTAATGGAGATTTCTTAATTTTAAGCACAAATGAAGAAGAAGATATAATTATAGAAGCAAATTCTGTTAAAAATTATGAGCTTGAATTATTTGAAACCGAGCCTATTTTTCTTTCTATGAATCGGGAAATTGTTAGATTCACTCACAATGGTGCTGCTGGAGATTATTATATAACATTAAAAAACGGTAACGAAATATATTCCGATATGGAGATTTATGGAGGTTATCTTTTTGTTTCTTTTGACATAAATAAATGGAAAGAAAAACATTTAAAAAATAATTGTTAAAGAATCAATAATCATTTTGTAATAAAGAGAACTTATTCTCTTATCTTGTAACCAATGAAACTTTCCTTTTATATACCCTTTGTCATCTCCTTTTAGTCCTAATAAAAGATTACTAGTTTGGTAAAGTGTATAATAGTCTGCATTCATAAAATTATCACTAACAGTAGGGGTAATTATTCCATTACAAAATTGAATAGCACAAAAGTCTGAGCTTACATCAGTTGTGATGCCTGAAAATTGTAAATTAACTGCTGTGGATATTTTCTCCGTTTGAGGGTCTTCAATATAAGCTGTTAAATATCCTTGGCAAGACATAATTTCATTATTTTCCATGTTACTCAACTTAAAAATTGAATAAAAACTGTCAATAATATCATTTACGCTTTTTGAAGTCCCAGTTCCACCACTGATATAATGTGTAAATTTTAAGCCGTTATTAACAACAAGAGTGTCAGTTATTTCTACCTTTGAAAACTTAGCTCTATTTGATTGCATCACCCCACTAGAAGAAATATGTACACCCTCAGTTTCTTCTGTAGAACCTTCTTTTATTGTTCCGTCTGCGTTATAGCGATTGCCACCGTAAATAGCACCGTACTGTTTTACTGTTCCGTCTGAGTTGTATTCTGTTTGGAGTTCAATCTGCTTTACAAACAAATTCTTAATAAACGCATCATTTGCTACTAATCTATTAACAAATATACTGTTAGCAGTTAAGTGGTCTAAGAACTGGAATGCTGTGCTGTTGTTCTTGGCAAGACTTTCGTTTGAAACTGCAAGTGCGTCACTAAGAGAGCCGCCACAATGTTCAGACATTACATCCTGCTTCCACATATAAAGTCTGTCACTTGATTTTCCAACCCATTCGTACAGCGTGCTTGTTGTAAGTCTACCACCTTCAACAAGCTCAGTTTCTGCATCTGTTCCTATATATGTAATGTAATCTCCAAGTATAAGAGTGTTTACATCTATAGGTTCTTTAATATATGCAGGCTTACCATATTCGTCTTTTTCTTCTTTTCTAACAACGAGGATTTCATTTTCATTAATTTCTGTTACAGCTCCATGATACCTTCCGCCCTGAACGCCAATTAAAGTAAAGCCAACATCATAGAGCGTTTCTTTACCAGAGAGTTTTCTGAAAGCGTAATAATCTGAATCTTCACCTTCAACTTTAGGAGAATATCCGATTCCGTTTTCACATGGGTCCTATTTGTTTTTTAAATCATATTCTGGAATTTTTTATCGAAAGCATCACTCTTCATTTTTACATTCAGATTGTCAGTTTTAAGGTCTGGGGCAATGGGATTTTCAGGTGTAGCTGCTGCAGTTGCTGCAGGAAAAACTTTTTTTTTGAAAATTACAGTCAGGATAACTGAGAAAACAAAAGGCCCCGCCAAAGCGGAGCCTTTTGTTATTTAATTGAATTAACTATTATACCAATCCCTGAGCAACCATGGCTGTTGCAACCTTAAGGAATCCGGCGATGTTAGCACCTGCTACGTAGTTGCCTTCCATTCCGTATTCTTTAGCTGCAGCGTATGATGCGTCGTGGATGTTCTTCATGATACCCTTGAGTTTTGCATCAACTTCTTCCCGTGTCCAGGAAAGTCTTTCTGAGTTCTGTGACATTTCGAGACCAGATGTTGCAACACCACCAGCGTTTGAAGCTTTTCCTGGTGAGTACATGATTTTAGCTGCAACGAATTTTTCTACAGCTTCTGCTGTTGAAGGCATGTTTGCACCTTCACCAACAAGGATACATCCGTTCTTGAGGAGAGTTTCAGCAGCAGCACCGTCAAGTTCATTCTGTGTAGCACATGGGAATGCACAGTCAACTTTTACTTCCCAAGGCTTTTTGTTTTCAACGTATTTTGCAGATGGATACTGTTTAACGTATTCAGAAATACGACCGCGTTTTACATTCTTAAGATTCATAATCCAGGCGAGTTTTTCTGCATCGATACCAGCTTCATCATAGATGTAACCGTTAGAGTCAGACATTGTAACAACTTTAGCACCCAGCTGAAGAAGTTTTTCACAAGCGTACTGAGCAACGTTACCTGAACCAGAGATAGAACAAACCTTACCCTTGAAGTTGTCGCCTTTTACTGCCAGCATGTTTTCTGCAAAGTAGATAAGACCGTAACCAGTAGCTTCCGGACGAATTAAAGAACCACCGAATGTAAGACCTTTACCTGTGAGAACACCTGTAAATTCGTTGCGGAGTCTCTTGTACTGACCGAACATGTAACCAACTTCGCGTCCACCAACACCGATATCACCGGCTGGAACGTCTGTATCAGCACCAATGTGTTTTGAAAGTTCTGTCATAAATGACTGGCAGAAACGCATTACTTCAGCGTCAGACTTGCCTTTTGGATCGAAGTCTGCACCACCCTTACCACCGCCCATTGGGAGAGTTGTAAGAGAGTTTTTGAAACACTGTTCGAATCCGAGGAACTTGAGGATTGAAAGGTTTACAGACGGGTGGAAGCGGAGACCTCCCTTGTATGGACCAATTGCAGAGTTGAACTGTACGCGGTATCCACGGTTTACATGTGGTTTACCAGCATCGTCTGTCCATGGTACACGGAACATGATTACACGTTCTGGTTCTACCATTCTTTCAAGAATAGCATTTGCTTCATATTCTGGGTGTTTTTCGATTACAGGTTCGAGAGATTCGAGAACTTCCTGTACAGCCTGAAGGAATTCTGGTTCATTAGCATTTTTAGCCTGAACAGATTCAAAAACGCGCTTTACATAAGCATTTTTCATAATGTCTTTTTCTCCTTTTCGACACTTTTTTTGATTTGGTCCTGTCATACAAGACATAAAAAAAGACGTCATAAACAAAACTCCCTCAGCGGCAATTTTAAAAGTGCACACTGAAAGCGCTTTATTTACGACGTCTTTGTCATTAGCTAAAGTTTACATAAAAATCCCGTTTGTGTCAAATAATTAAAAAAGAAATTAAAAATTTGTGCAAAATATTATTGAAGTTATCTGAAAGGACAAATGTGGAGTTTTAAATTTTTCGGGTGGCTTTTTGCTTCGCAAAAAACAGGCTTTTCAGGGTTCCGCTATCGCTTCA
>JAEDGQ010000077.1 GCA_016297415.1 Treponema sp.
TCACGACTGGAAGCCATTTTTAGCAGGGAATATATTATAATGCGTTTGCCCTATTTAGAACTATATTTTAATGCAAATATGAGCCGGTTCATGTTATAATAACAGGACCGGTTTTTTAATTGTTACGGTTAATTAATACCGTGCCGATAATCTAGTAATACTATTTTATAAAAGGTGTGAGCATGAACGTTTTAGATTACTCTCCAATTATTAAAACAGATCCAGAAAAGTGTATTAACTGTCACAGATGTATTTCTGTCTGTCCGGTTAAAATGTGTAATGATGGATCCGGTACATATGTGAAAGTTCGTGATGATCTTTGTATTGGCTGTGGTCTTTGTATTGAAGCTTGTCCTCATGGAGCCCGTCAGGGAATTGACGATTTGAGTCTGTTCCTGGAAGATGCAAAAAACGGAGATAAAATACTTGCACTCATTGATCCTGCTGTAGCTACAACTTTTAACGGCCACAATATGGAATTTAACGGATGGCTTACATCACTTGGTGTTGAAAAAGTATTTGATATCAGCTGGGGTGCTGAAATAAACAGCAGCGCTATTGCAAATCATATTAAGAAAAACAATCCAAAACTGATTATTTCTCAGTCTTGTCCTGCCATTGTTAATTATATTGAATTATATAAACCTGAACTTATTCCATATCTTCAGCCAACAGAAAGCCCTGCAGGTGCAACAACAAAATATATTCGCCAGGCTTACCCTGAATATGATGAATATAAAATCCTCGTAATCAGTCCTTGTTATGCAAGAAAACACGAAATCGAGTCAACAGGTTTTGCTGATTACAATGTTACTCTTAAATCAGTAGCTGATTATTTTAAGGCTCAGAATATTGATATTTCAAGTTTTGAAAAAGTTGATTATACAAACCCTCCTGCAGAAAGAGCTGTAACATATTCAACTCCAGGTGGTCTTGTTCATACAATGGAACGCTACTATCCTGAAATCCGCAAAGACAGCCGTCAGATCAGCGGACAGCCTAATATTACTGAGTATGTAGATTATCTGGCTGAAGAAATTAAAGCTGGTCGTGAACCAAAATATATGCTCATTGATTGTCTTTCATGTGAACACGGATGTAATGCAGGTCCTGGAACAGAAACAGAAGGCAAATCAATTGATGAACTTGAAAAATATATTGATATTCGGGAAGAATCCAGAAAAAAGATTTATGGAACTCTCAAAGATAAGTCTTCAAAGATTTCAAAATTACACAAAGTTATTAATAAACACTGGGATCCGGTTATTTTCAGAAGAGATTACTCAGACAGAAGTATGACTTCTTTAAGAATGATTAAAGTTCCTTCAAAGGAAAATCTCTGGAATCTTTACAACAGTTTTGGAAAATATGAAGAAAAAGATCTGCTTAACTGTGGTGCCTGCGGATATCAGGATTGTAAACAGTTTGCTTATGCACTTCATAACGGACTTAACAAACCTGAAAACTGTTCACACTTTAACCATCAGATGCTTTTGAAACTTCAGAAAACACAGCAGGCTCAGCTGATGAATGCTGTTAACCAGGTTAAAAAATCAAGTCTTGCTGAATTCAGTGAAAGTGACAGAGGTGTTGCAGATATTGCTGATGTTGCAGACGAAATGGTAAACAGTGTAAATAACTCATCTGCTGCTATTGAAGAAATGATTCAGAATATTGATTCTATCAATAAGATTTTGAATAAAAATTCTCAGACAATGAATAATCTTTCAACTGCTACAAAAGCCGGAAAGGTTAGTATTGAACAGGTTAGTAAACTTGTAAGCGATATTGAACAGAACTCTCGTGGCCTTGGAGAAATGAGTGAAGTAATTCAGGAAATTTCTTCTCAGACAGACCTTCTTGCCATGAATGCGGCCATTGAAGCGGCTCATGCCGGAGATTCTGGACAGGGATTCGCCGTTGTAGCTGAAGAAATCCGTAAACTTGCCGAAAACTCAAGTCAGCAGGCTAAACAGATTAATGAAGTACTTGTAAGAATAAAGAAGCTGATTGATAAGACTTTTGGTGCAACTGTTGAAGCAACAAAAGAAATTGAAAATGTTGTTTACCTTGCAGAACAAGTTTCTGCACAGGAAGATGTTGTAAAACGTGCAATTTCTGAACAGAACGAAGGTGGTCAGCAGATGCTGGAATCTCTTGAAAAAATGAAGGAAGATACTAGTTCTGTAAACGATGCGGTTGATAAGCTTAGATTCTCAACTGCAAAAATCAGAAATGCCATTCAGCAGATTAATATCAGGGAATTCTAAAAAAGAGAATTACATCCTTGTAATTCTCTTTTTTGACAGAAGACCTTGTCTTCTGTCGGGAATTATTTTAGCTACGCATTTGGGACGCGACCTCCATGTCGCTCCTTTTGACAGCTCCTTGTAATTCTTTTCTTTATTTTAAATGTTTTATAAGAATCTATTCTTTTGAGTCCTGCTTTCTCTTTCGAAGCCAGCATACAAGTCCAAGTGAAAGCCCGCCTAAAATCATAAGCATACACAATACCTGACCTGTAGAAATGTTCAGAAGGGATGTATTTAAATAGATTGGAGCATTGCTGTCTGCTGCAAAACGATAGCCGATGTCTGCATCTGGTTCACGGAAGTATTCAATGAAGAAACGGAAGAAACCGTACCCGGCTGTATAAAGCATTGTTGAAAATCCATCGAAAGGCTTCTTTTTATGACAAAGCCAGATGATTGTAAAGAGAACAAGTCCTTCGAACAAAGCTTCGTAAAGCTGACTTGGATGACGAGGAAGATTTACAAGACCTGTTGTTGCATCCATTCCAACTTTAGCTGCAAAGTCCTGTACCCATTCAATTGATGAAGAAAAACGTTCTGCATCTGGAAAAACAGTTCCCCAAGGCATTGTTGTAATGCGTCCGTAGAGTTCACCATTAAGCCAGTTACCAAGACGACCGAAGGTGTAACCAAGGGGAATTGCTGTTCCCATGGCATCAATCCATTTAAGCATTGGACGTTTGTTTTTAAGACACCAGAAAACCATGCCCAGAAATCCACCGATAAAACCACCGTGGTAGCTCATGCCGGCAAGACCTGTAAAGTGCATATCGCTGTCAAAAGGCCAGAAAATCAGCCATGGAGCGCGAAGATATTTTCCAGATGTGTCGTAAACGAGGGTAGAAAAAACTCTGGCACCGATAAGGAGGAATACAATTCCAGTTGCAATAAAACTGAAGATATCATCTTCTGTAGCTTTTACGAGCTGATTGTCAGAGTTTTTATAATCGAGGGCTCCTTCTTTCAGAAGCTTTTTGAGAACCCAGTAAGCTGTTGTAAAAGCACAGATGTACATAAGACCGTACCATCTGATAAGTCCAAGCATTGGAACACCAGGGAAAACTTCCGGATGAATCCATGAAGGATATGTAATATAAAGTGGTAAAAAATTCATTTTTAAATCCTTGTTTCTGTTAACACTTAAATCCCTGTTGAATTGCTTTTACAACTTTTGATTTAAGGAGAATATTTTCGTTTCTCAGCTGATTTATTTCATAAGCCTGAGTTTTTATTGTTTCTGCCAGATCTCCCATGCTGAGGGCACCTGTTCCGACAAGATCTTCAACATAAGACATTTTTTGTGAGAAGTCATCTGTGGCTTCTTCTGCAGCAAGTTCGTAAGAAGTATCTGTGTCGATGTGTTCAAAATCTTTGTCAAACTGAATAGTTTCGCTCTGGAGAATTTTTTCTGCAACACGATAGATTGCCTGACTGATTACAGCATTTGGTTTGTAAACAACAACTGGAAGACGGGATGAAAGAGCTTTGTCCTGCAGAGTGTCTCTGTACATAACGCCAAGGGATTCTACATCAAGGCCAAGATACTGCTGACATGAACGACGGATTTTGAGGGCTTTGTCGGCGTCACGAGGTTCATCAATCATATTCATAACAAGGCGTGGATGGAACTGCTTCATGCGTTCTTCAAATTTGGCTGCACTTTTCGGATCAACTTCCTTGATTGCTTCGATAAGCTTAGGAATGTAAAGTCTTTGAAGTGAAGAAGAATCACTTTTAAGTTTTTCCAGATATTCTGCAGCTTTGCTGTTTTTCTTAAAAGTTGTTGCCATAAGACGGAATACTGCGTTTTTAAGGAAGAGATATCCGTTCAGAGTGGCTGTTACTGTAGGTGCTGTTACTACGATTCCCTGAGGTGAAAGAAGAAAGAGGTCAAGAATTGTAAGGTGTGTTCCTGCCCCAAGATCGATTATGAGATAATCACAGTCCAGTTCCTGAAATTTTTTAATGAGGGAGTTTTTCTGAAATATTTTGAGGGAACTTAGACCCGGGATTTCAGAATCGCCTGCAATAAACCATACATTTTCGTATTCTGTAGGCTGTATAATGTCTTCAAATTTAGTTTCACCGGTTATATATGTACCGATACCACCCTTTGGAGAACTCTGGCCGATTACGAGATGGAGATTTGATGCTCCAAGGTCCAGATCTGCGAGAATAACTTTTTTACCGGCCTGACCTAATGTTATTGCGAGATTTGCGGAAAGAAGACTTTTTCCAACGCCCCCTTTACCACTCGCGATTGGAATAATTTGCATACTCCATTATAACATACACAAAGCAAAAAATATACATTCTATTGCGTTAAAACTATCGGTGGAATAAAATACCAGTATGAAAAAATTTTCACAGATTATTAAAACAGCAGCCCTTGTTTTTGTTTCTGCTGTCTTTACTTCCCAGTGTTTTGCACAGTCGTCAGCACGTTCTGCCTCTGAAATTAACGAACAGTCCAGAAAATATATGGAATTGATGAATGGAGTTTATGACTTTGTTCAGCGAAATTATGTTGATGAAGTTGACCCTGAAGTGTTATATCGTGGAGCGCTTAAAGGAATGCTTGATGCCCTTGGAGATCCTTATACACTTTATCTTGATAATTCTACTTTCCGCGGGTTAAGCGACACAACAAAAGGAACATTTGGTGGAGTAGGTCTGTCTATTTCTAAGCCATTTGAATCAACTTCAGATAAACCTGCTTATGTTGAAGTTGCTTCACCGGTAGAAGATACACCTGGATTCCGGGCTGGTATTGTTGCCGGAGATCTTATTGTTTCAGTTGAAGGAATTGATACTTCTACAATCACAATGGATGAAGTTCTTGATAAACTTCGTGGTCCTGTAGGAGAAAAAGTAAACATTGTAATTCGTCGCGGAAAGAATATTGAATTTCCTGTAACACTTACCCGTGCAATAATTGAAGTTCCTACAATCAAATACGGTACAATTAAAACTCCAAAAAACGGAACTGCAGGTTATGTAAGAATTATTGAATTTACACCACAGACTGCAGACAGATTCCAGCAGGCTCTTGATTCATTTAAAAAAGAATCAATTTCCGGACTGATTATTGATCTTAGAAATAATCCAGGCGGATTGATTACTTCGGTTTATGATGTTGCAAACAAATTCATTGATAATGGTCCTATTGTTTCAACAAAAAGCCGTCTTGCTTTTGAGAATTCAGTATTTACAGCTTCCCCGGATAAAACAACTTTTGATAAAACAACTCCTATTGTTGTTCTGATTAATAAAGGATCAGCTTCTGCTTCTGAGATTCTTTCCGGGGCATTAAAAGATTATCATCGTGCCTATCTTGTAGGTCAGAGAACATACGGAAAAGGTTCAGTTCAGCAGGTTCTGCCTCTTTCTGCATCTGATGGAATTAAGATTACAATGGCCCGTTATTATACTCCAAGTGATACAAACATTGATAAAATCGGTATTCCGCCTGACAGAGAAGTGCTTTTCCCTGTGCTTAACGAAGAAGGTGAAAAACAGTATTCCGAACTCATTAAGAGTGATGAAATTGCAAAATACGTAGAGCTTCAGAAAAATATGTCAGAACAGGCTATCAGTGCTTATGGACTTACTCTTAAGAAAAAGTATCCTGACATTGATTTTGGAAGTCTCAAAAAACTTATCCGTAATGAAGTAAACAGAACTAAAGGCACAATGCTTTATGATCTTGATTATGACATTCAGCTTAATGCAGCTCTTGATATTCTGGCTCTTCCTTCATCTGAGTATGCAAACCTTTTGAAGAATACTAAAACATTAAAAGAACTTCAGGATGAGGCAGCAAAAGCAGAAGAAATAACTGCCGGTAAAAAATAAAAGTTATGCGTCAGTTCGTTTCTGAGTCTAATCCGGATAAAGAAGGATTAATTACAGTAAGTGGAAAAGACTACAGATATTTTAAACAGGTGTTAAGACTTGTTCCTGGAGATATGCTTGCTGTAAGAATTCCTTCAGGGGAACTTGTAGATACCACAGTTGCAAAAATTGATGAAAGCAAAAAAAATGTAGTTCTACAGCTTTGTGATTCACAGAGTTCTGATAAAACAAGAACTGGTGGAAAAAACCAGAGCAGTTTTTTGAATGTAGTAGAATTTTATCTTTTTCAGTTTGCTGCAAAAGGTCCAAAAATGGATTTGATTGTCAGACAGGCTGCTGAGTGTGGTGTTACAAAAATTATTCCTGTTCTCGGGGAATTTACTCAGGCAGGAAGTGCTGAGAAAAACTTTAGAAGTGACAGATACGAAAGAATAATAAAAGAAGCCCGTCAGCAGAGTGGAAGCCCTGTAGCAACTTCGATTGAAAAGACTGTTGATGTGGATGGTGCTATAAAACTTTGGAAAGACATTTCTGAAGGTAAAGATAATTGTTTTTGCTGTGTACTTTATGAACGCAGTGAAAAAACTAAGGGACTGCACGAAGCGTTGTCTGAGTATAAAGACGTCAAAAAATGCGCTATAATTTGTGGCGCTGAAGGCGGAATCAGTCCTGCAGAAATAGAAAAATTTGCCGGAGAAGAAATGGTTCCGGTTCATTTTGATACAAATATTTTAAGATGTGAAACTGCAGCCCTGTATGGCATGGCCTGTGTACAAAGTGCAGTTTCGGAGAAAAGTGTATGGCAGCAAAGGTAGAAAGGATAAATGTACTTGATGTTCCTGTAGATGTTTGTAATCCGGAAAATCTTGAAGAAGTGATTCTTGAAGTACTTGCAAAGCCAGGTACAAAGCAGATTGTTTTTCTTACAGTCTGGGATCTTCTTAAAGGACGTAACAAAAAAGGTGATTTTATTCAGTGTCTTAAATCTGCTGATTTGATTGTACCTGTTTCAAAGAGTATTCTTTTCGGAGCAAAATTCCTGAAAAAAAGTGTTCCTGTTAGATACAATCCTTTTAACGCTGTTATCAGTATTCTTTCAATTCTCGAAAATCACTATAAGACTCTTTTTATTCTTGGCGGACACAAAAAATCTTTGCTTCAGGCAGAACGCAATGTACATGAAACTTTCCCAAATCTGTCTATTGTGGGCCGTTATGTAGGTTATTTTCCAAAGCCTGTAGAAGGGGATATTGTTCAGGCAATTTATAAATCTTCACCATCTCTTGTTCTTGTAAGTGACGGCATTAAAGAAAAAAATCTTTGGTCATACAGACATCGTAATGATTTTTCTTCCAGTATTTTTGTTTACTATAAGGAAGCAGTTGGAATTTTTTCTGAACGCATTAAAAGAGTTAGTGAAAGTACTTTTGATAAGGGTCTGGAAATCTGGCATGAAATTTTAAGAAATCCTCTTAAAATTCTTCTTGTTTTTCCTTTTATTCGTTTTATAATTTTATTGGTTTGGTACAGACTCTTTAAAAAGAACGCATAAGAGTTTTTAATGCATGGAAAAGTAATTCTGTTTTCATCGGACAGAAGCTTTGTTGAAACATGCACCTTAGCTTTACCCGCAGAAGTTTCTGTTCTTCAGCTTTCAGATTTTTCTGAGCTGGAAAAAATTCTTTCAGCAGGAATTGGTTTTACGATTCTTGCTGATGAATCCCTTTATCCGTACAACCATATTGTTGAACCGTTGTGCAGTCATTTTTCTCACTGTCTTTTCTATTTTTCTTCCCGCATAGGTTTTGAAGGTTTTAAAAATCAAAAATGTAAATGTTCACTGCTGCCTTTTGGTTTGAAGAAATTGATTTCATCTTTTCCGGGGCTTTTTTTTCTGACTGATGACAATTGTTCAAAAACTGATGCTGTTCTTGGAAGCATTACTGGAAAATCTGTTCTTATGCAGAAGGTTCGGAAAGAAATAAAAATCGCTGCTGCTCAGAACTGTTCAGTTCTTTTTACCGGGGAAAATGGAACGGGAAAATCCCTTGCAGCAGTTGTTCTTCATCAATTAAGTTCAAGGAAAAAAAATCCGATTGTAATGGAAAATGCGGCCTCCATAAGCGAAAGTCTTTTTGAAAGTGAACTCTTTGGTTCAAAGGCTGGAGCTTATACTGGTTCTGAGTTTGACAGACCCGGATTATTCGGACAGGCTCATAATTCAACTTTGTTTCTTGATGAAATCAGCGAAATAAGTATGAATTGTCAGTCAAAACTGCTGCAGGCACTTCAGACAGGTTTAATCAGAAGTGTAGGAGCGGAAAAAAGCCGTTTTGTTGATGTGAGAACTGTTTTTGCAACGAATGCTGATTTAAAACAGCGCATTAGAGAGAGAAAATTCAGGGCGGATCTTTTTTACAGAATTTCGCAGATAATTATTGAAATGCCGCCTCTGAGAAACAGAAAGGAAGATATTCCTGAACTGGCAGAAATTTTTTTGAGCCGGGAAAAATACAAAAAGTACCTGACGGCCAGAGCTCTTGAAAAGCTGACAGATTACAACTGGCCGGGAAATGTACGGGAACTTGAGAATGTTCTAAGAAAGGGTGCAATTCACTCAGAGGGAGATTTTATTGATTCTGACCAGATTGAGTTTTACCCGCAAGACCTGCAGCTTTTGTAAAAGTTTTTTCGATATAAGCCGCATCCTTTTCGCTTAAGGCTGCTCTTGATAGAACTGCGGTCCAGAAGTTTTCCATATCCTGTCTTCCGGTAACCTTAAAAAAGCCGATCTGCTGAAGACTGTCTGCAATTGTCTGAACTGTTTTATCCAGTCGTTTAAGGTTTATTGGAGTGTATCCTGGACTAATAGTTTTTGACTGGCGGAAAAGCTGGTACGAAATTATTTGAACTGCGTGAG
This sequence comes from Treponema sp., assembly GCA_016297415.1. GTDB lineage: Bacteria > Spirochaetota > Spirochaetia > Treponematales > Treponemataceae > Treponema_D. The sequence goes on from JAEDGQ010000077.1 coordinate 9,088, forward strand.
AAAGATTAAGGGAACCGAAATCCTGAGATGATGGAATTGTTACGCCCATTGTACATTCTGTAAGCTCTTCATCTGTAAGACCTGTGCGTTCATTCCCGAATATGGCAGCTACTTTTGAACCTTCATCACTTTTGTTACCTGTAATATTTGAAGCAGTTGCTGCAAATTCTTCCGGTAAAAGAAGTTTATCACTGCGTTTTTTTCCTCTTCTGCGTGTAGTTCCTGCAGCGATGGTGCAGTCAGCTGTAGCTTCTGTAATTGAATCAAAAAATCTGGCATTTTCCCAGATGTAAACTGCGTGAATTGCAAGAATACGAACTCTTTCTTCATCGTAATCTTCCCGTTTTCCTACAATGCGCAGGTCTTTCAGGTCGTTGTTGGCCATGGCCCTGCATACTGCACCTACATTACGGCTTTCGTCAGGATGAACAAGTACAATTGCGATTTTATTAAGATCCATTTTTTACTCCGGGAAAATATCTGCTTATATGATTGACAGGGCAAACGCATTATAACCGATTTTATATTAAAAATGGCGCAAAGGAGTGAAA
>JAEDGQ010000007.1 GCA_016297415.1 Treponema sp.
TCACTCCTTTGCGCCATTTTTCAATATAAAATCAGTTATAATGCGTTTGCCCTGGCTAAAATTCAGTTTTAAATTGGGCTGATAAAGTCGTTCTGGAATGTGGTGTTTTTAAGGTTTGTTTTAAGCTGACTGTAAGACTGCTTCTTTCTCTCAGTCCGTTTTTAAGGGTCTGGGAGGCAGAAACACCGGCCTTTAAGTCTAAAATTTTATTTGAAGAAAAAGAAAGGTTTTGTGTAAATGTCTGTTTGACCGTGTCATTTTTAGTTAAGGGCTGAACCTGTTTTGCAGAAAGGGAACAGCTTATAATGCCGGAACTGAAATTTTTTTTGCCGGAAAGAGAAAATCCCGTATATTTTTCCGGCATAAACTGAATTCCCGGATTTCCATAAAGGTGATTTCCTGCAGAAAAAACGTTCAGATTCACTGTGCTGTCTTTCTGTTCGTAAAGAACTGTAAGGTTGCAGCGAAGTGTGTTTACAGCCTGGGGATACAGGTTACCTTCAAGTTTCCAGGTTTCAGACAGGGATAATCCTGCCGTAATTATGGCCCCGGAAGATGTTACAAAAACATACTGCGGATTTATCTGTGCCTGTTCTACTGTTTTTACCACAGTTGAATCTGCTGAAATAAGAGGAACTGCTCTGGGAGAATCTTTTGAAGAAGGTATTGTAAAAAAATCGAAATCCAGAAGAAATGAACCTGCCTTAAATCTTGATTTTATGGTGCAGGTGTACCACCACATGCTCCAGGGACTTTGATGAAAAGTTGATGCAAAAGCTACTTTTACCGGTCTGCTTTGAAAAGATGCTTCTGCTCCCAATACCAGAGCTGTAAAAGAATCAAAAGAAACTGAATTTTTCTTAAGGTACTGGGTGTTTCCCTGTAGTTCAAAAACACCTGCTGTTGTGTTTAAGTGAAGGAAGGCATTTCTGGAAAATTTGATTTTTGTTCCGGCCGAAAAAGCTGCAGAATTATCTTCTGAAATAAAGCCTGAAAAAGAGCTGCTGCCATATTTTGCCGGAATTGCAGTAGAACAGTAAAAGACAGCTGGTTTTTCTGCGGAAGAAAGGGAAACAGGAGAAAAGGAGATTCCCGGATTGAAGGAAAAAGTTTTTTTTACGGCAGAACTTTTTATTTGAGGTACAGGTTTTTTTAATAGAGAAATGGATTTTCCTGTTCCAAGATTCCCTGCTGCAAGCTGAATTTTTCCGTTAAGCAGACCGGCGTTAACAGAATATTGGGGGGACTGGAAAACTGGCTTTTTGTCAGTTTCTGAAAATTTAGAAAAACAGTCTGCCCTTAAAGTAAAATTTTTTGAATTGAATGGAACAAGGGAAAATCCTGCTGCACCTTTATAAAGAAAAGATGACTCATTGTCTTTTAGTGTTTCAGTCAGGGTTATGGAGCTTTTTAAGATGGCAGAAGAAAAACTTTGGGAAGAAACCCTATTTACCGAAAAGAAACACAGAAGTAAAAGGGTGTATTTTGAATAAAAATGCAGATAAGTCATACAATACTTATTTGCATTGAAAATGTAATTTTACATAAAAAAAGGGGATGACCAATAAGTAATGACTGTAGCGGTCATTGAGCCTGTCGAAGGGCTCAACCACCGCAAGTTGAACTTTTGGGACAGCCCCTTTTTTGTTTAGTTTTTTACAACGTAAGAGTTGACTTTTGCGAACTCATTAATAAGGCTGATTCTTTTCTGCCAGTATTCTGCTTCGCTTTTTGTTGTGTATGGACCAACGCGAACACGGTAGAAAAGTTTTCCTTTAGCATCTTTGTATGTAAATACTTCGTTTGCAATCTTGTTTGCTTCAAGAATTGAACGGGCATCGTCAGCTGATTTTTTAACTTCGTAAGAGCCGGCCTGAATCCAGTATGTTTCTGGAACAGCTGGTTTTGGAGCTGGTTTAGCAGTTGTTTTTGAAGCTGCTTTTTTTGTAGTTTTTGTTACCTTTTTAGCAGGTGCTGCCGGTGCTTTTTCTGCTTCTTTAGCAGGAATCTGTTTCTTTACTGCAGGAGCTGATGGGGCTGGAGCATAATAGCTGTCTGGAGCAGGTGTATATTCTGTTTTTGCAACAGGAGCCTGAGCCTGCTGTGTCTGTATCATCTGTGCTGCTGTAAGGGGGTTCTGAGGTGTAACTGAAGCTGGGGCAGTTCCTGTTTTAAGTGCATTAAGGTCGATTGTAGTTGTTGTTCCAGAGCCGTAAACAAGGGCACTGTCTGTAATAACAGTTACATTTTCAACTTTTACAGGAGAAGCAGCAGATAATAATGGATCTGAAACTGGAGCTGTTGCTGCAGTTCCCGTTTCTGGCTGAGTCTGTGGAAGTGGTGCAACGCCTTCGTTTGCTGATGCAATTGGTGCAATTCCTGTGTCTTGTGTTGTTACAGGCATTACTGGTGTTTGTGCTGCTGCCTGTGTGGAAATTGTAGAACCAGAAATCCAGCCGTCAGCAGGATTATTAACTGATGCTGAACATCTCTGTGATGTAGAAGAAAGAATAAGTGCAGCTCCAATTACTACGAGAAGGAAAACTCCTGTTGCTGCCACAATCCATAATGTTTTTTTCTGTTCCATACTAAAAAACCTCTCTAGAAATCTGCGGAATTGGGAATGCAGATTCTATACCCATACTTTTTTATCGGATTTTGAGAAAAAATGTTTAGGAAATTATTGATGAAAAAGAAAAAGCAAAAATCAGTTTTTGATTATAAATACAGGCTTTCCTGTAGCTTTATAATTATCAAGAAGTGAAGACTGGGCTTTGAATCTTTTTAGTATCTGGAGTAATGGCATTTTGTCCCGTTTGATGGCCCTGTAAAGTCTTTTGAAAAATCCTGCCTGTACAAAATAAACTGCATTACACAGGTTCATAAGCTGGGGTGTTTTGTATAAAACTGTAGCATTGAGGATTACTGTTTTTGAAGAGTTTTCTTCTATAAAAGAGAGGGTCAGTTCAATTACTTTAGGGTAGACAATGGCTTCCTGTTTTTTTAGAAGTTCTGAGTCTGAAAAAACAAGTGCTCCCAGTGCCCTTCTGTTCAGGTTGCCGTTGCTGTCTGTAAGGGTAATTCCTTTCCGGCTGGCTTCTGCTTCAAAGGTTTTGAGAATCTCCGGGGTGCAAAGTTCTATTGCTTTGTGAACTGTTTTATCCAGGTCAATGGAAACTGCTTCCTCATTTTCAAGACGGGAAGCAATATAGTTTTTACCAGAGGCCATAGGTCCTGTAAGACAGATTATCATCAGTGGAATTCTCCCCAGGCTCTTCCTTTTTCAACACTAACCCGCAATGGTACATTAAGGGAAACTGCGTGTTCCATTTTTTCTGTAATCAGGGCGATTGTGTCAGAAACTGATTTTTCATCATCCGGACATTCGAGAATAAGTTCATCGTGAACCTGAAGAAGAAGTTTTGCACCTGTAGGATTTTTTTCCAGTGCCTCTGCTACATCAATCATTGCTTTTTTTACAATGTCTGCAGCACTTCCCTGAATAGGACTGTTTTTTGCTACCCGGATTGCACCTTCTTTTTCCATTTTATTTGATGAATTTATTGATTTGATCCAGCGGCGGCGACCTTTTATTGTTTCAATGTATCCGGTTTCTTCTGCCTGTGAAACATTCTTATCAAAAAAGTCTCTGACTCCGGAATAAACCATAAAGTAGCTGGCAATAAATTCCTGAGCCTGTGTTCTGCTGATTTTAAGGTCTTTTGCCAGAGAGAAAGCACCCATTCCGTACATAAGTCCAAAGTTAAGGGTTTTTGCTGAACGGCGCATTTCTGGAGTAACTGAATCCATTGGAATTCCGTAAATAAGACTGGCTGTTGATTTATGCACATCTGTTCCTTCGTTAAATGCCTGACAGAGATTTTTGTCTCCGCTTAAGTGTGCAAGAACCACAAGTTCAATCTGAGCATAATCGGCTGAAATAAGAACTTTTCCTTCTGGAGCTGTAAAAGCACCTCTGATTCTGCGTCCTTCTTCTGAACGCACAGGAATATTCTGAAGATTAGGATCTTTTGAAGAAAGGCGTCCTGTTGCTGTTCCTGTCTGCATAAAAGTTGTATGAACTCTGTTTTCTGAGTCAGCAAGTTCCGGCAGAGTTTCTACATAAGTTGAAAGGAGTTTTGCCTTTGCCCTGTAATCGAGAATCATGCCTGGAACCGGGTCTTCAAAACGAAGACGCTCAAGTTCGTCTGTATCTGTAGAGAATCCTGTTTTTGTTTTTTTGCCAGGTTTTAAGTGGCGTTCTTCAAAAAGAACTGTGGCCAGCTGTTTTGGAGAAGCAATATTAAATTCGTGCCCCACTTCTTTGTAAATATCCTGTTCTGCAGTTGTAATCTGGTTTTTGAGTTCTACTGCATAGTCCTTCAGTTTTTCCGGAGAAATGTGAATTCCATTTAATTCCATTCTGGCAAGAACAGGAAGAACTTTCATTTCCATATTTCTGTAGAGGTCTATAAGGCCTGTATCCTTGAGTACAGGTTCAAAATACTGCCACAGCTGTAATGTAAAGTCTGAATCTTCTGCACCGTACTTTGCGGCATCCTCAATTTTTACATCTGCAAAGGTCTGGTTTTTTCCCACAAGTTCGTCGTATTCAATGCCTTTAAGGCCCAGTTTCTGTTCTGCCAGGGTTTCCAGAGCGTAAGGATTTTTGCCTGATTTGTCCGGTTCTATGAGCCATGAAGCAATCATTGTGTCTGCAAGTCTTTCTGAACTGATGTTTAAGGCATCAAGACCATTTGAATAAAGTACCTGAAGATCGAACTTTGCATTGTGCATTATTATTGTAGATTTTGAATCAAAAAGACGGCGAAGCTGATCAAGAGCATCTTTTTTGCTTATAAGCGGCGGAGCAAAAAGAGGATCTTCGTTAATAATGAGGGGAACATAAATGCCGGCTCCTTTTTCGTATGAAAGGCTGAAACCTACAAGATTTGCTTCTCTTGTGTTAAGGCTGTCTGTTTCCGTATCAAAAGCAACTGCACCGGCTTTGATTGCCTTGTCTGTGAAATCTTTTAATTTTGAAAGCTCTGTACAGGCACTGTATGCTCCTGTATTCTGTTTTACTTCCAGAACCACCTGGTCCAAAGGCGTTGCGGGAATGTGTCCCGCAGAAGGGGTGGCGGAAGACGACTTGTTGGCTGGAGCCAGGGGAAGGCTTTCCCCTTCTTTTGCTGAAGGAAGCTTTGTAATGCCTCCCAATTCCCGGTAAGTTTTGCTTAAAGCAGGAAGCTCTCTTTTTACCATTTCCAGGGCAAAGTCTGCGTATTTTAAGTTTTCGATTGAAAATTCTGAGAAGGCTTCAGGAAGGGAAGGAACTTCTGTGCAGAGAGTAATGAGTTTTTTTGAAAGGAATGCGTTTTCTTTGTCTTTACGGATTTTTTCACCTATGGAACCTTTGATGGAATCTGCATTTTCGTAAATCTGTTCCAGGCTTCCGTATTCATTTATGAGTTTAACTGCTGTTTTTGGACCGCATCCCTGTACACCAGGAACATTGTCTGCTGAATCTCCCATAAGACTGAGTAAGTCCAGAATCTTTACAGGGGGAACTCCCCATTCTGCTTCAATGGCCGCTGGATCTGCTTCTGCCCATATTTTAACCTTGTCTGGTTTGAGCATGTGAATATTGTCTGATGCCAGCTGCTGAAGGTCTTTGTCTGCACTTAAAATTACACAGTGACGGCCTTCTTTTTCTGCTTTTTTTGCGATTGTGGCAATAACATCATCAGCTTCGTAGCCGTCTGCCCGTAAAACCGGAATGCCAAGTACGTTAAGGCAGTCTTCAATCATTGGAAACTGAGCTTTTAAATCCTCCGGTGTTTTGGCTCTGTTTTCTTTGTATTCTTTGTACTGCTGGTGACGGAAAGTCGGGGTTCGGCTGTCCATGGCTGCTACAAAGTATTTTGGTTTGTAGTTTTTGATTAAGAGGCTGAGGTTTCGGAAAAAGCCGAAAAGAGCTGAAATGTTCTGTCCTTTGCTGTCTGTTAAAGGTCTTGTAAAAAATGCGTAGTATTCACGGAAAATAAGTCCGTAGCTGTCAAGAATAAAAATTGTTTCGTCGTTAATAAAATTACTCATAAATTAATTATAGCGTATTAAAAATATGTTTGCAGAAAATATGGCAAAAAAAATCCTAAACTGAAATTTTTTAATGCCGAAAATGAAATGAAGACTATCTCAATTTTCAATAAACATGGAGAAAACGAAATATGGGATTTATGAATAATGCTTATGCAGCTTACCAGAATACTGGTATTAAGACTGCCAGCCAGGGAAAACTGATTGTGCTTTTGTATGAAGGTGCCGTTAAAAACCTGACTGCAGCTGGAAACTGTTTTGGTGCAGATGGGAAAATCGAAGCCAAAGATATTGAAAAATTCGGCAGCTATATTATGAAGGCGCAGGATATCATAAGCGAACTTCAGGTGAGCCTGGATATGGAAAAGGGTGGTCAGATTGCTACAAATCTGATGTCTCTTTATGTGTACTTTAATCAGGAATTGATGAGTGCAAGTATTAACAAGGATAAGAAAAAACTGGATTTTGTCCTTAATATGATGACTCAGCTTTCCGGGGCATGGTCAATTGCAGCCAGCAGTGAAGCTAATACTGCTCCAAAAACTGGTTTATCGGGACTTAATATTCAGGGGTAAAAAATGGAATTAACACAGGCAGAAATTAACGAAAGAATTGCAATCCTTAAGCGCTTCAGAAGCCTTCTGGAACAGCAGAGAAATAAATTCAGAGAATACCTCAAGGTGCTGGAAAGTCAGCAGGGTAAAATTGAACTTGATGACGGAGATGCACTTATGGCTCACGCTGAACTTGAACAGCAGATTGTTGCTAATATTTCAAGTCTGCAGAAAGTTATTGAACCAATGCAGAGTATGTATAATGCTGCAGCCAAAACTGAAGGCGTTTCTGCTGATGATAAAGTAAGCGTACAGAAAATGCAGGCAGATCTTGCTGACCTGCAGAAAAAAGTTCTTAAACAGAATGAACACAACAGAGATCTGCTTAAGCTCCATATGGAACAGATTAAATCTCAGCTTGAAAAGCTGCGGGTTTCTAATCCGTACCGTGGACGACAGTCTGTTTACGCTGAAGTTCATCCTGTTGCAACTACAATTTCAATTAATGCCTGATTTGAAGGGGATGACCAGTAAGTTTGCATTACGGTGGTTGAGTTTATCGAAACCACCATATTTAGTGCAATGGTCATTTCGACAGGTGGTTCCTGAGCCTGTCGAAGAGCTCAACCACCGCAAGTTGAACTTTTGGGTCATCCCCTTTTTTTATGCTCATTTTCTAAAATTTAGTTTGTATAACCTCTGGAATTTGTTTATATTTATAGAATATATCTGAAAATGGGGAAAGAATGAGCGATTTAAATAACGACCAGAAACCACAGGAAGAAGAACAGAAAATACCTCCTGAACAGCAGGAAGAAAAAAGACCTGAATCTGAACCTGAAAGAAAACCTGAACCTGAAGAACAGGATCCGTATACATTCTTTAAGCTTTCTCTTGAAAATGAAGATGAAGGTAAAAATGAAAATGGAGACGGTAATAAACCACATCATTTTCCATTTTTTACAATGCTTCTGGCAACAGTTGCGGCTCTTGCCTTTATTAATATGTTCATCATGCAGAAACCGGATGAGGCAATTCCGTTTTCTCAGTTCCGTAACCTTGTAAACGACGGTTCTATTGCTTCTATTATTATGAGTGATCATAACTTTACTGGTTATGGTCCAGGAGCTGAACAGAAAGAAGAACAGGATTCTGACAATAAAGGTTTGACTATCAGAAAACTTCTGCAGAGAAGCAGACTTCAGCAAAACGTAAAGGAAGAAAGAAAAGTTTACCGCACTACAGGTGTGCTTACAGAAGACTTCCTTGACCTCTTAAACGAAAAAAATATTGAATATAAGTTTGAATTCAAGCAGGCAAGCTGGATTATGCAGTTCCTTATTAATTTTGGACTTCCTCTGGCTATTATTCTGCTTATGTATTTCTTTGTGTTCCGTAAAATGGGCGGTGGAGCCGGAAGCGGCATGGGCTCTATTTTCGGGGCAGGCGGAAACCGTGCAAAGGCAATTGAAGAAGGCAAGGTTAAAACCCGCTTTCAGGATGTTGCCGGTGTAGACGAAGCAAAAGAAGAACTTGTTGAAGTTGTTGACTTCCTTAAAGAACCAAAAAAATATACTGATATTGGTGGAAAAATTCCTAAGGGTGTTCTTCTCGTTGGACCTCCGGGAACCGGTAAAACTCTTCTTGCCCGCGCTGTTGCCGGTGAGGCAGGAGTTCCATTCTTCAGTATCAGTGGTTCTGACTTTGTTGAAATGTTTGTTGGTGTGGGTGCCAGCCGTGTTCGTGACCTGTTCAGGCAGGCCAGAGAAAAGGCTCCATGTATCGTATTTATTGATGAAATCGATGCTCTTGGTAAAAGCCGTGTAAATGGTTATGGCGGCGGCAATGATGAAAGAGAACAGACTCTTAACCAGCTGCTGGTAGAAATGGATGGCTTTGAAAACGAAAAAGGCCTTATTATTCTTGCAGCTACTAACCGTGCAGACATTCTTGACCCGGCTCTTCTTCGTCCAGGCCGCTTTGACCGTCAGGTTCCTGTTGAAAAGCCAGATGTTAAGGGACGGGAAGCTATTCTCCGCATCCATGCTAAGAATGTAAAACTTGATAAAGATGTTGATTTTGAATCAGTAGCTCATGGTACAACAGGATTTGCCGGTGCTGATCTTGCAAACGTTGTAAACGAAGCTGCTCTTCTTGCTGTAAGAAACGGCCGTAAAAAGGTAACAATGGAAGACTTTAACGAAGCTATTGATAAAGTCAGCATTGGTCTTAAAAAGAAAAGCCGTAAAGACAATAAAAAAGAAATGCGTCTTGTTTCTGTACATGAAACTGGTCATGCCCTTATTGCAGCCTTTACTCCAGACCATGAACCTGTTAATAAGATTACAGTTGTTCCACGCAGCCATGGGGTAGGCGGATTTACTCAGTATCGTGAAGAAGAAGAAAAGAATTTTATGACTCGCAAAGACATTATTAATGAAGTTGATAGCTGTCTTGGTGGACGCGCAGCTGAAGAAATCCTTCTTGATGATATTTCTACAGGTGCTTCAAATGATATTGCCCGGGCAACAGAACTTGTAAAACGCATGATTACAGATTTTGGTATGAGTAGTAAATTCAAAAACATGACACTTGGAAAAGGTGTTCTTGGAAATCACGGAGATCCAAATATTTACCGTGAATTCTCAGAAGAAACACAGCGTTATGTTGATGAAGAAATTGCCCGTATTATGAATGAAAGATACGAACATGTTCTTGCAGTCCTTGGTGAACATAAAGAGCTTCTGGACTTTATTGCCAACCGTCTTCTTGAAATTGAAACAATGGAAGGAAAAGAATTCTACGAAATTGTTAAAAATGAAGGCAAATTACAGCAGCTGGCCGAAACTGAAACTTCTGAAGCAGCAGTGAGTGCAGAGTGTTCCGTTGACGGCAAGAACTAATAAAATTAAAATATTTTGAGGATTATCGTTAAATATGAAAAAAATCTTGGTTTTGACAGGGCTTATTCTCGCTGGAGCCTCAGCTTTTTCTCAGAGCATTCTTACTGCAGCTGCTTTTTTTCAGACAGTATCTGCTGAATATTCAAAAATTTCAGATTATGAAGCAACAGTAGACATTAAGGCTGCGAAGCAGAATATGGAAGGAAAAGTTTCTTTTAAGAGACCGGACCTTCTTCGTATTGATTTTACAAAACCTGACGATCAGGTAATCTGTTTTAACGGTGATATGCTTACAATTTATCTTCCAGGTTCAGCTGCTATTTTGAATCAGTCTGTACAGGGAACAGGCGGAAATGCAGGTGCAAATCTGGCTACTCCACAGGGGCTTTCTCTTATGAGCCGCTACTATTCTGTTTCTTATGAAGTTGGTCAGGATCCTGTACCAATTGATGAAGGCAGCAGTGAAAAAGTAATCAAACTGGTTTTAAGCCGTCGTAATACAACTGAAGCTTTCCGCTTTATTTATCTTGATATTATTCCGGAATCAAAACTAATCCGTCGTATTGAAGCAGTAACTCCTCAGGGAGAAAAGTTTCAGTTTGATTTTTCAAACTATGTGATTAATCAGGGAATTTCTGATCAGCGTTTTATCTATGACCCGCCGACATCAGCAAATAACTACAACAACTTCCTGTTTACAGAGCAGTAAACTTTTAGTCACAAAAATAAAAGCCATGGAATTTAAAAACTGGAGAATATAAATGGAAAGCTACGGCGAAATCTTAAAGAATAAGCGTTTAGAAAAAGGTCTTGAGTTTGAACAGATTTCAAGCGAAACTGTAATTGCAGTTAATTACCTTAAGGCTCTGGAAGAAGAAGATGATTCTGTATTTCCAGGTGAACCATATCTTGTAGGCTTCCTTAAAATTTATTCTGATTATCTGGGACTTGAAACAGAAAAACTTCTTCAGCTTTATCATTCAAAGGTTCTTCAGGAATCTCCTGTTCCGGAAGGACTTATTGTTCATGAAAAACCAAAATATCTTGTTCCTGTTATTGCTGGAGCTGTATGTCTGCTGGTTTTAATCGGAGTCATTATTACTATTTTTGTTGTTAAACATAATGCAGATAATGAAAATGCAGCTGTTGCCCTTGCAAAATCTTCTCAGACAAAAAAATATGAACTTACTGAAAAGCCCTTACAGAAAAGACTTTACAAGGGAGATCAGATTGTTCTTGGAACAGGTGCTGGTGATGTAATTGTTACTGTTGCAGAAACAACACAGTCACTGGCTCTGGAAACTCCTGCAGGTGTTCAGCACATTGATCTTTCTGAAGAAATTGAAGTGGATGTTGACGGTGACTCAACTCCAGAAATGATTGTATATGTTTCTGAACTTTCTAAAAATGACAAAGACAGAGGTGCAGAAGTTCGCATTGTCCTCAAGAGCAGTGCAAATGCTGCTATGGGAGAAACTAAGACCAGTGAAATTCCAAATGCAGAAGAACTTCCTCAGAACCAGAAGCGTACTGTAATTCTTGAAGATACCAGAGCTTATCCGTTTACAATCCGTGCAGATTTCCGTGCCGGTTGTGTATTCCGTTACAGACCTGACCGCAAAGAAACAACAGAAGATTTCTTTACAAACGGTGATACAGTAAACATGACTGCAAGCAACGGTGTCCGTATGTGGATCAGTAATGGAAATACTGTAAAACTTCAGGTAATTGCAAACGGAAAAACTTATGACCTGGGGTTAACAAAAGCCGGACAGGTTGTTGTTCAGGACATCCGCTGGATAAAAGATACAGACGGTAAGTATAAGCTGGTAGTAAGTGAACTCGACTAAATTTTTTATTGATCAGCACGGCTGTGCAAAAAATCAGGTTGACGGTGAAATCCTTATTTCTCATCTGTCTGCTACTGGAAAATGGGAACAGACTTTTAACCCTGAAGAAGCAGCTTTAATTATTATTAATTCCTGTGGTTTTATCGAAAGTGCTAAAAAAGAGTGTCTTGATGCAGTACTTTCTGCCAGAAAAGAATATCCGGATGCAAAAATTCTCCTTGCAGGCTGTCTTGCTGAGCGTTATGCACAGGATTTAAAAGAAGCTCTCCCGGAAGCAGACGGCTTTTTTGGAAACGGTGATCTTTCAAAAATCACAGAGTCCGCTGCTGAAGTAATGACAGAAAAAAGACCTGTTCATACTTTTGAACAGAAAGGTGTATGCGGAGCACAGCGTAATATGCTGCTGGGATTTCCTGGTGCCGTTTTTGTAAAAATTACAGAAGGCTGTAATAACCGCTGTTCTTTCTGTGCTATTCCTGTTATTCGTGGAGAACTTCGTTCCAGAGATGCCCGGGAAATTATTGATGAAATTAAGCTCCTTATCAGTCAGGGTGTTTATGAACTTAATCTGATTGGTCAGGATCTTGCTGCCTATGGTACAGGCCGGGATGATAATGTATTTGGCACAGGCCGTACATATCTGCCAAAAGGCACACCTGGTGATCTTTCTGTAGAAGGTGGAGCTAATCACCTTAACGAGAAAGAAGAATCAAAAGCCGGTGAATCTGGACTTTGTACTCTCTTAAAGATGATTTCTAAACTGGAAGGTACTTTCCGCCTTCGACTTCTCTATATTCACCCGGATCACTTTAATGAAGATATTCTTCCTGTTATAAAAGCCGACAGCAGGATTCTTCCATATTTTGATATTCCATTTCAGAGTGGAGATACAGAAGTTATTTATCAGATGCATCGGGTTGGAACAACTGAAAAATATGGAAAACTTATAGATACAATCCGCTCATACTTCCCTGACGCTGCAATCAGAACAACTTTCCTTGCAGGATTCCCTGGAGAAAGTGATGAGCAGGCTTTACACACTCTTCAGTTCCTTAAAAAAATCCGTACAGACTGGTCTGGTTGTTTTCCTTATTCTAAGGAAGATGATACTCCTGCCTGGAGTTATAAAGGACAGGTTTCAAAAAAAGTAAAGGAAGCCAGAGCGACTTCTCTTGTTGAGGCACAGGCTCAGATTACAAAGGAAAAACTTTCGGAACGATGTGGTAAAGAATATGATGTTCTTATTGAAGAAGTTCTTGCAGAAAGCGAAGATGCTCCGGATGAAGGACTTGCCATTGGAAGAGCCTGGTTTCAGGCTCCAGAAGTTGATGGTTCTGTTGTAATCCATTATGACCGCTCAAATCCTGCAGAAAATGAAGCAGTAAAGACAGGTCGTCTTGTTACAGTAAAAATTATGAGTAGTGGTGATGTAGATTTAAACGGGGATTTTGTCTGTGACAGTCCTCTTAACAAATCAATAAAAAAAGCTGAACTTAAATTTGCTCAGGAAATGTAAATTATGGATTATCTGGAAGTGCTTAACCCTGAACAGCGGGAAGCTGTAGAACATACAGGCTCTCCACTTTTGATTCTGGCAGGAGCTGGTTCTGGAAAAACCCGTGTAATTACAACAAAAATTGCCTGGCTTATTGCAAACGGTACTGACCCTTATCAGATTCTTGCGGTAACTTTTACAAAAAAAGCTGCAAACGAAATGCATGAAAGGGCAGTGGCTCTTGATCCAAGATGTCAGTATTCACAGATAAGAACATTTCACTCCTTTGGTGCCTGGTTTTTGAGGCTTAATGCAGAAATTGCCGGAATAGATCCAAATTTTACGGTCTATGATGATGACGATATGGTTACGCTTGTTTCCAAAGCAAATCCTCATTTGACCCGTCAGCAGGCCACACATTTTGCACACAGCATTTCTCTTTGTAAGGATTACTGTTTTTTGCCGGAAGACGAACTTTCCTTAAAAGAAGTTGAACCTGACCCTCATTTTCCTGAAATTTACAGCAACTATCAGAAGCGTCTTCGGGAAACGGGAAATGTTGATTTTGGAGACCTGATTCTTCTTCCAATGCTTACTATCCGTAAAAATGAAGATGTAAAACAGAGAATTCAAAACAGATTCCGTGTAATCATGGTAGATGAATATCAGGATTCTAACGTTGCTCAGTTTAAGCTGCTTCAGGCACTGGCCGGACCTGAAACTTATGTCTGTGTTGTAGGTGATGACGACCAGTCTATTTATAAATTCCGTGGTGCTGAAATACAGAATATCCTGCAGTTTCAGAAACATTTTCCGGGAACACAGATAATCCGTCTGGAAAGCAACTACAGATCCCGTTCTGAAATTCTCAGCGTGGCTGACGATGTTGTAAAGAACAATTCCGGCCGTCTTGGAAAAACATTGAGGGCTGAACGGGGAAGCGGTAAACAGCCGGTTCTGGCTTTTCTTCCTAATCAGGACGAAGAAGCAGCTTTTTGTGCAGATCTTGTTCAGCAGACCCATAAAATGGGAGTTCCGTATCACGACTGGGCTATTTTATACAGAACAAATGCACAATCTCTGGGTTTTGAATCAGAATTTCTTCATAGAAAAATTCCATACACAGTTGTGGGCTCTTTAAAATTCTATGAACGGGAAGAAGTTAAGGACATGCTGGCTTATCTTTCTATTATTGCAAATCCGAAAGATGAAATTGCATTCAGAAGAATTGTAAACAAGCCTGCCAGAGGAATTGGAGCTTCAAGTCAGGATAAACTGACAGAGGCGTACCGTCAGACTTTGCAGAATTCTGAACGGCCTGTAGAGAATTATGTTGAAGCCTGCCGGCAGCTGGGACCTTCTTTTAGTAAAAAAGCAAGAGAAGGACTTGCTGCTTTTGTTGATACAATGGATCAGTTTGAGGCAAAACTTAAAGAAAATTCAGAAAACAAAAGTCAAAATGACAGGGTTGCAGAAGCCCTGGATATGGAAAAAAACATTCATACTGTTGAAAAACTTTCTGTGTTAATAGATCTTATTTCTGAAAAATCCGGGTTGAAAGAATATCACGCAACTCAGGATGAAATTGCCGGAACTCAGAGAGTTGCAAACCTTCAGGAACTTTCCAATGCTGCAGTTTTGTATGATTGTACTTATTCCGGGCTTCTTGATTTTCTTGATCATATTGAACTGGATCGTACTCTGGAAAATCCTGACGAAAATGAAGATACAGATAAGGTTACACTTATAACTCTCCATAATACAAAAGGTCTGGAGTTTGAAAGGGTTGTAATTACCGGTATGGAACTTGGTGTGTTCCCTCGACAGGATAAGGCTGGTGAAGATCTGGAAGAAGAACGGCGTCTTTGTTATGTAGGCATAACACGGGCCAAGGATGAACTTTATATGACTTCCTGCTCAATGCGGAGAATGTATGGCCGTACAGAGTATATGATGCCTAGTCCTTTTCTGGGAGAAGTTGTGCCGGAGCGTCTTAAAATAATCGGACATGTTCCTTTTGGTTTTAAGAAAAGCTCGGCTCAGGTAAAAGGTCTTTCCGGAGGTTATGCTGGAAGTCACAATGGTGATTTTGGTTCTCTCGGGCTTAGTCATCCTGACACAGAAAGTGAAGAAGTGAGACGAAAGTACTGCCGCGGAACAAAAGTTTATCATGATGATTATGGTTACGGAGTAATTTCTGCAGGGGTAACATCAGAAGACGGTGAGTATTCAGTAACAGTACAGTTTGAAAACGGTGGAATTAAAAAGTTCCTTCCAAAATACCAGCAGTCAGCCCTTATGATTATAAAAGATTAGAAAAGGATTTTTATAAAATGGTCTGAAGAACTTTTTTATAAAAAATGCTGAATAATTGCAAAAATATAATCAAGAATTTATACGCTCTGTTTCCAGATGGTTTCAGAGCGTTTTTTTTATAAAAAATAGCCCGGATTGGAAGGGTGCGCAGCAAACGGGGCAGCCTGCTGCACCGGTCGGAGCGGAAGCGGAGCCCTGGAAAGCCGGAAAAAGCTCCATATTTATAAATTAAAGTTCGTTTTATTACAAGATTGTGTAAGTAAAAGCAAAAATAAAGAAATTTATGAACAAAAATTATAAAAATAACAATATTTTGATAATTCTTGTGAACAGAATTATGCAAATTCTACAATGTTATTTTTTATAAAAAATTCAGATAATAAAATTAAAGAAAAATTCGCAAGGAATTTTTAAAATAATATGTTTTTTTCAAAAAGGGGGGAAAAACATGATAAAAAAATTATCAAGAGTTTTAGCAGCTCTCGCTATGTCAGCCGCAGTCATTATTGCGGGCTGTTCATCGGAAGGCGGAAGCTCTAAAGGTCCTGCAACTGTTGCGGCTACAGGCGTAACAGTAACAGATGGAAATGGTTCCTCTGAAGGAAGTCTTTTTATTGGTGAAGAAGATACTATCACTCTTACAGCAACAGTTACTCCAGAAAATGCAACTGTTAAAAAAGTTGAATGGGTAGTTTCTGATTCTAAAGCAGTAGAAATTGTTGAACAAACAGATTCAAGCTGTAAGATTAAGGCTGGTACAACAGCTGCTGACGGTGTACTTGTAACAGCTAAAGTTACAGGATCAAAAGTTGTTGGCTCTTACACTGTAAATGTTGGCTCTAAACTTGCTTCTATTAAGGTTGAACTTGCTGAAAATGTAAAGAAAGCTTATACATTCAAAGAAGAGTTTGATTCTACTGGCGTAACCGTAAAGGCAGTATATTCAGACGATTCTGAAAAAGATGTAAGTGAAAATGCTGTTTTCGCTTTTGGTGAAAATAAAGCTTCTGAACTTAATACTTACCAAAACGCTGATTCAGTTCCAGTATATGTATCATACACAGAAAACGGTGTAACAAAAGAAAGTGAAAATGCTATTTATACTGTAAGTGTTAATACAGGTGACTGGAAACTTGGAGAGATTACATTTGAAACAACTGGTGCAAAAGCAGAATACATTGTTGGTGAAGATTTAGATAAAAACGGTGTAACTGCTACTGGTTACATGGTAAATACACAGACAGGTGATAAGGATCCTGAACCTGTAGACCTTACAGCTCAGCTTGTTTTCGAAGGTTTTGATTCTTCAGTTTCTTTCCTTGGAACAGAAGATTCTCATGTTCTGACAAGAACACAGACAATTAATGTTAAATATGATGAAGAAAACAAAACTTCATACGATGTAACAATTAATGCAATTCCTGTTACTTCTGTAACACTTTCTGATTCAGCTCTTTCTATTTATAAAAACAAAGAAAAGACAGTAACTGTAACAGTTCTTCCTGAAAATGCTACATTCAAAAAGGTTAACTGGTCTGTAACTGGTAACGAAGCAGGTTATGTAACAGTAACTGATGTTGAAGGCGGAAAGAAAATTGCTGCCGGAGAAACTGTAACAGAATCTCCTGTAACAGTAACTGTAACTCTTGCAGATAATGCTGAAAAAACAGCTTCTTGTGCCGTATCTGTTAAAGAACAGCCAAAAGTAACAGCATGGGACTTTACAAGCTGGTCTTCTGAAACACAGGATAATATTGCTGCAGATGAAGCTTGGGTACAGAAAACTGACGGTACAAAACGCTACACTATGAATATTGATGGTGAAGCTGTTGCAAACAGTGCTGTAATTAAAGAACTTGAAGGCATCGATTTTGATAAGGCCGCAACTGTTACTATTAGTTTTGACTCTAAACAGGGTAATTATGTGCAGACTGCAACTTCTATGGAAATTCCTGTAGAAGGCGGTTATGAAATTACATTCAGTGCTGCAAACACTGGTTCTAAAAACGGAACAAGAAAACTTGTTGTAACAGAAGGCAATGAAACAACAACTGTTATTTCTTCTGGAAATACAACTAAGGCAACTGGAACATACACTCCAAAAGCCGGAACTTCTTCAATCGTAGTTTCATTCCCGGACGGTGCATTGAATGTTTACTCAATCAAGGGACCTGTTCACGCAACTGGTTTGAGCCTTGCAATTGACGGAAGCAACTCTGTAACTCTTAAAGAAGGTGTTTCAAAAGATATTACTGCAACAATTACTCCTTCTGACGCTGCAGAAAAAGAAATTACATGGAAAAGCGACAAGCCTGCAATCGTTAAGGTTGAAAACGGAAAGATCACTCCACTGGCTGTATCTGGCGAAACAGTAATAATTACCGGTGAACTTTCTAACGGTGTAAGTGCAACATTCACAGTAAATGGTGTAGCAGAAGCTGTTAAACCTACAAGCGTTTCTATAGTTGGTCCTTCATCTGTAGAAAAAATGGGGCTTGGTTCATCAAAAGAACTTTCAGTTTCATTTGAACCTGCAAATGTTGAAGCTACAGCAGTTATCTGGACTTCAAGCGATGCAACAACTGTTTCTGTAAATGAAAACGGTGTAATTAAGGCTCTTAAGGCTTCTGCAACTCCTGTAACAATTACAGCTACAACTGTAAACGGTCTTAAAGCAACATATACTGTAAACGAAGTAATTGATCCTGCTTCTATTACTGGTTCAATTGTATTCTCTGAAGAAGGCGGCTGGATGCGTGCCTGCTATGCAGAATGGTATCCTGTAAATGATGTATCTGTAACAGGTTACAACGCTTATGTTTCTAAAGACGGTACAAATTGGACAAAACTCGATAATGAACTTATCCGTGAATATGCAGACTACTACCGCGTAGACGCAATGGGTCTTGCTGCAGGTAACTATTCTATTAAGGTAACAGCAGTTTCTGAATCTGGTGAAACAGCTATTACTGGAACAACTGGTAATCTTGAAGTTCTTGCTAACGACCGCAACGGTTTTGCATTCCACAACGGATTTGAACCTGGTGCTTACAAGGCAGACGGTACACTTAAAGACGGTGCAGTTGTTGTTTACGTAAACAACCAGAACTTTAACACAGTAAAACTTTCTGTTAAGAACTCTAAAGGTGCAACTGTAGAATATACAGGTATTCAGGAAGCTCTTGGTCAGAAGTGGTTTAAGGAATCTTCAACTCCTCTCGTAGTCCGTATTATCGGTACTATTGATACAACAGGCTTCCCTGAAAGTGCGTGGGGCTCTTCTGCTGAAGGTCTTCAAGTTAAGGGATCATCTGAGTATTCTTCAATGCCTTTGACAATCGAAGGTGTTGGTGAAGATGCAACAATCAAGAATTTCGGTATTCTGCTTAGAAACTCCAGAGGTGTTGAACTTAGTAACTTTGGTGTAATGCTCCAGAAAGACGATGCTCTCTCACTTGATACTGGAAACGAATATACATGGGTTCATAATATTGATATCTTCTATGGTGGTGTAGGTAGTGATTCTGACCAGGCTAAGGGTGACGGTTCTCTGGACTCTAAGGGACACACTCGTATGCAGACATACTCATACAACCACTTCTGGGATTCTGGAAAATGTAACCTCTGTGGTATGGGTGGAGATAATGAAGAATATATGACTTACCACCATAACTGGTACGACCACTCAGATTCACGCCATCCACGTATCCGCTGTATGTCTATTCACGTATACAACAACTACTTTGACGGTAACTCAAAATATGGTACTGGTGTAACAACAGGTGCAAATGCATTCGTTGAAAACAACTACTTCCGTAATGCTCATAACCCAATGATGAGTTCTAAAGTTGGTACTGATGCTCAGGGTGAAGGTACATTCTCTGGTGAAGCTCCTGGATTTATTAAAGAATGGAACAACACTTATGCTGAATGTAACACTAACGGTGTAAAATTCCAGTTCATTAAGTATAGTGACAACCAGACTTCATTTGACTGTTACGATGCTTCAAGCCGTGGAGAAGTAATTCCTGATTCTATTAATGATGGTGGAGCTGTTTACAATAACTTTGATACAAACGCAACATACTATATTCCTTCACTTGTACCAGATACACCTGAAGTAGCAAGAGACAAGGTTGTTAAGTACGCTGGTCGTATGAACGGCGGTGACTTTAAGTGGACATTCAACAATGCAACAGCTGATGCTGATTATGCAGTTGATACAGCTTTGAAACAGGCTTTAATTAACTACACATCACAGATTAAGAAGTCTACAGCTTCTGGTGGTGTAACTGGCGGTTATGTTGAAGGCGGTTCAGAGCCAACTCCAACAGATCCAACTCCAACAGATCCAACTCCAACAGATCCAGTTGCTGTAACAGGAGTAACACTTGATAAAACAACAGCAGATGTGACAGTTGGTGGTACAGTAAAATTGACTGCAACAATTGCTCCGGCTAATGCAACAAATACTACAGTAAACTGGACTACTGATGATGCTAATGTTGCAACTGTATCAAAGGGTACCGTAACTGGAAAAGCAGCTGGTACAGCTACAATTACAGCAACTACAGCTGATGGTAATTTTAAAGCAACATGTGTTGTTACTGTAACAAAACTTGCTATTACATTGCCAGAAACAGCTGTTTCAGCCGGAACTGTAGATTTAACAACCGGTGGAAAAGTATTTAGCAGCCAGAGTGCAGGAGCTAGCCAGACAAAGAATAATGTACTTGTAACTTCAAAAATTGATTCAAAAGGTGCAAATATTTATGGAACAAGTTCTGGTGCTGGAGATCCTGCAAAAGGTGGAATCTACTTTAAGCTTGATTCTACGATGACTGTTTCGTTTACATTCAACACAGATAATGGCGCTCAGATTTTCAAAGTTGATGCAAACGGAGATGCTTCTTCTACAGCTGAATCAAGTTTAACTTTGAATGCGGGTACATATGTTGTATATGGAACAAAAACATCTGCCACAAAGATAACAGCGATTACATTTTCTAACTAAGTATACTGTTATCACGATTGCAAAAGGGATTGGAGCTGCGCCGCAGGCGTTAAAAGGGTAGTGAAACTGCCCTTTTAATGTAGCGTAAGCGGAACAGCGGAAAGCCCGGTCCGCCGTAAGGCGGATTTGCCCAAATAATAAGAAAAACAATTAAGGGGATGTCCAACAAGCTCAACCACCGCAAGTTGAACTTTTTGGACATCCCCCTTTTTTTTGAAAGAAAATTAATTGTAAAACACTTGAAATATCAGAATTTTATAAAAGAAACTGAAAATCAGTCGTTTCTGTACAAAATTGATAAGATTTTATAAATTTAAAATGTCAGTATTATACAAAGTCTGGTAAAGTCATTTTTAATTAAGACAGGATATCATTAATATAGAAAATATTTATAAAAGGGAGTCTTTTTTCAAAAGGGGGAAACAATGAAAAAAGGTTTTAAAAAAGTTTTGCGCGGGGCGGCTTGTCTTTTAATGATTTTTGCTGCCGGATGTTCCAGTGACGGGGGATCTTCAGGAAAAGGTTCTGTTGCCGGAGATAGCGAAAATGGAACTGTGGGAATCAGTGTTACAGTTGATGGAACAATCAAATGTAACTTTTGCGGCAAGGAATATCAGAAAAAGGCTGAAGCTCTTGCCTGTCAGCATTACAGATGTAATGTTTGTGATTCTGCATACAAATCAGCAGAAGAAGTTTTGACCTGTACAGATCATATTACTGTTACTTTTGCTGATTCTGCAGATGTAAATGACGATGTGAGTCAGACTGTAAAATCAGGCAATACTGTAAATGTTCCTGACTGGTCTGTTGCTGGAAAGGAACTTACATGGGAAAGTAATAATGATGCTTATTCTGACCCTGCTGCTGTTCTGGAATGTGAAGGTTCTGTTTCTGTAACATTTACTTCAAAATACACAACAATTTATACATGTGGTTTCTGCGGAAAGACTTATTACGCCCAGAACGAAGCTGATGGCTGTGTTCATTATATCTGTCAGAATGAAGATTGTGAAAAACACATTTCCGGATATGCAACAAAAGCTGAGGCTGACAGCTGTTCTTTGAAAGACGGTTGTCCTGCATATACTGTTACCTGTGAATGCGGTACTGTTTATTCAACAGATGCAGAAAAAGAATTATGCGTTCATTACACAATTACTTTTGTTGATTCTGATGGTGTTTATGAGACAGAAACTCAGATTATTAAAGCCGGTGTAAATCCTGTTGTTCCTTCATGGACAAAAGAAAACTTTACTTTAAGCTGGTCTTCTGAAATTACTGCTGCAACTAAAAATGTTACATATACTGCAATCTGGACTGAACTTCCAAAATGTTCCAACTGCGGTGAACATTATGCAACTGAAACTGCTGCGGCAAACTGTGCAAAGATTGAAGGTTGTCCTCAGTTTGGAAAAGACAATGAATGGGTTGCAGGAGATGCTTCTCCGGCATGGTTAAGCGGAATTTCTGGTTCTGCTACTTCTGACAAAAAAAATAAAGTTCCTTATGCTGCTAAAAATTATACTAACTACAACAAGATATCCAAAAATACTCAGATTACTGTAACTCCTGTAATGGAAGGAAATATTACCGTTTATATTGCAGCAAATAAAGATTCTACAGATTCTAGTAAAACTGCTTCTGCAACATTTAATGGTACTGCTGTTGGTTCTGCTTATCAGCTTCCTGCTTACAATGCCGTAAATCCTGATCCTTTTGTTATTCCTGTAACTGAAGAGATGGTTGGAAAACCTGTTGTAATTACAACTTCTTATGAAGCGTTGTGGTTTGCAATTACTCTTAACGAATAGGCTGAAAAGGAGAATATGAATTATGAAAAAGATTTTTGCTAAAATTACATGGATTCTTGCAGCCGGAATTATTGCTTTTGCAGCTGCAGGATGTTCAAATATTGAAACTGAAACTTCGGCAATGGCTCAGCAGGGTGTTTGCCGTATTGCTTTTAATTCAAATGAAACTATTACAGATATTAAACTTAAGGGAACAAACAAAGCAACTGCCGTGACTAAAACTTATGGTTCCTGGGCAGATGCTGCTGAAGTTTCTGCTGCAACTGTGGAAATTCCTGCAGGTTCTTATGTTTTTACTCTTTCGGCTCAGTATGATGGTTCAACTGTAAAAGGAACTTGTGATGCTGAAATCAAAAAAAACACCGTTACACCTTTAAGCTTTACTTTGACTCGTCAGGAAAGTGATGACAGCGAATGGGGTGATGATGATTCTGAAGAAGAAGGTAACGAAGACGGTGAACTTCCTGCTGTAGAACCTAGTGCTGAAGGTCTTACAGAGTTTACTTCTTTCAATGCAAATGACCTTTCAGATTCTACTGAAGTATTTACTGCAAAGACTCAGCGCCATAACCTTATTATTGATGCAACTGCAGAATCAACTGTAGCTGCAAGTTCAAAGTCATTTACAATCGGTTCTGTAAAATATACAAAACGGCTTCAGCTTAACGGAGATTCTGCACTTATAATTTATGTTGGTGCAAACCGTAAAGGTACTCTGCAGATTGCAGGTAAATCTGGTTCTTCTGAAGATGACGGTCGTACATTTAATGCCAACGATACTGTAATCGGAACTGCTCCTGTTTCTGCAGCCGTTGTTTCAGGCAGCGCAAGTGGTGATGAAAACGGTTACATCAGAATCACTTCTTCTTCTGGAAGCGTTTACATTATGGGACTTACATGGGTTCCTTTAAATGGCGGTTCAAGTGGCGGTGTTGATAAAATCAATGTTTCTGAACCTCAGCTTCCTGTAATTGATAACAGTAAATTTGCACCGGCTTACAAAAACGGTAAAAAAGTGGGAATGCGTTCAAATATCCGTGATATTAACACAGACGAAATTGAAGTTAAGCTTTTTGTTGCTCCTTCCGGTTCTCCAGACGGCGACGGAACAAAGGCAAAGCCTCTTGATCTGCAGACTGCCATCAACCAGATTCCTGCCGGTGGTGCAATTGTAATGAAAAGCGGAAAATATA
Source organism: Treponema sp. (assembly GCA_016297415.1). Taxonomy (GTDB): domain Bacteria; phylum Spirochaetota; class Spirochaetia; order Treponematales; family Treponemataceae; genus Treponema_D. The sequence continues at coordinate 23,236 of JAEDGQ010000007.1, forward strand.
AGTTTTCTTCTACAATAAGGGTTTCTTACGACAACTGCGGTAGTGACGGGGCAAGAAAATACATTCTTCCTGAAACTGGAGGAGCTGTTCTTCTGGACTTCTCTCCTCAGCCTACTGATACCACAAGCCGTGGTTTTGCCCTTGACGGTTCATACTGGCATATTTACGGTGTTACCTGCTACAACGCCGGGGATAACGGTATGTATGTAACTGGTAAAAACAACATTGTTGAGCGGTGTGTATTCCAGGCTAACCAGGATACAGGTCTTCAGATTGCCCGCCGTTCTTCTGACCTTGCAGACAAAAAAGACTGGCCTGCAAACAACCTGATTCTTAACTGTACATCTTTTGACAATAAAGATGATGCTACCGGTGAAAATGCTGACGGCTTTGCTTCAAAACTTACCTGCGGTGACGGAAACGTATTTGACGGCTGTATCAGCTTTGCAAACTGTGATGACGGATGGGACTTGTACGCAAAACCTGCAACTGGTCCAATCGGTGTTGTAACTATCCGTAACTGTGTTGCTTTGCAGAACGGAAAAACTACAACAGGTACAAACTATGCTAACGGTGATATGAACGGCTTTAAGCTGGGCGGTTCAAATAATTCCTGTCCTACACCTCATGTTGTTGAAAACAGCGTTGCCTTCCTTAACGGAAAAGACGGCTTTACTGACAACGGTAACGGCGGTGCGTTGAACGTAAGCGGCTGTTCAAGCTACGGAAACATTAATTCTAACTTCAACTTCTATCGTACCTTTGCCGGCGGTGTATTTAAAAACCTTATTTCTATGACTGGTTCTGTAAGCCCTGCACAGGTTGATAAGTTTGGCGGTAAAGCTTCAGAAGTTTCTGTTGCAGCAAAAATTTCTGATTCAATTTATTACGGAGATAAAAAAGCAACAGGCTTCTTCTTTGTAAAGGCAGAATCAGAAATTCACAATGGAGACAAAATTGGAGATGGGGGACAGACTGACCCGTTTATATCGGAAATGAAGTCAACAACTCCTCCAGTTCTTGACCTTAACATTGATGCTACCTGCCGTAATACAGACGGAACTGTAAACCTTGCAGGCTTCCTGGAAGCAAAAGAAGGTTCCGTTTACGAAAATATGGGTGCACACTTTGGTGACGAAGCTGCAACTGTATTTGACTGCGGACTGTAAATTGATCTGATTTTATAAAATAGAGCTGAGGATTTTCTTTTCTCAGCTCTATTTTTTTGTATAATAGGTGGATTTTTCAGGAGATATTATGAATCTTTCAACTTATACATTGACTGCCACATGTCCAGACCAGAGCGGACTTATTTCTAACATAACAGGATGTATTGCCCGTAACGGCGGTAATATTATTAATCTTGCCCAGCATACTTCTGTTGATCTTGGTGTTTTTTTCTGCCGCATTCAGTTTTCGGCACTTGCTGTAAGCGATCAGAATGAAAAGATTTTTTCTCCTGCGGCTTTTACTGCTGACTTTGCAGAAATTGCAAAAAAATACAGCATGGAATGGAAACTTTATGACAAATCTGTAAAACAGAGAATGGCTGTTCTTGTAAGTAAAACTTCACATTGTCTTTACGAAGTTCTTCTGAAGCATGGTGACGGTCAGCTGGATTGTGAAATTTCTGTAATCATTTCAAATCATCCTGATTTATGTGCTGTTGCTACTGAATTTCATATTCCTTTCTTTCAGATTGATACTCTCAAAGGTAAGGAAGCCTGCGAAGCTGATATTCAGGCATTGCTTGACCAGTACAAAATTGACGTTGTTTGTCTTGCCCGCTATATGCAGATTTTAACTCCTGAGTTTACAAGAAGATGGGAAAATAAAGTAATCAATATTCATCACGGATTTCTTCCTGCTTTTAAGGGGGCAAAACCTTATGAACAGGCATGGAAAAAAGGCGTAAAACTTATTGGTGCTACTGCTCATTTTGCTAACGAAGACCTGGATCAGGGACCTATTATTTTTCAGGATGTTGTCCGGGTAAAGGATACAAATTCCATTCACGAATTTGTTGAAATCGGCAAAGATGTGGAACGAAAAGTTCTTGTTGAAGGTTTAAAACGCTACTTTAATCACAGTGTATTTATTAACCAGGGCAGAACTTTTGTAATCGAACAGTAATTTTTTGCATAAGCGTTAGGGATTGTAACCGCACCGAAGGCGTCCCGAAGGGATGGAGCGTCAGCGGAACGGTGAAAAGCCCGGTCCCCGTCAGGGGGAAACGCCTTTGTACTTATTCCATAATTCCTTACTTTTTATTAAAATAGACTCTATGAAAACTGTAGACGAAACAACTCTCGAAAATCTGCTGTATCTTTCACGGCTTTCTCCAGAAAGTACTGATATGGCTACTTTAAAAAAACAGGTAGATGAAATCGTAGGATATTTTGATGTTCTTTCAAAATACGATGATTCTGAAAATCCTTACGATGCTTATCCTTCAACTGAAGCAGAAAAACTTCGCGATGATTCTATTGTTGAAGGTCTTAATATTCCGGCTGTAAAACAGGTAACAGACAAGTTTATGGACGGATACTTCCAGGTACCAAAAGTATTGGGAGAAGGTGCTTAAAAAATACTTTGTGTTTTTCAGGTAATAGTGAACAGGTAATAGGTAATAGTGAACAGGTAATAGGGAATAGGGAATAAGATTTATTATGAAATATTTTACAATCGATGAAACGGTAGATGCTCTCAAGAAAGGTGATGTTACAAGTCTTTCTCTTGTTCAGGCTTCTATCGAAACTTTTGAGGCTGATAAAAAATCTGACAAGCCTCTTAATGCTTTTCTTGAAATTTATGATGATGTTCTTGAACTGGCTAAAGCTGCTGACGAAAAAATTGCTGCTGCCCGTGCTGATGGAACTATCGATAAACTTTTTGAAGAACAGCCTCTTCTCGGGGTTCCTTTTGCAAATAAAGACAATATTTCTGTAAAAGGTAAGGCTCTTACATGTTCTTCAAAAATTCTTGAAGGATACAAGGCTCCTTATAATGCTACAGTAATTAATCGTCTTGTAAGTGCCGGTGCTATTCCGCTTGGCCGCTGTAATCAGGACGAATTTGCTATGGGTTCTTCTACTGAATACTCAGTTTACGGTCCTACACGCAATCCTGTTAACCGTGATTATGTTTCAGGCGGTTCTTCCGGTGGTTCTACTGCCGCAGTTGCTGCCAATCAGGCACTCTTTGGACTTGGTACTGAAACTGGTGGTTCTGTTCGTCTCCCTGCTTCATACTGCGGCGTATACGGACTTAAACCAACTTATGGTGTATTAAGCCGCTGGGGCGTTGTTGCTTACGGTTCTTCTCTGGATCAGGTTGGTGTTCTGGGCCACACTCCACAGGATATTGCAACTCCTCTTTCTGTAATGGCTGGCGTTGATTTTTACGACGATACTTCTGCAGATCTTCCTTCAGCTTCTGAACTTAAGGCTCTTAAAGCTTATGATATTTCTAAGCTTAAGATTGCTGTTCCAAAACAGTTTGAAGAAGCAAAAGGTCTTGATGCAGACGTTAAAAAAGTTTTTGAAGATACAAAATCCTGGTTTACATCTAAAGGTGCAAAAATCGAAAGTGTAGACCTTCCTGTTCTTGATGCTTCAATTGCTTCATATTATGTAATTGCTCTTGCAGAAGCTGCTTCTAACTTAAGCCGTTTTGATGGTATCCGTTATGGACGCCGTGTAGATAATCAGGCAGGATATGACCAGCTTTATGTTGATACACGGTCTGAAGGTTTTGGACCTGAAGTTAAACGCCGTATCGTTATCGGTAACTATGTTCTTTCTGAACAGTTCTCTGGAGATACATATAAAAAAGGTATGTCTGTCCGTGCCAGAATCCAGCGGGAAGTTGCAAAGCTTTTTGAAAGCTATGACATTGTTATCTGTCCCGTTTGTCCGACAGCAGCATTCAGACTTGGGGAAAAATATGATGATCCTCTGGCTATGTACCTTTCTGACCTTTATACAACATTTGTAAACCTTGCCCGTATTCCTTCAATCAGTGTTCCTGCAGGATTTACTTCTAAGGAAAATAAAGCTGCTTCAGAAATGCCTGTAGGTATTCAGTTTGCAGGTAAAATGTTTGATGAAGTTAAGCTTCTTCAGATTGCCCAGGCCTGGGAAGAAGATCATTCTGGATGTGGAGTTCCAGTAAAATAAATCTCTCACAGAGCCGGAGAGGGCACAGAGGTTTTTAAAGATTACAAAGCTTTTTGTCAAAGTCATGATTTACAGATTATTGAGATAAAGTTTTGAAAGATAAAAAACTCCGTGAGCTCCGTTACTCTGTGAGGAATTTTTTCAGGAGAAAATTATGATTGATAAATATGAAATTGTAATCGGCTGTGAAATCCATACTCAGCTTTTGACTAAAACTAAGGCCTTCTGTGCCTGTGAAAATAAATACGGCGGCATTCCTGATACCCGTGTTTGCCCTGTTTGCCTTGGTCTTCCAGGTGCCATGCCTCGTATTTCTAAAGGTTATGTTGAACTTGGTGCTGTAGCTGGTCTTGCCCTTAACTGTGACATTGCCCGCTTTACTAAGTTTGACCGTAAACACTACTTCTATCCTGACCTTGCAAAAGGTTATCAGATTACTCAGTATGATGTTCCACTTTGTACTGATGGTTTTGTTGACCTTCCAATGGCAAAATATTCAAAAGAAGAACAGGAAGGCGGTTCAAAATTCCGTCCAAATAACTTTAAGGGCGAACCTTGTATCGTAGAAACTTCAGGAAAAAAATATCGTCGTGTTCGTATTGAACGCATTCACCTGGAAGAGGACGTAGGTAAATCTCTCCACCTTCAGGGTAATCACTCATATATCGATTACAACCGCTGTGGAACTCCACTTATTGAAATCGTTACAAAGCCGGATATGACTTCTCCAGAAGAAGCTGCTCTGTTTATGCAGACTGTTCAGGAAATCCTCCGCTATGTAAAAGTAACAAACGGTAACCTTGAAGAAGGTAATATGCGTTGTGATGCCAACATTAACCTTAATGTTTGGGAAGATGGTAAGCTTTATCACACACCAATTTCCGAAATCAAGAACCTTAACTCTTTCAAATCAATCCGTGATGCATGTACTTACGAAGCTCAGCGTCAGCTTAAGGAATTCCAGGAAGACCGCCAGGAATTCAATGCCGGATTTAAAGTAACAATGGGCTGGGATGAAGCCAAAGGTCAGACTGTAGTTCAGCGTACAAAGAACTCTTTCGTTGACTATCGTTTTACAACAGAACCAGATATTAAACCATTCAGCGTAAGTGAAGAACTTATTGAACGGGCAGAAGAAAGAGTAGGTGAACTTCCTGAAGCAAAACGCATTCGTCTTCAGCAGGAATTTGGCCTTTCTGACTTTGATGTTGAAACTCTTACATCTACTCGTGATCTGGCTCTCTGGTTTGAAGAAGCTGCTCAGGGTGCAAAAGATGTTAAAAAAGTTGCAAACTGGATTCTTGCAGAACTTCTTGCAGTTCTTAACGAACAGCGTAAAACTATTAATGAAGTTAATATTACCCCTGCACATATTACAGAGCTTGTAAATGCTATTGCTGACAAGAAAATCTCTGGTGCTCAGGGAAAAACAGTATTTGCCAAGATGATGGAATCCGGTAAAACTCCTTCTGTAATCATTAAAGAAGAAGGAATGGAAACAGTTTCTGATTCAGGTGCAATCGAAGCAATGGTTGATAAGGTTATTGCTGAAAATCCAAAAGCTGTAGAAGACTTTAAGTCTGGTAAGACAAATGTAATAGGATGGCTTACAGGACAGGTAATGAAGGCTTCTCAGGGAAAGGCAAATCCAGGAGTTGCTTCAAAACTTGTTGGCGAAAAACTTTCTAAACTGTAAGGATTTTTCATAATTACAGAAATCCCCTTTTTCTTCAGACTGTTCTGAGGGTAAGAGGGGATTTTTTTTGTGTTTTATGTGTTCAGAAATTGTAATTTTTGGAGAAAAAAGTACTGATTTATGTGTTCAGAAATTGTAATTTTTGAAGAAAAAAGTACTGATTTATGAGTTCTAAAATACTGCCGAAAGATAAAAAAAACTGTCAAAAATAATCATTTTATATATAAATTTATAAAATAATGCATAATATATATAAAAAAACAGAATCTTAAAACATTCTGACATCGGTTTTATGCAAAATCTTAAATGTTAATACTTTACTTTAAAGGCCATAATCAATACTGGTAAAAACCTTGAGAGGGTTTACAGTTTTTTTTAGGGTTTATTTAATAGCTGGAGGAACTATGAAAAAAACAGTTGAAAAAGTATTAGGTCTTTGTCTTCTTCTTGCAATGACAATGACAGGATGTTCACAGATTGCAGATATTAACTCAGAATCTGCTGTTGCTGCTGATCGTGCTGCTATTACAGGCACTTCTTCTCTTTACTCTACAGACCTTACAAAGAGTGCTACATTCACATCTAAACAGACAGCCGGAAATTATACAATTTACGCTACATCGGCCAAAAAAGTTACAGTACCTTCCATTTCTGCAGTAACAGTAAACGGTAAATCTCTTGACCGCAAACTCAGCCTTGGTGGCGGTGGTTCAGCAGGAAGTTATCGTTGTGTTGGATTTACAACAGGAAGTGCTGCAACAGTTACAGTTTACGCTGCCGGTGCTGCAGGCCGTTATCTTGCTCTTACAAACTCAAGCGGTACAGTTCTTCAGAAGGGCGAAACTTCTTCTTCAATCAAGGGTTATACATATTCAGTTCCTTCGTCAGGTACATACTACCTCATGTCTACAGGTTCAAACATCGATCTTTATTACATTAAGACTGCTGCAGGTTCTTCTTCAGGTTCAACTTCTTCAGGAAGCACATCTTCTGGAAGCACATCTTCTGGTTCTACAAGTTCTTCTTCAACATCAAGCTCAAACGGCGGATCACTTTCAATTAATGATAAACCAGTTGGATTTGCTTCAGTTTCAAAACCATCATCAACAGTAACAGTTTCAAACCGTTCAGACTTTATTAACTATGCTAAAAAAGGCGGATACATCATCTATGTAAACGGAATGATTGACCTTTCAAACGGAATGATACCATCGTCTGCAGGCGGTTCAACAAGCGGTCTCGACAGTCTTGTTAAATCAAATACATCTGGCAAATACACATCATATTCATCATTCAAAACAGCTTATGCCAAAGGTTGTTCAACATCTACAGATGACAAATCTTCAAGCTCTCCATCAAGCTCACTTGGAAAACTTCTCTGGGCTTGTAATTCAGCATACGGAAACACAATTAAAGTAAACATCGCTTCTAACACATGGATTATTGGTAAAACATCATCTTCAGGTCTTAAGGGCGGTTCACTTAACATTTCCAGCGTTTCAAACGTAGTAATCCGTAACCTTACAATTCAGGATGCTTATGATCCATTCCCACACCACGAAAAAAACGACGGCTACAATGCTCAGTGGGACGGAATCGTAATTCAGGGTTCTTCAAAAAACATCTGGATTGACCACTGTACTCTTAAAGACACAATGGGGTATTCAACAGTAAGCACAGGCGGCTCAACATCAGAAAAATGGCAGACATACGATGGTCTTCTTGATATGAAGGGATCAATTTCCGGAATTACAATTTCATGGTGTAAGTTCCAGGATCATGACAAAACAATGCTGATTGGTTCAAGTGATTCAGACGGTTCTAATTCAACTCGTACAATCACACTTCACCACAACTACTTCTACAACTGTGGACAGCGCCTTCCAATGGTACGCAATACAAAACTCCACATGTTTAACAACTACTACGATGCTTCAAACCCTCGTTATAAGCAGCAGTATGCAGTTGGATGCCGTGCAGGTTCACTTATCGTAGCCGAAAACAATACATTCGGTTCTGGAATCTACTACAGCTTCAAAGACAACTATGGTAAGCTCTATGCTTCTGGAAACTCTGATTCTTCACAGAAAAAGAACAGCACAACAATCAGTTCAAGCAAGCCATTCACACCTAGTTACAGTTACTCTCTGGACAGTGCTTCAACATCTAAGTCAAATGTTCAGTCAAATGCCGGTGCCGGTAAATCAATGTAATTAAATAGTAAAGGGGCGTCTGCCCCTCGCTGCAACTAAAAAAGGGGCTGTCCAATAAGTAATGACTGTAGCGGTCATTGAGCCCTTCGAAATGACCATTGCACTAAATATGGTGGTTTCGACAAGCTCAACCACCGCAAGTTGAACTTTTGGGACAGCCCCTTTTTCATTTTCCGCTACCCCCTCTTGCGGGGAGCTCCCCGCAACGCCCCCTTTTTCTTCATTAACTCAAAAAAACAGCATAAATCTGTGTAATCTGTAGATAAAATTTGCTATAATAGAAACATAATGACAGAAACACAGATTCTTGCATCAGAAATTTCATCACTTTATGGAACAATAAAACGGGCCAGAGGACCTTATCTTTATACAGCAAAAGGAGTTCGTCTTACAGACTGTTTTCAGGAAGGCGGACGGGGGATTCTTGGATGGGGAAGTGAAGGAACAAAAGCTTTTACTGTATTTAAGAATGTTATAAGCCGTGGTATAAGCGGAAGTTTTGAAACAGACTTTGGCAGCCGCAGTGATTGTAAATCTCAGCTCAGCAGGGCCGTTTCTGAACTTTTTGGAAGTGAACGCACAGCTTATATTTTTGATTCCAAAGAAAAAGCCTTAAAAGCAGCCCTCTCTGTAAGTTCACAAAGTACAAGTCTTTTCCGTCCCTGGAATACAGAAAATGTAAACTGGCGTTCAGTTGATTGTATTGTTTTTGCACCTGTACTTCCCTGGGCAGACAGCAGCTGGATTGTAGCTGTTGATGATGAAATTGTTATAGCAGCGGCAGCTCTGGCTGATCAGACTGTAAAAATTCCAGCACCTTTAGAAGCTGCCTTTACCCGTTCTGTTTACGATCTTATTAAAGCTTTACAGAACCGGCAGGAAAAAGACTGGTTCATTTATGATACAGTTCTTACTAAATATTTTGAACGCAAAGGTCCATGGCTTTTTCCAAAAGTTCCTGAAGACAAATACTGGGAATTTCTTACACATTGTCTTAAAAATGGAGTTGTTGTCAGTCCTGTTTATAAAGTGCCTTCAATCGTACCTTATGGTGCAGATAAAGGTTCTTTCCGGAAACTGGAAAAGAATCCTTTTAATTTTTAACTGAAAGCGGGTGGGGAATGGTTCAGTCTGAAGTAATTTTTTATATTATAAAACTTGTTCTTGGCGGAATTGCGGCCTTTCTTGCCATTCTTTTATGGAGCCGTACACGGGACTCAGCCTGGATGGCTCTTGTTGCAGGAGCTGTTACAGGTTATGGGGGTATTGTTTACGAAATGCTGGTAAAAATTGGAATTGTGGGTTCTATGGGTGTTTCTGTAGCTGGAATTCCACTGGCCGCACTTTTGTTTGCTGTAATACCTTCACTTTTTTATATCCTGGGTTTTACATTAATGGTAATAAGAACAAGATAGGAGAAGATTTTGACATCCGGTCAGTTTTTTCAAAAATATTTAAAAGACAATAAAATAAAAGAAGAAGATATAGTTTATTCCGGAGAAATGTGTTTTGAAAGTTCCGGAGTTACAGGTATTGAACAGTGTGAACTTGTAAAAACAGGAAAAAAGACCTGTTGTTTTACAGCTTTTGAAAGTTTTGATATAAATCTTGAACCACTTCCTGTAGTTGGTGAAATCTATGTTGTTGAAAATACAGAAGAAAAACCATTCTGTATCATAGAACTTGATGATGTAAAAGTGCTTCCTTTTAAAGAAGTAAGCTGGGAAATGGCCCGTCAGGAAGGTGAAGATCAAAATCTGGAAGAGTGGCGGGATAAACAGCGGGAATATATGGAAGAAGAAGCTGCTTTATGCGGCTTTGATTTTACAGATGAAAGTCTTGTTGTATTTGAACATTTCCATGTGATTTATAAGTAAACATGGTATAATTAATAAATCCGTAATTACGGAAAGGAGAATATTTATATGTCTAGCAAATCTAATGGTTCTATCTTCTGGATGGTATTAAACATTGCTGTAGGTGCAATGCTTGCTATCGGTGGTATCTGGGCTCTTCAGAATGGCGGTGACTTTGGATGTGAGGCACTTACAGGTATGTTTAGCGGCGATATGAAAAATATCGTTCGTATCGTATTTGGTGTAATTGAACTTCTTTCAGGTATTTTCATCATCCTTCAGCTTTTTATCGGTGACAGAATGGGTAAACTTGGCTCAATCCTTAAACTGATTATCGTAATCGTTTGGGCTATTGCTATTATTATGGCAGACTTCCTTAACGGCGGATTCCTTAAGCCAAACTTCCTTAATTGGACTTATGAACTTGCAATGCACCTGATTGTTCTTTGTGCTCTTCTTGTAACAAGAGACTAAGAATAATCAATAAAAAAAATCCTGCTTCAAAAAAAGCAGGATTTTTTTTGTCTTATGATTCCAACGCGAGTCGAACGCGCGACCTTCCGCTTAGGAGGCGGATGCTCTATCCAGCTGAGCTACGGAATCAAAGTATATTCAATGTATCAGAAAAACAATGGTTTTACAATTATAGGGTGTAAATAAAAAAACTGCTGCTTTTTTTTTATTCTCGTCTTCTTAGAAATTGTAATAAACTCCCCGTTCTGCAAAACCTGCAAATCCTTTGTTTTCAGGTTTGAAATCTTTGAAATTTTCGCCATAGTGACAAAGGAACATTTTGTTTTTTATAGATTCCGGAAGAGTGCAAAGCTCCTTGAATGAAGCATGAACACCACCTTCGTAGAACTGACAGTCATGAAAGTAAGTTTCCGGTTTATAAGTTTCTTCAAGCATATCAAGAAGAGGTTTGTCAAAAAGTGTGTCACCGGAAAAGAAAACACGGTTGTCTATTAAAACACCCACAGAATAAAATGTTTTATTCCAGTCATTTGTACCGCAGTTTATATGAAGGGTGCGGATAAGCTTAACATTAATTGAACCGCAGTTTGCTTCATAAACTGGACGGAGTGTGTTTTTTAGTTCAACAGGTTTTATCTGCTGAAAATAATCTTCGAATGTAAAAAACTTTCCTTTTGCACTCTCTTCTCCGAAAGTGCATCCTCCTTTCAGACTGTTTTCCCAGAGAAGTTTTTTATATTCATCAGTGATTACAATTTTAGGTTTTTTGCCGGCGATATAACGGCCGGCTAAAGCCATTTCTTCAAGTCCGCCAATATGGTCAGCATGAGAGTGTGTAGGTAATACATTCTGGATTTGTGAAATTGGTGTGTTGTATGTGCTTAAAGCGTAGGGACAGATGGTTCCGCAGTCAATAAGAAGATGGTCTTTTCCCTTGATGACAAGAAGGTTGGTTTGAAAATTTACCTTGTTGAATGCGCTGCCTGTTCCGACAAAAAACAACTGCAATCTGCCATCGTTTGTAAGCTGAATTTTGTCCTTTAATTCACTTTTTACCATATAATACCTGAAATTAATTATAACACATAATGCATTTAGTAACCATTTATAAGGACCAGGAATTCTCCGAAATTGAAAGTTTATATACGTCAGAAACTCCGTCAACCAGTACAGCTCCCATGCCAAGTTGAAGTGGAAGTGCAAGGTCAATGTCATATCTGTCGCCTATGCTGATACACTGACTGTAACTGACCGGACACCCCAGGTCCTCAGAGGCTTTTTGCACAGCAAGATCAAAAATCGCTTTATCTGGTTTTGATTTTCCGGTTGTATCAAGACCAATTATTTCTTTTATCAGGTGAGAAATACCGATTGCTTCCAGTGTTTTTCTGGCAGGAAGAACAGGATTGTTTGTTACGCATATCAGATAATACTTTTTCGACAGAGAAGTGAGGGTGTTTATTAGAGTCTGGTCTTTTTTTAAGAAATCACCAGGTTCAAAAAGTGTTTTTCTCCACTGTATGCTTGTTTCGATGGAAATGCCAAAGTGAGTCAAAAGATTTCCAAGACTGATTTTCTGTCCTTCGTGGTCCCGGGCCCATTTCCGTCTGAAGTCAGAAACAAGTTTTCTGGCTTCATCTGCAGAAATTCCTCTCAGTTTGGCAAAGTGCCGCACCTGACTGTCAATCTGCTCGCGGGCATACACAGGATTTGTATAGAGAGTTGAATCAATATCGAATATTAAAACCCTGGGATTAGCAGGAAGAGAAAAAGTCTTCAACGGTTTCTAACCCTGTTAGGCGTGGTCTGCAGGTACTGCAGGTGATAAAGTTTTTGCTTTTTTTACAAGTGCGAAAGCTGCTTCTTCAATTGAGTCGTAATAGCCCAGGGATACTCTTGCCAGAATATTGTCTCCAACAAGTTCCGCATCAACACATTCCGTAATACTGATAGGAATGCAGAGGGTGTCACATTTTACCTGAGTCCATCGTTCATTCAGAGCCTGACCGCCTGTAATTGTCATTGAGCGTGGGAAAGGAAGTCCTGCCTGAGTACTTGCTTTTTTCAGAATATTAATTGCAGCCCAAAGCTGATGTGTAACATCATGAATAATCATAATTCCTTCTTTCTGCTGTTCTTCAGAAAGAATTTTCTCTGTTCCTGGTTCATTATAGTCTACAATCTGTGCTACAAGATTTTTATGTGTAAATTTCTGCCCCAGTTCTTTTTCGATTTTTTCTTTATAATCTGCAAAGCGTTTTCCGGTGTCTGGAATCAGAACGCTGGCATTCCACATACCAGGAATGATTGATGGCAGTGTGCGGATTTCCGGTGCTTCCAGAGGTACTGGTGTACAGAGGTTAATTCCTTCGCTTGAACCTGACCGGTCACACATAGTGCCTGTATCAAGAGTATCTGTGCCGATAAGAGCTGCAATAAAGTCCGGAGCACCACAGAAAACAGGTGTGCCTTCAGGAAGGCCTGTTTCAGCTGCAGCCTGTGGTGTTACTTTACCGGCAAGAGCTCCAGGTTTTACAAAAGGAGGAAGTTTTTTTATCTCGTCAGCAGAGAAACCTTCTTTTTTAAGCTGTTCTTCTGTCCAGTAAATTTCTCTGTATCTTTCTTCCGGCAGAATTGTAACTGCATTGTCTGTAAGTCTGTAGATAAGATATTCAGGTCCGTTTAAAATGTATTTAGCTTCATACCAGTGGTGAGTGTGAAGTTTTCTGAATCCGTCTAATCTTGGCAATAAGAGTGATTTTGAATCTGTAACTGTAGTTGGAGTTTTTTGTGACCACATTAAAGTTAAACCATCATTGCTTACAATTGTAGGTCCATTACCAGAAATACAGATAGCTTCAATACCAGTATCAGGAGCTTTTGTTTTAAGTTCTTCAAAAGCCTCTTTTAAAGCAGGTACCCATTTTCTTGCAAGTCTGTCCTGATCTTTTGTTTTGTATAAGGCTCTTCCATAGGCAATACTTTTTGGACTGTCTGCCATGTAAGCAGCTTTAAGGGAAGAGGATCCGATATCAACACATAAAATAGCTTCTTTCATATAGTTCTCCAGATTACAGAGTTAATTTTACAGCATTTTGTGCTTTTTGAGAAAAACAAATAGTTAAAATAAAAAAAACGGCAGCCTGAAAGACTGCCGCTTTTGTGTTTATGCCTTTGGTTCGTCTTCTTTCTTGATTAGTTTGTCAATGATTGTACGGTTGTCAAGAAGGTCTGAAAGGCTCTGGTTGTGGTGAATGCGTGTAATAACATTTGCAAAAAGACCAGAAACATTTGTACTGATGAACCATTCTTTGTCTTTAAGATCAGGATGGTATACGGCGTTTGTACCGATGATGCGGTAGAACTGTCCCTTTTTGTAAGCTTCATCGAAAAGTTCGATAGCATTACCTGTAAAGAATGGAAGAGAAATTGCAGCAATTACTTTTGTTGCCCCCTGTTCCTGAAGGAATGACATAGCTTTAAGGAGTGTACCACCAGTACCAAGCATATCGTCTGCCAGGAAGGCAACTTTACCTTTTACATCACCAAGAAGTTTTACACTCTTGATATTTGTAGATTTTGCATCCTGAGTAACGATAGAGTAGTCTCTTTCTTTGTAGATCATTGCCAGAGGTACTTTAAGACCTGTAGCATAGAACTTGTTACGGTCAATGGCACCTGTATCCGGAGATACAACAACCAGGTCTTCTTTTTCAGGACCTGAAAGATTTACAACCTTTGTAAGTTCACGGATTACCTGATATGAAGCATGAAGGTTTTCAAGGTGTGTTGTATTAAATGCGTTTACGATTTCGCGTGAGTGAATATCGAGAGTGATTACACGATCTACTCCCCGCATTTCGTAAATGTGGCAGAGGAGGGCAGCTGTCAAACCTTCACGGCCCTTCTTTTTGTGCTGACGGCTGTATGGGAATGCAGGAAGTACAAGTGTAATTGATTTTGAACCGGCCTGCTGAACAGCGTCGATTGTTACAAGAAGTGTCATTACATGGTCATTTACTGAGAATGTAACTGTATTTTTTCCACCGTTCATTTCGATTGGAAGGTGGTTTTCTGCATCCTGGAAGATGTATACATCTTTACCGCGTACAGAATCAAGAAGTTCAGCTTTTACTTCGCCGTTAGCAAACCATGTGAACTGTGTGTTGATCTTGAAATTTGGAGCACGATATTTGTCGATTGCACCTTTAACTACCAGGTCAGATGTAACCATATCGTTGCGATAGTTAAGATCCTGAATCAACTTATCCTTGTCTAAATCATAACGTTTGGAAATTACGTCGTTTTTAAGTGTAAAACGATGTTTGTACATGTGACGGAGATGTGTAATAACTTCATCAGCAAAAGCTGCTCCACCAGGACAAGCAATAATACCAAGATTTGTTGGCTCAGAATAAGGCATTTTGAACTCCAGAAAATATAATGATAATACGCTAATACTAGCACTTTGATACCTTAGTGGTCAATAATTTACGCTATATGTAGCGTATGGATTCTTTTACATCTGTAGGGCAAACGCATTATAATATATTCCCTGCTAAAATGGCTTCCGGTCGTGAAAACGTCTTGTCGAAACCGCATGCTAGCATGCTACACGCGTTTTGTG
>JAEDGQ010000078.1 GCA_016297415.1 Treponema sp.
ATAGCGTAACCCTGAAAAGCCTGATTTTTGCGAAGCAAAAAGCCACCCTAAAAATGCAAATTCAAAACTCGACATTTGTCCTAATATTTTTCTTTAATATTTTATTCAGTTTTTTTATTCTTTTATAAAATCACTTCTTAGTGTATAATACTTTTTATGGCTGAACAGGTTTCAGGTGGAATCTACGGAAAGAAAATCTTTTTTCTAAACGCAACTTTTACCTTAAATACAAATATCATACTTCGTCTCATTGTACAGGAATATGAAGTCTACAAAATTGATGACTTCCGGCAGGTAAAAAGTCTTTTAAAGCTGAATCCTGATGCCATTGTTTTTGTTAATATTGACAGCGGCAACCCTGTAAAAACCTGGTTCAACTTTATTCAGTATTTCGAAAATGACAAACAGTTCGAAAACGCCAGCTGGGGCGTTTTTTCTGCCAACATGAAAAAACCTGACAGAGAATTGTTTACAAAATTCCTTAAACTTAAAGCAGGTTTTTTTCCTGACAACAAAGACTTCTCTACCATTATGAAGGAACTTACCGAAAAACTGGGTGAACTGCATGCTAAAGGACGCCGTCAGTTTGTCCGCTTAAACTGCAAAGATAATCCGGATCTTATTACTTTTTATGTATCTGGAAACATTATGTACAAAATGAAACTGCTGGATATTAGTTCTATCGGCTGCGGTATAAAGATTCCCTTAAAAGATGCACCTCTCCTGAATTCAATAAAGTCATTCTCCGGTCTGAACTTTATGCTCAGGGATAAACAGGTTAAACTTAACGCCCGAATTCACGCAACAAAACAGGAAGCTGATGGTTTTCTTGTAGTTCTTATTTTTACATCTGATACTCTGGCCTCAACAAGAAATACAATCAGAGCCTTTATATGTGATGAATCCCACAGAGCCCTGATGAATAAAATCCTCTTTATGTCATGGGACAAAACAGATTATTCAAATCTTGTTAATCCGGAAGATGTTAAAGAAGAAGAACTTTCTGAATCTCAGAAAAAAGAAGCAGAAGAAAAAGCAGCAGCTGATGGAAATTCACCAAGTACAGAAATCTTTGGAGAATGCACAGATTCAGACCAGGCAGATCCTGCTGCAGAAGAAAATCTGTAAGACCTTGAATAACCGGGAGATTAATTACAGGGTTGAAGCTTTATCCCTGCACTCTTTTGCCTGTGTATAAAATCCTGCAGCATCGTAAACGGCACCAGCCCACAGAATCGAACTCTTAGCCCTTTCCTTTTCCTCTTCAGAACAACCGTTTTTCAAAAGAATAAGTCCATAGGCATAATAATCAGCTGCAATCACAGCAGAATTTTCAGCATCTTTATCATATTTTAAGGCCGCAGAAATTTCATTTAATGCATCATTCTTGTTTCCTGCCAGTGATGACATTCTGGCAGCATTGTAATAATCAAGTCCGATTTCAGAAAGATATCTGTTTTTTGTATGAATTTGAGCTGCTTCCAGATAAGCTTTTCTTGCTTCACCATAATTTTTATCAAAAGCATATACATCGCCTTTTGTGCGATAATAAAAACCCTGATAATAAGGTTCTTTTTCAAGTTTTTTTAATGAGTCATTAAGAACAGCTACAGCCTGATTAACATCCACATTTTTTTCGGATATTTCAATTTTCACCCTGTAAATTTTACAAAGTGCCGAAAGCAGCTCCTTTTTCTTTGCACGGCTGGCAAAAACTTCAGCCTGAGAAAGAAGATCCCGGGTAGAAAGTCCGCTGAAAGGAATTGTTTCTGTAATAATTTCTCCTGTTTCCGGATTTTGAGTTACATAAAGAGCTGGAGAATAAGAAAGTTTAAAAATAATTGCAGAAAGAGATACACGACAAAGCAAATCTGCATCATCTACACTAAGGGCAATTTTATACGCTTCCTGAAGATGCCATCCTGCAGCCCGTAATTCACCGGAAACCAGTTCTTTGTTACCTGCTTCATACATGGCACCGGCATTATCTGATTTTTCAGTTACAACCATAGGTCTTTTTGGAGTTGATGAACAGCCCGAAAAAAATACAACTGCAGAAATCACAAAAAAACGAAACAATAATTTTTTCATCTGTATCTCTCCTAGAAATCAGAATCCCTTAACTGAGTTGTTGAAGTATCAGACTGAGACCTGTCAGGAATTCCGCCTCTTAAAAGAGGATTATTTTTAAGTCCTGTAAGAACATCCTGCATCTGAACAAGAGCCGCATTCAACTGAATAAGAGCATTGTCTACCTGTGGAACAGCATTTGTCATAAGTTTATCAGCATTACCGGAAACACCTGTAAGATCCCGGCTGATAATTTCAATATTATCCATGCTTCTTTCCAGATCACCGGCAACAGCAGGTCCCAAAAGATGCATAAGTACACCGTTATCAGAAGCAAGAATTTTATTGAGGTTTGCCATTGTTTCATTAAGTTCCAGAACAATACTCTGAATTGGAGTAATCCTTGATCCCCTGTATTTGCCGGAAAGTGCCACATCAACCTGGCCCGCAAGAGAATTAACGTGAGTAAGAAGTTCAGAAACCTGATTCATAAGGGCACCAATAGAATCAGTGGTTTTTTCCATTCTGATAAGGTTATCATCAATAATTTTTTGACCTTTTCTTGAATCTACCCTGTAGATTTCTGAGCCGTTTTCAATTAATTCAGGTCCTTTACCAGGATAAAAAACAAAAGAAGAGCCAAGACCAATAGGACTTGTTACAAGCTGAACAAGAGAGTTTTCTTTTATGTAAGAGTAATATTCACCGCGAACATAGTAATCAACCCTTACATTATTACCTTCAAGACTCACTTTTTTTACCTTTCCAATGGAAAAACCTTTATAAGTCAGGTCCATACCTGCAGAAACACCTGAACCTGTGTCAAAAAAAGTATAGTAACTGTATTTTTTTTCAAACCAGTGATGCTCAGATCCTAAGGCAAAAATCAGGGCAATAAGACCAGCCAGTGCTGCAATAGAAAAAATACCTACTATCTGGTCTGCATAACGAATTCTAAATTTCATGTGTTTTCCTCATTCTTCAGCATTCCCTCTTCCAGATGAAAAACTCTTCCGGGGAATTCTGTCACAAAACTGGTACTGTGACTTACATATATTATAGTATTTCCCTGAGACAAAAAATTGTGAAGAAGTTCCATTATTACTCTTCCGCTTTTTTTGTCCAGAGATTCTGTACATTCATCAAGAAACAGGATTTCAGGTCCGCAAATCATTGCTCTGGCAAAAGCAATTTTTTTCTGTTCACCAATGGATAAATCTACAGGTCTTAAATTTAAATCCCTGTCATAGCCCACCATAGCGCATATTGACTGAATGGTAAAAGTTCGTTCTTCTGAATTCATTTTTGGAAAATGTATCTGAAGGGGCAAAGAAAGATTCTGAATAATAGACTGATTCGCCCACAAAGCTGAATCCTGAAAAACAAAAGCTGTTTTTTTTCTAAAACTCAGGTTCTCTTTTACACTCATATCATGGATTTTCTTGTCTTCAAAATAAACATCACCTTTTGTTGGAATAAGAATTCCTGCTGCAATTTTTAGCAGTGTAGATTTTCCGCATCCTGAACGGCCTGCAAAAGCAGTTGTTGTTCCTTTTTCAATTTCCAGGGAAATTCCGTTTATAAGTTTTTTATTTGAGGAACTGAATTCAACATTTTCAAGCTTAAAAAGTGCCATTCCCCACTCCTACAAGACATAGAACATTACGATAACAAAGGCATCGATAATAATCATACCAAGAACAGAATTTCCTACAGCATGGATTCCAGCTACAGGAACTTCAGTGGATGCTCTTTCTACATTAAAACCATAAAAAGTGGCAGTAATAGAAATAATCATTCCAAAAAGAAGGCTTTTTAAAAGAGAAGTTAAAATTACAGAAAGAGAAAGACCTGAAAGAATTCCACGAAGATAAGTAGAAACAGTAATAGGATTAATCATAAACTGAATTAAAGCAGGTCCCAGAAGTCCGCAAAAATTAAAGTAGAGATTCAGAAAAAATACTGAAAGAGTTACACCTAAAAAACGTGGTGCAACAAGATGAGATATAGGATCTACACCGCAGGCGATGTAACTTTCAATCTGATGTGTGACAACCATGTTTCCAAGCTCAGTGGCAATAGCAGTAGCTGAACGGGCAATTACTACAAACCCCACAATAAGAGGACCTAATTCAAGGGTGATTACGATTGTTAAAAGCTGATAGATTAAAGAATCCTGTCCTATAGAAGTAAGAAAACTGTTTCCTACAAGAAAAATACCTGTACCCATTGCTGTTGAAATAAAGGCAATAAGAGGAAGCGCTTCAATAAAGGTAAACAGAAGCTGCATGATAAGGATTTTTCTTGAAGCATTAGTTTTTAAGAAGCTGAAAGAACATCTGAAAGTACGGCCAATATACCCGAGAACATAAGGTACTGAATCAAATTTATGAATGATTAAATGACCGGCTTTTTTAAACATGAAAACAATTATAAATTGCTCACACAAGTTCCGCAAGTGTATCGCTTTCACCTGTAACTTCAGAAGTATTAAGTGGACGGCGGATTTTTACCTGCACAAGAGTTCCCGGCTGAGGCAAAACATCTTTTTTGGAAAAAACAAGCTGGCAATGCAGGAAGTTTTCTGTTACTGCGTGAAGAACAACACGATCAGCAAAAAGTTTTGGTCTGTGAACAGTTTCGCAGACTGCAGAAAGCACCTGACCTTCAAAAGATTTAATATATTCACTCTTGGAATGACTGTTATATTCTTCAAGTTTTTCAACTCTCTGGCCGGCTACAGAATTAGGAACCATTGGTCTCATTTTATATGCTTCTGTACCAGGCCGGGCACTGAAGGGAAATGCATGAACAAAAGTAAATCCGCATTCCTTAAGCATCTTCATTGTAAGGTCAAAATCCTCATCGGTTTCACCAGGGAATCCTGCAATAATATCACAGGCCAGAAAAGGATTCTTTTTGGCTTTTTTTAAGAAAGTGCAGGCTCTGTAAACAGCCTCAATTTTGTAAGGCCGCTTCATTCTGGCAAGGACGGAATCGCTTCCACTCTGAACAGAAATATGGAAATGAGGACAAACTCTTGGATCTGCAACAATTGAAGCCAGTTCTTCATTTACAATTTCAGGGTATAGACTTGAAATTCTAAAACGGATTGTGGATGTATTTTCCAGCATTAACTTTAAGAGTCCTGCAAAATTAACAGTTCCCTCTTTCCATTTTCCTCTGTACTGACTGATATTTACAGTTGTTATTACAACTTCTTTCTGTCCGGCCTGTTCAAGAGCCTTTACTCTGTCTATAGCTTCCTGAGCATCAATACTTACAGATTTTCCACGGGCAAGACGAATTGCACAGTAGGTACATACACAATTACATCCATCCTGAATTTTAAGGGAGGATCTTGAATGATGAAGAAAATTGTCAGGGACAAGCTTAAAAGGAAGCTGAATTTCACCAGGTCTGGCAGAACTATATACAGGAGCGAAACTTTTCTGAATAAAAGCAGAAAGTTCTTCACCTTTTAAGGAATCATTTTTCAGAAGAAGTTCTGGAATTTCAGAAAGATGACCTTTGTACTGTCCCCCAAGAACACATACTCTTTTATCAATAGCAAGGATTTCATCTTTTGAGTTCTGTGCATAGCACCCTGTAACAAGAACGGCACACTGAGGACATTTAGACAGCAAAAGTCTGATAATTCTTCTTGCTTTCTGTTCTGCTTTTGCAGTAACAGTACATGTATTAACAACACAAAGAATTACATTCTGATTTTCAGCAGTTTTTGCTGAGTAAGGAGACATTGAAATTTCAAAGCCGGCTTTAAAAAATAAAGAGGCTGAACCTTCTGATTCAACCTGATTTAATTTACAGCCTAAAGTTTCAAAATGAATGATTTTAGACATCAAGATTCCTTAGCGTAAACGGGCAGAAACTCTTTCTTTACCACGTGCCGCATCGGCCTGATTTGGATTAAGTTCAATTGCCTTACTGTAGGCAGCAAGAGCTGATTCAAGACTTCCAGCCATTTCACGTGCGTAACCACAGCGAGTCCACCAGTAATCAACAGTTGGTTCTGTATGAACGGCTGCAGTAAAAGAAATATCAGCATGCTGGTATTTTGCCTGACGGATGTAAATTTCACCCATGTAGTAATAAGCATTTCCAATGCGGCTTCCGTTTGCAGGAACATTTGCAAGATAAAGCTGGAACAATTCCATTGCTGCACTGTTTTTTCCCAGATAGAATTTTGATTCAGCCTGAATTTCAATAAGTCTTACATCATTTGGATTTACTTTTCTGGCTTCTGTAGAACGCTGTTCAGCTTCTGCATACTGCCTGTTACGAACAAGACTCCAGCATAATACACAATAAGAATCGATGTTCTGAGGATTATCAGTAATTTCCTGTTCACAGATTTTAATTGCTTCTGGATAGTTACCGTTACGATAAAGAATGAGGGCATCGGCTTTCTGTGCAAAAACAGAGCCCCATGCAAGAAGAATTAAAGATATAAAAAGAATTGATTTTTTAGAAAACATAAACTCACCTGTAATATTAATCTGTCATTGTACACTTGCCGGAAAATCTTGAACCAGGTTCAAGAACAACCTGTCTGGCAGTAATATCTCCGCTTACAGAACCTGTAGAAGCAACAAAAACAAGATCTCTTCCAGTAATATTGCCTTCAACTTTTCCACGAACAAGAACTCTTGTTGCACTGATTCCTGCATTTACAACTGCATTTGAATCAATCAAAAGGTCACTTGTAGCATCAATGGAACCGCTTACTTTTCCACGAATCATGAAAGGTTTTGTAAATTTAATATTTCCATGGAAAGTAATATCGGAAGCAAGAATAGTATCAAAATCTTCTTCTTCAAGGTCAAAAAGGTCTGTATCTTTTACATCAAACATATTATTCATTTTACCCCCATAGCAAACTTTTTTCAATGAGTGAATTTTTTATGAATTCATTGTTTATAAGGGCTTGTTCTACTATAATATTATTATGATTTTTCCACGCTCCCGCGTAATGGTTTTTATTTTTCTCCTCGCAATTTCGGCGTTTTGTATTCCGGCTGTTTCCTGTTCGTCTACTAAAACACAACCACAGCCACCTGTAGTACAGCCACCTCCCCCGATAGAAAAATTCAATATTTCCCTGATTTTTGCCGGTGACATTATGGCTCATTCCATAAACTATAAAGCCGGAAATTTTTCACTTATCTGGGACGATGTAAAATCTATCATCAAACAGGGAGATTTAGCTTTTGCAAATCTTGAAGCACCGGTAAATGATAACGTACCATGGGCTACTTACCCTCAGTTCAACATGCATTCATCTTATGTTCAGGAAGCAGTAAACGCAGGATTTAATGTTTTTTCCCTGGCAAACAACCACACAAACGACGGTCTTCTTGATGGAATTAATGCCACAAAAAAATACTTTGATTCCAGAAAAGATATCTGGGCCGCAGGATTAAAAGCAGAAAAAAATGGAAAAATCAGTTACAAAGTAATCGAAAAAAAAGGATTTAAAATTCTCTTTGTAGCATTTACAGAAATTTTAAACAGACCTGATTATTCAAGCTGGATTGACTATTACCCTCAGAAAAAAAGAGAAAACCTGATTACAGAACTTAAAAATCTGGAAAAATCCAATCCACATGATCTTTTTGTAGTAAGTATTCACACTGATGAAGAAGAATACAAAACAAAGGTAACAGAAAATCACAAAAACTTTTATAAAAGACTTGCTACTGAATGTAATGCAGACATAATCTGGGCAAATCACCCTCATGTTTCAAAAGTTTTTGAAAAACAGATCTTTGAGTACACAAAAGAAGATAACACAATCGGAAAAAAACAGGCCTTCATTATGTATGCCAACGGAAACACTATTTCCGGTCAAAGAACTTCCCCATCATTTTCGAAAACTCCAAATGAACGGGATGATACAGGTGACGGGCTTATTATTAAACTGAATTACGAAAAAGTAACAGAAAACAATATTTCCACAGTTTCTCAGGTTTCAGCACAACCATACTTTATTACCACATATATTCAGCCTAACGGTCAGATGGTTATCCGCCACGTAGATGAAGATTTGCTTCATTGTTTGAAACGTGCCGGAATTCCAGCCTGGGCTAATTATCTGGAAAAAAGAAAAGTTTTATATGAAGAATTAAAAGGAAAGTCTTTATGGCAATAGATTATACAAAATTACCAGTTTACGAACAAAAGCAGCTTATTCTTGACTCTCTAAAAAATAATCAGGTCATTGTTGTTCAATCACCAACAGGATCGGGAAAAACTACTCAAATTCCGGTAATTCTTCATGAAGCAGGATACTCTGCTAACGGAATGATTGCAGTTACACAACCTCGAAGAATTGCTGCCCTTTCTGTCAGCGAATTTATAGCAAAACAGTTAAAGACAAATTATCCAGGCCTCGTCGGCTACAAAATGCGCTTCGAAGATAAAACTGACCCGTCTACAAAAATCAAAATAATGACAGACGGTATTCTTCTTCAGGAAATGAAGCTTGATCCATGGATGAGCAAATACTCTGTAATTATGGTTGATGAAGCCCACGAACGAAGCCTTAACATTGACTTCTGTCTTGGTCTTTTAAAACGAGTTCTTCAGGCCAGACCAGATTTTAAGGTTATCGTTTCTTCAGCCACAATGAATGCTGAAGCTTTTTCAAAATATTTTGACAACTGCCCTATTGTTACAATCGAAACTCAGACTTTTCCCGTAACAATGGTCTATGATCCGCCTCTTGTAAAAGCCACAACTTTAACAGATTCAGGTTCAGAAGCCATTCTTGCTAAAATTGAATCTACAATCGACCGCGTTCTGGACAACAAAGAAGACGGAGATATTCTCGTTTTCCTTCCAGGAGAAAAGATTATCAAAGACTGTGTAATGAGGCTTTCTACAGCAAGTTTCCGGTCAAAAATTCATATTGTTCCCCTTTATGGTCGTCTGCCAAAAGAAGAACAGGAAAAAGTATTTAATCCGGCCCCTATGGGAAGAAAGAAAGTAGTAATTTCTACAAATATTGCTGAAACTTCAGTAACTATCAATGGAATTACAACAGTTATTGATTCTGGTCTTGCAAAACTTAATTTCTACAATCCTAAAACTTTTACTTCAAGTCTTATTGAAACTCCTGTAAGCCGGGCAAGTTGCAATCAGCGCAGAGGCCGTGCCGGTCGTACCTGTCCTGGAACCTGTTACAGACTTTTTTCAAGAAGCGATTTTGATCAGCGCCCTGAGTACACCACAGAAGAAATTTTCCGCACAGACTTAAGCGAAGTACTTCTCCGAATGA
>JAEDGQ010000079.1 GCA_016297415.1 Treponema sp.
GGCAGCACAAAACGAGTGTTTTCGCAAGCCGTTTCACTCCTTTGCACCATTTTTCTATACAAAATCAGTTATAATGCGTTTGCCCTATCTCTCTTCCTGCTTTTAATTGAAATACAGTTTGTTTTCTACTATAATTGTAAGGTAAAAGTATTAGAAAAAAATTAGCTGGAGTAAAAAAAAGTGTTTCTTAAAAGTCTGGACATTTTCGGATTCAAATCATTTGCAGATAGAACTCATGTAGAGTTTGCAGACGGTATTACTGCTCTTCTCGGACCAAACGGCTGTGGAAAAAGTAATGTTGTTGATGCAGTAAAATGGGTTCTTGCTGAAAATAAAGCAAAAAATTTACGTGCCGATACAATGGAATCCGTTATTTTTAACGGAACTGAAACTCGTCCTCCTCTCAATATTGCGGAAGTAACACTTACAATTGCCAACGATAAGGGACTTCTTCCAGTTGATGATACAGAAATCGCAATCAAACGCCGTCTTTACAGATCTGGAGAAAACGAATATTACCTTAATAATCGTCAGGTAGGTCCAACAGAAATCCGCCGGCTGTTCATGGATACAGGTGTAGGAAAAGCAGCATATTCTGTAATGGAACAGGGAAAAATCGATCAGATACTTTCTTCAAAACCAGAAGACCGTCGTTATCTTTTTGAAGAAGCTGCAGGTATCAGCCGTTCTAAGTCTGAATGTGCAGAAGCAGAAAGAGAAATTGAACGTACTCGTCAGAATCTTGCACAAATTGAAATTGCTCTTGCTGAAAATAAACGTAATTACGAAACCTTAAAAGTTCAGAGTGAAAAAACAATTAAATACCGCCAGTACAAAGAAGAAATTTTCAACTACGAACTGGACATTCAGCTTTTAAGATTAAAGGAATTTACACAGGACAAGGCTCGTCAGGAAGCTTCAAAAACAGAACTGGAAGAAAAACGAACAAAAATCCAGAAAGAAATTGAAGAGATTCAGGCAACTCTTTTTGAAAACAACGAAAAAAAGAAGGAACTGCAGACAAAATTCAATGACCTTCAGGTTGAACTTGCAAGAGTTCAGATTGAAAAAACAAATAAACTGCAGCGTGCCCAGGAATATAATCTTCAGGCAAATCAGATTAAAGAAAAAATCGGCATTCTGGAAGTAAAAAAAGATTCCATTCAGGATAAGATTGATACATTTAACGAAGAAATTGATGAACGTGAAGCTGATCTTCACTCAAAAACAAAGCAGCTTGAAACTGTAAAAACTAACATCAATTCTTTTACAGACAACATTACTTCGTCAAATAATCAGATTACAGAAAATGACAGACTGGCTAATGAAGGTGCAAAAGATATTGAAAACTTAAATTCTGAAATTGCATCCCTTCAGAATCAGTTAGGAGAAATCACAGAAGATATTGTAAAAGAACTTGATGCTAAACTTAAAGATTCAGGTTTTTCTTCAAATGCAGCTAAACAGGCTAAAGAAGAACTTGAAAGTTCAATTGCAAAACTCAAGATTTTTGCTGAAGGCCGCAAAAACATTTTCTCAGATTATGCTTCACTTACAGGTCATTCAGAAGAAGAAAACCTGAAAATTGTACAGGACGCAATAAAAGCTTTTTCTGAAATTTCAACAATTGCAGAAAATGTTGAAAAAGCTGTTTCAAGCTACGAAAAAGCCATGCCAGACTTTATTGAAGAATTCATTTCTCCTGAAGGTATCATCACAAAAAAACGTGATATTGATTCAAAAATCGATTCAATCAAAACACAGATTGAAACAATTCAGGAAAGAATTTCCGGCTACAGAAAACAGAACTCAGAACTTGTTAAGAAAATCAATGAATACAGAGATACACTTAACCAGCTTCGCGTAACCGAAGCTTCAATGCAGCAGTCAATTTTCGGCGTTAAACAGAATGTGGAAATCTTAAGACGTTCTCTTGTAAGTGAACAGTCAAATCTTCGTCAGAACGAAGAAGAGCTTCTTTCGGAACAAAGACATCAGGAAGAACTGAATGACCAGATTATAGAAATTCAGGGAGAACTGGCATCCATTGAACGCCGCGGACAGAAATGTGCAGACGAAATGAACAGCATTAATAACGAAATCAGCCGCTGCAACAGTTCTGATAGTGGAACTCAGAATAAACTTGAGAAAAAGCAGGAAGAACAGAGAAAAACTCAGGCACAGTATGAAAAACTTGCTATGGATCTTGTTACAAGCGACACTGATATCCGCAACATAAAACAGAACTTTATTGAAACTCACAGCCGGGATCTTATGGAATTCGAAGAAAGAATGTATAAGATATCAACTCCAGCTGCTGTTCTCAGAGAAAAACTTTCTAAAACAAAGGAAGATTTCAAAAATCTCGGTTCTGTAAACCTTATGGCCCCAGAAGAATTTGTAGAACAGAAAGAACGCTACGAAAAACTTCAGGCAAACTTTGACGATACAAACAAAACTCTTGAAGATCTTATCCGCATTTCTGAAGAAATTAAGACTAAATCTACAGAAATGTTCCTTGATACATACAACAAGATTAAAAAGAACTTCCACAATATGTTCCGCCGCCTCTTTAATGGTGGTCGTGGGGAACTTAGACTTGTTGATCCACAGAATGTTCTCACATCTGGTATTGATATTTACGCCGAACCACCAGGGAAAAAACTGCAGAATATTGCCCTTCTTTCCGGTGGTGAAAAGACAATGACAGCTGTTGCCCTTCTCTTTGCAACATATCAAGTTCGCCCAAGTCCGTTCTGTCTTCTGGACGAAATTGACGCTGCCCTTGACGATAAAAACGTAACAAGTTTTGTACATGCCTTAAGATCATTTGCAAAACTCTCTCAGTACATTGTAATTACACATAACAAAAAGACAGTAATGGGTGCCAGCACAATGCTTGGTGTTACAATGCAGGAATCTGGTGTTTCAAAGATTATGACAATGCGTCTTGATAAAGAAATTACACCTGATACAGAAGATTCAGAAGAAGAATTTATCGAAGAAGATGTAGCTCCTGAAGAAAATGTTTATATTCCTCCTCGTCCTGCAAAACGTATTCATAATCCTGACGGAACTATTACAGATCCGGAAATTGAAAAACGTGCTAAGGCAGCTAAAGAAGCTGCAAAAAAAGCAAGGGAAGAAGCTCGTCTTGCAAAGCAGGAAGCTGAAGCTAAAAACGATTCTTCAACTCAGCCTGCTTCAGAAAAAACTGAAGATAAGGTTCAGGAATAAAAAATGCTTGACTTTGATGAACTTAAAGAAAAAGTATCTGATTTCTTCTACGAAAAGCCTGTACTGGCAAGAATTTCCTGTGGAATCATTATTCTTTTTCTTATGGGGCTCATTGTAATTTTTATTCAGTCTTCTCCCCCAAAGAGCAAAATAAAACATGCCAAAACAAATGTAATTCTTGATGGACCACCAGAAATTCCTCAGGGACCAGACATTGAAAAAGATTATTATCCTTATCGTACTCCAAAAGAAGCCTGGAGTGATGAAGAAATTGATCAGTACTTTACCCCTCCAGATCATAAAATGATGAAAGATCTGGAAAAAGCAAATGATAAAATCGTTTCAGAAATAACAGGAGCAGCTCTGTAATGTTTAAGTTTAAAACTGTATTATTTACAATTTTTTCCATCTGTCTCATTACTCTTGCTTCATGTGGAACAACAAAATCCACTAAAGAACATATAATTATTGATACGACTCCAGCTGACAGTAAGCCTTTTGAAGATATAGAAATTCTTCCTGAAAAAGACGTACCTGATGTAGTTGTTGATACAACTACTGTTCCCCAGCCTGAAATAAAAAATAATTCCCCTGTAACTGCTGGTGATTCAGAAAATGAAGAAATTAATGGTGTTTCCCGGCAGGAACATTCTGCTGACGTAACAATCGACCAGACAAAAACTTCCTCTGAAAATGAAAAAACTGATTGTGTTTCCCAGCAGGAACAGTCTTCAGAAATTGAAGAACAAGCAGAAAAGATTGATGCCGAAGATATTCTTTCAAATCCTGTAAATGTGGATGAAACAGAAACATTTGTTGAACCTGCCGTTCAGGATGCTGAAGAAGTTATTGAACAGACAGAAACAAAACCTGCAGATGCTGATGATGAAGATTTTTTGCCAGAGCCTGAAACTGTAGACCAGAAACCTGAAGCTGTAGAACCCGCAACAGTAGAAGTAAAAGAAACAGAAAATCCTGCTGCTGAAGTTCAGACCCCCCAGGTAAAAAAAGAAGCAGCTTCTGTTAAAACTACAGAAACAGTTAAAAATGCAGATACAGCTTCTTCAATAGTTACATCTACAAAAACAGAACAGAAACAGCCTGTTGAAAAAACTGAAGAAAACAGAGAAGCACCGGTTGCTGTCCAGACTTCCGGCGGAGAAGTTGATTTATTCAAAAATCTGGCCGTAATTGAACCAAGCCGTTCAATGAAAGTTAAAAGAAATCAGTTTGTAGATGTTGTATATCCTGGAAACGGATGGATTTATATTGGAGAAACTGAAACAGATCCTAAATTCCGTTATTTTGGACGGAAACTTGGAACAGAAAATACAGTATTCACTCTCCGTTCAATAAAAGCGGGAAAAACCTATCTTCACTTCTACAAAAATGATGTTCTTACAGCACAATATATTGACGATTACCTTGAAGTTGAAGTGGTTAATGAAACAGCAGGAAACAATGAAAAGGCCATTGCCCCTTCTTATGCAGAAGTTGTACCACCAAAACCTGTAAGAGGCGTAACAACAATAGAAGCTGAAACTCCAGAGCCTGAAGTTCAGGAGCAGAGTGTGCCTCAGCTTCCATACAAAAAAGCTGCAGCTTCCAAAAAAGAAGAATCCGCTAAAGAACAGATTTCTTCACAGCCTGCTCAAGATGACAGCCGTGTAAAAACAATTATTCAGAACACAGAAGAAAAAACTGATTCAAGTCTCAACAATACAATTCCAGCAGTTACACCATCCGGAACATCAGCTGATTCATCAGCATCTACAACTGAAACACCTGCACCAGAAGAAAAAACACCTCTTGTAATAAATACAGATCCTTCAAAATCTCTTCTCGATCAGGCTAAAAATTCTCTGAAAAACAAAAAGTACCAGCTTGCCCTAGCCCAGATCAGATCTTATCTGGACACAGCAAACACAAAGCTTGACGAAGCCTTTTATGTTCAGGGACAGATTCTTGAAGCAGACAGCGATGTAAGAAATATTCGTTCTGCCATTGATTCTTATGAAACAGTTATCAAAAAATATCCGGCCAGTAAATTCTGGAATCAGGCTAATAAACGAAAAATCTTCTTAAACAGATTTTATATAAACATTTACTAATCTCGGGAGAAAAAAATGAAATTATCTAAATTATGTTTAGCTTTATCTGCAGCTCTTATACTTACTTCATGTACTGTAAAAACTACAGAAAACAACAAAAGAACAGTTACTGTTACAGGTACAAGTTCAATTACAGTTGAACCAGACAATTGTACCCTTGTTTTTTCTGTTAGTACAAAAGGAAAAGAAGCATCACAGACTGTACAGAACAACAGTGCAAAAATGACTAAAGTTCAGGATGCAATCATAGAACTTGGAATATCAAAAGACAATATTTCTACAGAAAACTACAGCATAACCCCTGAATTCAGAGCTGACCGCCAGACTGTTTCAGGCTATACAGTAACAAACAGATTTTCTATTTTTACAAAAGACCTGCCTTTAACAGGAGAAATTGTTGATGTTTCATTAAAGAATGGAGCTTTAATTTCTGAATGTAATTTTGGAATTTCTGACATTGATATTTACGTTAAACAAGCCAGAACACTTGCTGTACAGAACGCCCAGGATGCAGCAAACCTTATTGCAGGAACAAGCGGTGCAATGCTTGGAAAAGTTATTTCCATCCGTGAAATCTATGAATCAGACTCCTTTTTATCTCATAAAAAGAATAAAGATTCTGAAAATTCAACAGCTTCAGGTATTACAGTTGCAACCCCAGGTAAAACAAAAATTGAAAAAACTGTTGCAGCAGTTTATGAATTGAAATAATCACATTAAAAGAATAAACTATTAAAGTTATTTAAAGGCAAAAATGCCAGAGGAAAAAAAATGCTTGATCTTAAATTTGTAAAAGAAAATCTTGATGCAGTAAAAAAGAATATTGCTGACCGTAACATGGTTGCAGATGCAGATCTGGTTGTAAAACTCTACGATCAGAGAACAGCACTTACAACAAGTCTTCAGTCTCTTCAGCAGAAGCGTAATGAAAACGCTGCTAATATGAAACAGAAGCTTGATCCAGAAACTCGTGCTAAGTACATCGAAGAAGGCAAAAAAATCAAGGATGATGTAGCAGCAGCTGAAAAAGAACTTCAGGATGTTGAAGCTAAACTTGATGAAGCAGCCCGCCAGCTTCCAAATATGTGTCATCCGGAAACACCAATCGGAAAACTTGATACAGAAAACCTGGAAGTTAAAAAAGTCGGAACTCCGCGTAAGTTCACATTTAAGCCAAAAAGCCATGTTGAACTTGGTGAAGAACTTGATCTTATTGATTTTGAACGTGCAACAAAAGTTTCTGGTGCTAAATTCTACTATCTTAAAAATGAAGCTGTATTCCTTGAAGAAGCACTCATTATGTATGCTTTGAATATTCTTCGTAAACATGGATTTACACCATTCATTACTCCAGATGTTGCCCGGGAAGAAGTTCTTAAAGGCATTGGTTTTAATCCACGGGGAAATGAATCAAATGTTTATGCTATTGAAGAAGAAGGTACTTGTCTTGTAGCTACAGCAGAAATTACACTGGGTGGTTTCCATTCAGGTGAAATTCTTAATAAGTCTGCCCTTCCACTTATGTATTGTGGTCTTTCACATTGTTTCCGTCGTGAAGCAGGTGCCGCAGGACAGTTCTCTAAGGGACTTTATCGTGTTCATCAGTTTGATAAAGTTGAAATGTTTGTATACTGTCTTCCAGAAGATTCTGATAAACTTCATGAAAAACTCCGCTTAATTGAAGAAGAAATTTTCACCGGTCTTGGTCTTCCATTCCATGTTGTTGACACATGTACTGGTGACCTTGGTGCTCCAGCTTACCGTAAGTGGGACCTTGAAGCATGGATGCCAAGCCGTGCAACAGAAGACAAACCTGAAGGAGATTATGGTGAAGTTACATCAACTTCAAACTGTACAGACTTCCAGGCTCGCCGTCTGAATGTAAAATACCACGATGATGACGGAAAAAATAAATACGTTCATATGCTTAACGGTACTGCAATCGCAGTTGGACGTGCTATGCTTGCCATTATGGAAAACTACCAGAACGAAGACGGATCTATTACAGTTCCAGAAGTTCTCGTTCCATTCTGTGGATTTGATAAGATCGGTCCAAAATCAAGCATAAAGGATCCTGTTTATCACGCTTCTAAAAAATAAACAGATTAAAGACAAAAAAAGCCGGTTCTCTGTAATTCAGGAACCGGTTTTTTTTAAGCTTTTTTATCTTCAAGATATCTTACATCTTCTTTTTTAATGTCTTTATAGGAACATACGGCACAATAATTTCTTTTTTCATGATTATAAAAAATATTATCAACAGTAAAAGAAGCATAAACTGTTCTTTCTTTTATTGGTCCCTGATAAATGGGAAATCCAAGAAGAATTGAATAATCAGTTTCCTCACTGAACACCATATCTTTTGAGTTTCCGGCAAAAACAATCCTTTCATGGTCAATATAAATTATGTCCGGAGGATTTTTTCTGTCTTCGATTGAATTTATTTCATTCTTATTCAATTCATTTTCCACATCATTTTCTGCAAGATAACGGCATACAGAAATAAGGTGAAGCCCATTGCCCATAGCATTTCCCTTGGAACGGCAGGTCATTACGGCATTTTCAAGATAGTTTTTGGCACTAAGCTGATTGTTTTCTTCGACATCACTCCAGGCCGGCTGTGCAAACAAAATATAATTTTCCGGAATCCTGCAGGTCATATTAAACTGACTGTTCTTTTCATAATAGATAATAGCAGTCAAATCACTTGTTTTTTTCCGAGGCTTTTCTTCAATCTTTTTTATAAGGGCAGGAATGACAATTGCAAGTGCCCCGCTTTTGATTTTTTTTATTTCAGTTTCAAAATAAAGGCCCAGTTTGTTAAAGTAAAACTGAACTTTTACTTTTTTTCCATCAAAGGTTTTAACAGCTTCCGGCGGATTCTGTAAAAGAATAATTCCCTGATCAAGCACTGTCATCTGTTCGCCAGGCAATGCAACAGGAAAAACACCTGATGTTACACTTTTAATTTTATCATTATCTTCAACTGCAGTTTTTACTTCTGTTACAGTTACAGGAACATTTCCGTCAACAAGATATTGCAGTACAAGCTGTCTTTCAATTCCAGTTAATTCATTTTTTTCCATGTCCTGTCTCCTTGTAAAAGTTTCTAAGTCTGAACTGATTCAGTTTCCATTGGTTTTCATTAAAATAAAAAAACAGTAATACATCAACAGAACCTGTATCTTTACGAAAAAAGCGGACAGGAACTTCATAAAAAGAATTTGATTCAAAAGGTTCGCCTATTATAAACGAATCAAACAGCTTTTTTTTAAGTTTTTTTTCTTTTTCCTGGTTTTCTGAATCTTTCACTTCCACTTCATCATATTCAGGTTCCGGGAAGTTAACAAAAAAATACTGGCTCCAGTTTTCCTTTAAGTCGCGAATAAAAAGAGCATATTCGTAAAAGTCTTGTTTTTCCAGAAGCTCATCACAGTTTTTATAAGATGAAATATTTTTACAAAACTCCATTGTGATTTTCTTTATTGAATTATCCAGGTTTGAAACATTTAAAGAACCAAAATTTTCAATAGAAGGATATATTACTTCCATTCCCTGTGAAAATTCACTGCTGATAAAAGCTTGAGGCGTAAGTCGGACTGAAGAATCTATTGTATTTATAATCGTAATGTCTTTAGTCAAACGGTCTTTTTCTATCTGATCAGTCCAGACTGTTTCCCTGAATTTCTGCTCAGAAAGACTTCGTATAGTTCCCTTATTGTCAAAGGCTGATTTTTTACTTTTGCAGGAAAAAGTCAGAAGACATAAAACAAAAAAAATAAAACTTTTTTTAACTGTTTGAATCATTTAATTCATTCTAACATAACAAAATATAAAATTAAAGATTACATTGTATGATTGACAGGGCAAACGCATTATAATATATTCCCTGCTAAAAATGGCTTCCAGTCGTGAA
>JAEDGQ010000080.1 GCA_016297415.1 Treponema sp.
GCATTTACCCATTGTATCTGAAAATTATACAGTTTTTATGGTCCTGTGTCATTATGTTAAAAGAGAGTTTATTATCCACAGACTGAAGGGAAAGAGCACAGATTTTTTAATCTGTGTAAATCTGGGTCATCTGTGGACAAATTTTAGTTTACTGCTTTTCCGTTTACTTCACCTGGAACCGAAATGGGATATTCACCTGTAAAGCAGCCTTTACAGAATCCGTAATTTTCAGGATTAACACCTCTTAAGGCTTCCATCATTCCTTCCGGTGTAAGGAATGCAAGACTGTCGGCACCAATCATCCTGCAGATTTCTTCAGTTGTATGCCCCGCAGAAATAAGTTCGTGACGGGTTGGTGTGTTAATTCCAAAATAACATGGAAATTTTACAGGTGCCGAAGAAATTCTGAAGTGAACTTCTGTTGCTCCTGCCCTTCTTAAAATCTGTACAAGGCGTTTTGATGTTGTACCACGAACGATTGAGTCGTCAATTACAATTACCCGTTTACCCCTTACATCGCAAGGAACTGCATTAAGCTTTACAAAAACCATGTTTTCACGTTCCTTCTGTGTTGGAGCAATGAAAGTTCGTCCGATGTATTTATTTTTTACAATGCCTGCTGCGTATGGAATGCCGGTAGCCTTTGAATAACCCAAAGCAGCACCGATTCCGGAATCAGGAACACCGATTACAACATCAGCCGGAACTCCGCTTTCCTTTGCAAGCTGGGCACCAAGAGCGTAGCGGGCTTCCTGAACTGAAATCTGATCTATTACGCTGTCTGGCCGTGCAAAATATACATATTCAAAAATACAAGTTCTTTTTGAAGTTTTTTCACCGAATTCAAATGAGAGAACACCCTCATCATTGATGATTACGATTTCTCCCGGTTTAATGTCACGGACATATTCACCGTTTACGGCATCAATGGCACAGCTTTCACTGGCAATAATCCAGCCGTTTTCAGTTTTTCCAAGACTGAGAGGACGGATGCCGTTGGGGTCACGGGCTGCAATGAGGGAGTTTTCTGTCATTACCCCAAGAGCAAAACTTCCCTTTACCATCTGGATTGTATCTGTAAGGGCCCGTTCAAGACCTCTTTTGTAGCCGCGGGCAATAAGTTTAACTATAACTTCTGTATCGGAGGTTGAGTTAAAGGTACAGCCTGCATCTTCCAGCATTTCACGGAGCTGTTCGTAGTTAATGAGCTGACCGTTATGGGCTACGGCAATTGTACCAAGTTTTGAGGTCTGAACCATCGGCTGTGCGTTTTCGAGAGTGCAGGAACCGGCAGTGGCATAACGTACATGACCAAGGGCAATGCGTCCCTGAAGCTCACCAAGATTCTGAGGATTAAAGACTTCTGCTACGGCGCCCATGCCTTTATGAACCTTTACTTCAGTTCCGTCCGAAACTGCAATTCCGGCACTGTCCTGGCCGCGGTGCTGCAAAGCGTAAAGCCCGTAGTAAACTTTCTGAGCTGCATTGAATTCTGCTGCAGAATAAGGATCGTCGCCGGCTTTAGTAGAAGCAGTATCTTCCTCTGGTAAATTCTGAAAAATTCCAACTACACCACATTCATCACGGAGTTTATCTTCTTCGGCTTCAAAAAGTTCTTTGTCTATCATATTTTCCTCAATAAAAAAAAAGCGATTTTGACAGTCCTTCCTCAGGTGTCAAAATCGCCTTTGATTTATGACATATTTTACTCTATTTTACAATTCTACATCAAGACCGGAAGCAGCTGCATCATCAGCCAGCTTTTTGCGGAATGAAACAAGCTTTTCTTTAATCTCCGGATATTTTATAGAAAGAATCTGAGCTGCAAGGTAGGCGGCATTCTTTGAAGAGTTAATTCCTACAGTTGCAACCGGAATCTGCGGAGGCATCTGTACAATAGAAAGAAGTGCATCCATACCACCAAGACCGTTTGACTTACCTGGAGTTACACATTCCAGCGGAACACCAATTACTGGCAGTGTTGTAGCACCTGCAATTACGCCAGGAAGAGCTGCAGCAAGACCAGCGCCTGCAATAATAACTTCACAGCCGTCTTTTTCAACCTGTTTTACAGTTTCATGAAGCAGAGCTCCTGCACGGTGTGCAGAAAGAATATATGCTTTATAGTCAATGCCGAATTCCTTAAGAACATCAGCTGCTTTTTTCATAGTTTCAGTGTCAGATTTTGATCCGAAAAAAATTGCTACTTTCATTTGTTTACCTCTTAAAGTTATTTTAATGAAATTCTTTTTTTTATACTACAGAAAAGGGCGTTCCGGCCAGGGCCGTCGGGCCATCCAGGGTTCCGCGCAAAAGCGCTCCATTGCTTCGCAACGGCTTTGCCGCCCTTCCTGTCCCTAACGCATTTTTCTCTTTTCTTATAAAAATTCCGTGGTAAACTTTTTTTATGGCACTTGTACATAATTTTGATTCAATCTTAGGTTCTCATTTTGTTTTCTGCGGTAACGATATAATTCTGCAGAATGGAGCATTACCAGATGAAAAAATCATCAGAAAAGCCCTTGAACTGCATGTAACTTCAGACTGGTACAATGAAAAAGAGTATGACTCTACAGTAATTGAACTTGAAAAAAACTGCCCTGCCCCTGCCGGCTGTGAAGCAGTTCCCCTCAGAGATTTTTTCTGGACTTTTAAGGACAAAGCAGAATATGTAAATAAAGCTGCCAGAGCAAAAGGTCTTCTTAATTTCCGAAAAAACAAGCGCTACTGTGCCTGCTGCGGCGGAGCATTAAAAGACGATGAAGTTTTTACAGCCAGAACATGCGTTCAATGCGGAAAACAGTTTTTTCCACAGCTGGAACCGGCAGTAATCATTAATGTTAAAAAAGATAATAAGATTCTTCTCGCAAAACATAAAAACCGTACCAAAAATTTTTACAGCTGTATTGCCGGCTTTGTTGAAACAGGCGAAACCATCGAAGAAACTGTTGCAAGAGAAGTAAAAGAAGAAACAGGCATTACTGTAAAAAACATCCGTTACACAGGAAGTCAGGCCTGGCCATATCCGGACCAGCTTATGCTTGCCTTCTGCTGCGAATACGAAAGCGGCGAAATAATAATTCAGGAAGACGAACTGGAAGATGCCTGCTGGTTTGATATGGACAATCTGCCAGAAATTCCGCCTCCAGGTTCCGTTGCTTACAATCTGATTCATCACAGATGGGGATAAAAAAGAGTTTTGTAAGCAGACTCAGCTGTGATTGAGATTCTCTAAAATTCTGGCGGGATTTCCGGCTACTACGACGCCTTCCGGCACATCTTTTGTTACTACGCTTCCCGCCCCCACTATGGCGTTTTTTCCAATGCGGACTCCAGGTAAAACAATGGCGCCGCTTCCAATCCAGACATTTTCTTCTATATGGATTGGTTCCGGATAAACTGTTGTTCTGTCTTGGGGAGACTTTCCGTGATTTAATGTTACAAGCTTAACGCCGTGTCCAATCTGAACATCATCTGCAATGTAAATGCCTCCCTGATCCTGAAAGCAGCAGCAGGAATTTATAAAGACCCTTTTTCCGATATGAAGGTTTATTCCGCAGTCTGTATAAAAAGGCGGAAACAGCTTAAAATTTTTATCAGGCAGACTTCCTGTTAATTCTGCAAATAAAGCACGCAGTTCTTTCTGATTATGAAAACCTGTATTGATCCGGGCTGTAACCTTTTGTGCTTCTTCCGAAAGAAAACAGGAAAACCTCAGTAAATCTGAGCCATGGTCCATTTTTGAACCTTCTTTCATAGCCTGTAAAAACTGGTCTGCATATTTCTGAACTTCTGGTGAAAATTTTGCCATAACAGGATTATAAAGCAGATTTTGCAGGTGTTCTATAAATGTTGTTTTTAATGTAAATTATGTACAGTAAATTTTTGCGTAAGGGATATTAGTGGTGCCCTATGGGCAGTGCGCAGCACCGGAGGCGAAAGCCGGAGCCACGGTTAGCCCGACCCCGCAGGGGGTACGCCCAAATATATATGGAGAATTACAAATGACACAGTTTATTGCTGGTGAAGAAGTTGAAACAACAGTCGTACAGATTTCAAATGACACAGTATTTATTGACCTGGGACTTAAAAGCGAAGGTTTTGTAGACAAGGCTGAATTTACTGACGATGAAGGAAACTGCTCTCTTAAAGAAGGAGACAAAATCAAGGTTTATTTTGTTGGGGAAAACCGGGGCGAAATGCACTTTACAACAAAAATCAAAGGGGAAAATGCAGGTAATGAAGTTCTTGAAAACGCATTTAAAGGCAATGTTCCTGTTGAAGGTCATGTTGAAAAAGAAATTAAAGGTGGTTTTGAAGTAAAAATCGGAACTGCCCGTGCTTTCTGTCCATACAGCCAGATGGGATACAAAAACCGTCTGGAACCAGCTGAATACATTGGACGCACAATGTCTTTCGTAATTACAGAATTTAAAAACGAAGGAAAAAACATTATTGTTTCTAACCGTCGTCTTGAAGAACAGGCAGAAAATGACAAGGTTAATGCACTTGCAGAAAAACTTACTGAAGGCACAGTTGTAAAGGGAACTGTAAAATCAATTCAGTCTTACGGTGCTTTTGTTGATGTAAACGGCTTCCAGGCCCTGCTCCCAGTAAGCGAAATCAGCCACCAGCGTGTATGCAGCGTTGCAGATGTTCTTAGTGAAGGTCAGGAAATTGAAGCTAAAATTATCCGTGCTGACTGGAACACTGCAAAACCAGAACGTTCAAAAGTAAGTCTTAGTCTCAAAGCTCTTGAAAGGGATCCATGGGACACAGTTTCTGAACAGATTTCTGCCGGTCAGAAATTTTCAGGAAAAATTGCCCGCATTGCAGGCTTTGGCGTATTTGTTAACCTTATGCCTGGAATTGACGGTCTTGTCCACATTTCTGAAATTAAAGATGCCAGCGCTACAACTAACCTGAGCAAAAAATTCAAAATCGGTGAAGAAATGGACGTAATTGTTCAGAAAGTCGAAGCTTCTTCAAAGCGCATCTCTCTCGCCCCTGCCAGCTCTGTACAGCAGGACAATGACGCTGCAAAATACATGGCAGGTCAGGACGACAGGGACGGAGACACATACAATCCTTTCGCAGCACTCCTGGGAAAATAACGGGAAATAACACCTCTGCTTGGAAGCGGTGTTTTCTTTCCTCTCAGACTCCCCCTTCTTTCCCGCGCGACTTAGGGCTCTGCCCTAAGAACCTGCATGCTTTAAAATTATAAAAGCCTTGTACCCGGCCAAAATAATTGACTTGAGCACAAGGCTTTTTTCAGATCTTTATTTATCTGCGTTTAATTTGTATTACTAATTAAATTTTTCAACGCCTTCCAGATCCAGAGTTGCAAACAGATCACTGATTGTTTCCCGGCGGCGAATCTCTACAACTTTACCGTCTTCCCGGAGAAGAAGTTCGCCACAGCGGAGTTTTCCGTTGTAGTTAAATCCCATGGCTCTTCCGTGTGCACCTGCATCGTGAATAATCAGAAGATCGCCTATATTGATTTCCGGAAGCTGACGGTCTACGGCAAACTTATCGCAGTTTTCGCAGAGAGAACCTACAACGTCGTAAACATGGTCTTTTGGAGCGTTTTCTTTGCCGCTGACAGTTACTTCGTGATAAGAACCGTACATACCAGGTCTCATAAGGTCTGCCATACAGGAATCTGTACCTATATAATCTTTATAAATGTGTTTTTCGTGAATTGCCGTACAAACGAGCCAGCCGTAAGGTCCTGTAATAGGACGACCACATTCCCAGTAAATTGCCATTGGATCAAGACCTGCAGGTACTACTGTTTTGTCGTATTCTGCACGAATCCCTTTTGCAACTTCGTCATAGTCGATTGCAACCTGATCAGGCTTATATGGAATACCAAGTCCGCCGCCAAGGTCAACAAATTCAATGTTTACCCCAGTCTTTTCCTTAACTTCTGCAGCAAGTTCAAAAACAAGCTTAGCTGTATCTACAAAGAAAGCCGGATTAAGTTCATTAGAAGCAACCATTGTGTGAAGACCAAAATGCTTTACACCCGCTTCCTTACAGATTTTGTATGCTTCAATCATCTGTTCACGGGTAAGACCGTATTTTGCTTCTTCAGGTTTACCGATAATTGAGTTACATCCGTGTTTTGCAGGACCCGGGTTGTAACGGAAACAGATTGTGTCCGGGAGTTTTCCGCCAAGAGCATTTTTAAGGAATTCAATATGTGTAATGTCATCAAGGTTGATAATATTGCCGTTGGCATAAGCATATTTGAATTCATCTGCCGGAGTTTCGTTGGAAGTAAAAATTACATGGTTCTTTTTAATTCCGGAAATTTCAGAAAGCATAAGTTCTGGTAAAGATGAACAGTCTGCTCCTGCTCCTTCTTCGGCAAGAACCTTAAGAATATAAGGATTTGGACAGGCTTTTACAGCAAAATGTTCACGAAAAGCCGGAAAAATAGAAAAAGCCTTAGTAAAACGGCGCATGTTTTCGCGGATTGCTTTTTCGTCATAAATATAAAAAGGTGTTGGATAAGTTTCTGTCAGAGCTTTAAGCTGCTGATGGTTAAGAGGGAAATTTTTTGACATTTTTTATTCCTTTTTTGGGCGTTCCGGTTCACTTCGTTCACCGTCGGGCTATCCACGGCTCCGCTTTCGCTCCGGTGTTACACACCCGCTTCGCGGCCGTTACTATCCCTAACGCTTTTCGAAAGTATTTTAGCAATTTAATATGGTAATGAACAGTAAAAACAATAAATTTATACATTAAAAATAAAACCATGTTAAAATATTTAAATAGTGGAAATGGCAAAAAAAGCAATTACTCTTGAATCTTTCAGAATGTTTTCTCTCATCATCATAGGCATTTTTCTTCTGGCCATTAATATCAGTGTGTCAGCTTTTGCCATTGACCGTATCATCAACACAACGGAAGACCAGTTTATGGAAAACCTCAGCCTTCAGGCAGAAGGCTACACAGAATCCGTTGAACAGATTTTTGCAAACTGCATGATGCTTCTTAACGCCTACAACCAGAACATCCTGACAGAAGGCACATCAGAAGAAATCCATCAGTATCTCATTAAAACATCTTCAAAAATTCCTTCCCTTTATAACAGTGTTTATTTTTCAGACAATAAGGGAAACGCATATCTGCATACAGGAGAAGTTCGTCCCGTTGAAGATATGGAACTTTATCTTAGTGAATTAAAAAACCAGGAAAACACATTCATTACAAATCCATATCAGTCTTATGTTTACCACTATCCTGTATTCAGCTTCAACAAAATCATTTACGACAAAAGTGGAGAAAAAAAAGGCATGCTCTGTGCCACAATGTCATTGTCAAAACTCCACGAACTGCTTTCAGCAATCAAAATCGGAAAAAGACAGATTGTAGTAATCAGAAACTCAAGTAATACCATTATCTATCATCCTGATTTTTTTAAGGTAAACAAACCTTCCGAGACAGAAGTTCTGGAAGTTCTTCAATCAAACTCTGATAATCCTGAAAGCATTACCAAGGGAATTTTTAAGGTCAAAAACCAGCGGAACCAGAAGATTCTGACTTTTTTTAACAAAATCCATAATTCAGACTGGTATCTTTCCCTTATCATTCAGGAAGAAGAATATTTCAGATTCAGACATTCCCAGCACGTCTGGTTTATTCTCATTCTTATTCTTTCAGGTCTTTCCATTGTTGTTGCCATTGCAGTTGAAATCTGGGTCAGCAATTACTTCCATAAAAAAGACATGCTTGCAAGCATCTATGACCCGCTTACAAACCTGTATACAAGAAATCAGTTTGAAAAGCTTGCAAACAGAATGCTTCGCAGAAACAAAAAATCAAAATTCATGCTTGTGGAAACAGATATTCATGGTTTTAAATTCATTAACCAGAACTATGGCGTTGCAAAAGCAGATGCCGTACTGATTTTCTACGCAAACAGACTCAAAAAAATCATTGAAGATGAAGGCGGTATTCTTTGCCGCGGTTATGCTGACCACATTTACTCTCTGATAAAAATTAAATCCACACACGCAGCTATGACAGGTTTTAAAAAGGCTTCCATAGAATTTGCTGAAGACATTAAAAATTACGAAATTCAGTTTTTTCCGAAAAGCGGAATTACTTTCTATGATCCTGACAGTACAGACAGAAAAACTCCTGTTTCTGTGCAAACCCTCATTGGCCAGGCAAGTTTTGCAAAAAGCACAATTAAGGACAATATTCTCAGAACCTGGGCCGTTTATGACCGGCATCTGCTGCAGAAATCAAATGAAGAACACTATATGGAATCCCACATGGAACAGGCTCTGGCTGACGGAGAGTTTTTTGTTATGTATCAGCCAAAAGTTAATCCAGAAACAGAAAAAGTAGAAGGCGCCGAAGCTCTTGTCCGCTGGGATTCCTCAAAACTGGGACTTATGTCACCTGGAAAGTTTATTCCCCTGTTTGAAAAAAATAACTTCATCAAAGAACTGGACTTCTATGTTTATGAACAGGTTTTCAAATTCCTTAAAAACTGTATTGATAAAGGACTTCCAGTTGTACCTGTATCCTTAAATATGTCCCGGAATCATTCAAATGCTGCTGTATTTATTGAACGCTTTATGTCGATTTTCAAAAAATATGATATTCCGGAAAATCTTATTGAAATTGAAATACTTGAACGGTCTGTTCTTACAAAAACAGACTTAAAAGAAATTACGGACACACTTCATAAACACGGTTTCAAAGTTGCCATGGATGATTTTGGTTCCGGGGAATCTTCCCTTACAATGCTTACAAATATTCCTGTAGACTCCCTGAAGTTTGATAAAACCTTCCTGGACAATGCCTGCCCTGCCAATACAGGTGTTCCAGACAAAAAAGCTACAAATCTTATTGCAGGTCTTATCGCCTTAAGCAAACAGCTGGAAAAGAAAATTCTCTTTGAAGGAGTAGAAACTGAAGAACAGTTTGCCATTCTTC
The DNA here is from genome assembly GCA_016297415.1 of Treponema sp. Lineage (GTDB taxonomy): Bacteria > Spirochaetota > Spirochaetia > Treponematales > Treponemataceae > Treponema_D. The sequence continues at coordinate 8,965 of JAEDGQ010000080.1, forward strand.
GGGACATGAACTGCGATTTAATTCAGGGCTTTTACTTCTCAAGACCTATTACAGAAACCGAGTTCATTAACTACGTTAAAAATCACAGTTAAAAAAAGGGGCTGTCCAATAAGTTTGCATTACGGTGGTTGAGTCCTTCGACAGGCTCAATGACCACTGTAATTTATACTTTTGGGACAGCCCCTTTTTCTTATTCAATT
>JAEDGQ010000081.1 GCA_016297415.1 Treponema sp.
TTCACTCCTTTGCGCCATTTTCAATATAAAATCGGTTATAATGCGTTTGCCCTGAATAGTAACCGAAAACCACCCTTAATAAATTTAAAGAATTTTATGAAAATTAATTGATTAAATTCCTGTGAATAACTATTATTTTTTTATAGATAAGCTTGTAGGAAGGCACCATAAATGTTTAATTCCAGTGAATTATTAGACGATTCATTTGCAGGTTCAGGATTTTCATACGATGATGAATACCTTGAAAACATTTCCGATTCTGATGAAATTACAGAATCAGAAGATGATTCATTAACCGATTTTGAAGATGATGATATCTACGATGAAGCTTTCGATGATGATCTTGAGGAAGACCTCGCCAGTGATGACGATGATTCCACTCTGGACAATGGTTTTAATGACAGTTTTGATGAACTTTAATTCTTATCAAACAATCATTAGAGCCGTTTAAAACAAAAAAGGGAAACAGAAACTGACAAATCTTGTATTTTCTGCTTCCCATTTTTTTTTGCATAAAACCTTTATGCGTTTTCACCTTTCAGGAAAGTTCCTGCATGCCATAATTTTTCAAGCTCGTAGAAGTCACGGGCATCTTTTGACATAAGATGAACTACAACAGGTCCGATATCTACAAGATTCCAGTCTTCACCACCCTGTGTTTTAGTGTGTGTCAGATGAATCTGCATATCATTTTCCTTAACATAATCTTTAATCTGTTTTGCAAATCCCTGTTTCTGAACAGAACTTGTTACAGTAGCAATTACAAAATAATCAGTCCAGCTGTTTAATGATGCAACATCAATAACAGTTACATCCTGAGCTTTGCCGTCTTCAAGAAGCTGTGCAATTTCCAGTGCGTTATCTTTATAAGTTTTTTCTGCCATTATTTACCTCCTGTATTTTTAACATACCGGCCGTCAAAATCTTTACCAAGAATAATGGTAAAATCTACGTTAGAGTTAGATTCTGAACCATCGCTGTCAGGTTTAATTTCTTCATCAACAATATTGGTACAATGAATAAAGTCTCCTAAATTCCTGGCAATTTCAGCGTTACCAATATGATTAATGATAAGTGTTTTTTCCCAGTCATTTCGTTCGGCATTTACTGTACTCAAAACATCATAACCTGTACTTTTAAGCAGTGCAGCAGTATTTCTGGCAAGTCCCTGTGTTGTAGTACCATTTTGAATTTCAAGAACATAAATTCGGTTAATACTAACATCATCGAGAGATACAAGCGAAATAGTAGCCTGCTTTACAACATCCTTAATCAGCTGTCCGTCATAATATGGGAAAAGGAGCATTTTACCATCAACAAGTCTGGATGAACCAGTAATTGTCTGAGGAACAAGCCTTTCAGAATCAATATTTGAAATCTCAGAGAAAAGTCTTCTCAGATCTTTTTCTGAAAGATTCGAATTCATTTTTTCTGCATACAGAGGAAAACAGTTTTTTTCCAGAAGCTGATTTGATTCTCTGTTAAGCGCACTTAAAAAAGCAATCATTACATTCTGGCGTCTTTCAATAATTTCAGATTCATCTTCTTCAACTTTTGAATATGTCAGATATGTATTGATTTTATCACCATCAAGATTTACAGCCCCACTAGGAAGAAGCCATCGTTCTCCTTCATCAGTTTTTACATCTACAGGAGAAGGAACAAAAACTTTCAGTCCACCCATCATATCTGTCAGTTCACCAAATTTGGAAAGATTCATTTCTACATAAAATGGTATTTCCTGACCGATAAGTTTTTCTATCTCAGATTTATAAACGTCAATTCCTTTTTCCGTATAAATAGCATCAATGCGGTCTACCCGTCCAAGACTCTGAAAAATTGCACCTGTATTACCAAGAATATTAATTAAAGCTCCACGCTGAGATACCGGGTAATAAATAAAAACATCTGTAAACAGAACCTGATCTTTGTCTTCAAGAACAAAAAGAGTTTTAATAACAGAATTGTTCTTTAAACTTTCTTCTACAGTATCTACTCGAAGGGACAAGAAGATAAATGTCCCTACCCCGGCGAGAATAAGGAACATTAAAAGAAAAAATAAACCACTATGTCCGTTATTTCTACCGTGATCAATTTTCATTTATTTCTCCTGTAAAGCTTTCTTAAGCTGTTCCAGCAGCTCAAAAGATGCAGCTGCTACACTATGACCTTTTCTTTCAAGATACTCAATATTTTCCTGAAGAATAGAATATGTCATTTCAGTAATATTCTTATTAAATAAAGCAGCCCGGTATTCTTCTGTAGACTGAGGTCTACCCGGTTCAATTTTATCTGCAGCAAAAAGGATTTTTCCTAAATCACATAATCCTGGAGCTGCAAATGTATGACACGCTATAGCCTCAATAACATCTGAATCTTCAACCCCAAACTTCTGCTTAATTAATACGGCTGCTGCACGACCATGGAGAAGATCCGGTTTATTATCTTCAAGTTCTGAAACCGGCATTCCATCCAGAGAAACAAGTTTTCTCATTTCCTCGGAAGAAATTTCCTTACACATATCATGTGCAATGCCTGCCAGATATCCGATTCTTGGATTCAAGCCGTAAATTCTGCACATTTCTTCAGCAGTTTCAGCAGTTCGTTTAGAATGCTCGTACCGTTTATTTTTTACTGCAGTTTTTAAATATTCATCTATACTGCAAATTAAAGTTTCAAGCTGTTGAGAATTATTTAAGTCTACCATCTGTATAGCCATACAACTTCCTGTTTTTAATATAGTCAAAAACACCTTCACTTACAAGGTAACGCCATGATTTACAAGAGTGAATACGGTCTCTTATATCTGATGAAGAAAGGGCCATTTCAGGATTAAAAACTTTTATAAAGGGAAACTTAAAATCTTCAAGCTTAAAATCAACTTCCTGGTGATTAAAAGCGCCTGTAGCTTTATTTAAGTTGCCTGCACTGGAATTCTTTCTGTAATCATCAGGTCTTACAGCCATTATAAGCTGACACTTTTTTGAAAGCTGTTCTGCATTCTTCCATTTATCAAAATCTGCAGCCAGATCAAAACCAAAAATCAAACCGATTTTGTCAGTAAGTTTTCCTTCGTATTTTTTTTCAAGATAACAGATAGTGTCCCAGGTATAGGAAACGCCTTTTTTTTCAATTTCATATCCTTCAGCTTCGAATCTGGAATCTCCTTTAACAGCTTCTTTTACCATTTGAAGTCTGTCTTCCGGAGATGCAGCATTGGCCATTTCTTTATGAGGCGGATTATATACCGGAATAAAAAGAACTTTATCATAACCAAGTTCTTTTATAACACAATCCGCCAGAATCAAATGACCAATATGAATGGGATTAAAACTTCCCCCCAGAACTGCTATCTTCAATTAAATATCCTTAGTTTTCACTTCCCGGGAACTGAATTTCTGCATCTTCATCAACAGACCGTGATGCAAGAAATTTATTAACAGGAGGTTCAATAGTTTCTGCTTCTTTCTTTTCTTCCAGTTCAGTAACAAGTTTCAGAATAGAAAGACGAATTTCATTCATACCAATATGTGCCGCAACGGAAACAGGAAGTACAACTGTATCTTTTTCTGTTTTCTTAATTTCTGCTGCAACTTTATCAGCACGTTCCTGCGCACCTTCAACATCAATTTTATTACATAAAACAATATGGGGTTTTTCAAGCAGTTCTTTAGAAAAACCTTCAAGTTCACTGCACAAAGTTTTGTATGCAGAAAAACATTCATCGTCAGAACAGTCAATCATAAAAAGAAGACCCTGTGTTCTTGAAATGTGCTTAAGGAACTGAATACCAAGACCTTTTCCTTCAGATGCCCCTTCAATAATACCAGGAATATCCGCAATAATTACATCACGTTCAGCATCCGCACGAAGTACACCAAGATTTGGAATCTTAGTTGTAAAAGGATAAGGCGCAATTTTTGGACGGGCATTTGTGAATGCATCAAGCAATGTAGATTTTCCGGCATTAGGAAATCCTACAAGACCAATGTCAGCCATAATGCTTAACTCAAGGCGGACTTTGCGTTCCTCTCCAGGCTGACCTTTATTTGCAATACGAGGAGCCTGGTTTGTAGGTGTCTTAAAATGAACATTACCCCATCCACCATTTCCACCATGAAGAAGAATAAACTGTTCATCTTCTGATTCTGTAGTGAATTCCTTAATGATTTCATTTGTTTCAAAATCTCTGATTGCTGTTCCCGGAGGCACTGCGATAGTTATATCTTCACCATCACGACCATATTTGTTCCATCCCTGACCATCACCACCGGCTTTAGCTCTGAAAAAATGCTTGAACCGGATATTTGCAAGAGTTTTTACATTTCGCTTACAGATAAAAATTACATCACCGCCTTTACCGCCATCGCCGCCGTTTGGACCTCCGCGAGGAATATATTTTTCTCTGCGGAAAGAAATACAACCGTTGCCACCTTTTCCTGCCTGACATTCGATTACGGCTTCATCTGCAAAAAGATTCATTGTTTTACCTCCTGAAAATATCTGGGTCAGACACTTATACAAATGCCATGTAAAAAAAATCCCGGACCAGCATTAAACTGAGATCCGGGCTTGATCAAGTTTATTAAACGTTAATCACTTAGCAGTATTATCTGCTAATTATTCAGCTTTTGGTTCAGCTGCTTTTTTAGCTGCAGTTTTCTTTGCTGCTGCTGGTTTTTCAGCCTTTTCAGCTTTTGGAGCTGCTGCTTTTTTTGCTGGTTTTTCAGCTTTTGGAGCTGCTGCTTTAGCTGCTTCTTCTGCTGTTACAACGCTTGCAAACTTACGGTTCATACGTTCGTGGAAAAGAACTACACCGTCAGCTGTAGCGAACAAGCTGTCATCTCCGGCCTTCTTTACATTGTTACCAGGGAAGATTTTTGTTCCACGCTGTTTGATAATGATTGAACCTGCTGTAACAGCCTGTCCACCGTATACTTTAACGCCCAAGTGTTTTGGATTTGAATCACGGCCGTTTTTTGCACCGCTACCACCTTTACTGCGTCCCATAGGAAGCCTCCGCTTAAATATTCAATTTAATTTCCCGCCTGCACTACTTCTGTAAAACTTACGTTTTGCGGATACTCTTTTGAAAGGGTTTTAAAACCTTCTCTCAAAAAATCTGCAGTGTATTTTAGACAAAACTCTGTTTCCGGTTTGTCTACTGTAACTTCCACGCAAAACGCGAGATTTCCGCGGGAAGATGTATCAGCATTCAATGCAACTCCTTCGCTCTGTGAAAGTACCTGCATTGCTGTCCGTAACAAAACTGTTACTGCAGAACAGACAATGTCACTTCCTTTCTTAGAAAAATCAGCATGTCCGTTAGCTTGACATTTTATTAACACGCCGTTTTTGCCAGTTGAAAGCGTTACTGCTGTCATTAGTTATTAGCCAATGATATTTTTAACAGATACTGTTGTGTATTCCTGTCTGTGACCGATAAAACGGTGATAATCCTTCTTTGGCTTGTATTTGAAAACAAGAACCTTTTTATCAGCGAAGCTTTCTACAACTTCAACTTCAACTTTTGCGCCATTAACGTATGGTGTACCAACTTTTACGTTGTCTCCATCGCTAACCAAAAGGACTGAATCAATAGTGATTTTTGCACCAGCTTCAGCATCAATCTTGTCAACCTGAATTGTTGCGTCTTTTTCAGCCTTGTACTGTTTACCTTTGTATTCAAAAAGTGCGTACATTAATTACCTCTTCTACGCCGCAAAGTGTAACGGATACTCTAACGACTAATTAATAAAAATATGAGTACTAGATATTAACAAATTTTCTGTAAATTGGTCAATAACTAAAAAAACCTTTGTTAGGGCAAACGAATCAGCATAAAAAAAAAGCCGCCCTTTATTGAAAATATTTCAACTTTAAGGACAGCCCCTTCTGCTTACTTGTTAAGCTTGTATTTATTTGTACTTAATGTATGACCTTCATTATAAACATCAAACCAGATTTCTGTTTTTCCTTCCAGACTAAGGGCCTGATAGAATTCACCAATATTTGTAACAGGCTTATCATTTACTGCTGTAATAATATCGCCATTCTGAAGACGGGTTGCGGCAGCCGGAGATTTTTCAAGAACATTTACAATAGCTACACCCTTAACTTTGTCATCTTCAATCTTCAGTTCCTTGCGAACATCATCTGTAACTGGAGCCGCAATAAATCCTGGCCAGAGTTTAGAATTATCTGCACTAACCTTTTCTGATCTTTCTTCAATTGTTACAGATATATCTTTTTCTTTGCCAGCTCTGATTACTTTGAAAACAGCAACTTTATTAGCAGGAAGATATCCAACTTCCCTTACAAGTTCATTCTGATTTTTTATGGCTTTACCGTTCAAACCAATAATAAAATCACCGGCCTGAAGTCCACCTTTATGAGCAGGTGAATCAAGGAACATCTGACTTGCAAAGGCACCGTTTTTACCTTTTACACCAAGTTCTTTCTTAAAATCTTCAGTAATATCAACAAGACTTACCCCAAGCCATCCATAAGCGATTTTTCCTTTGCTGATAAAGTCATCAATTGATTTTTTAAGAGAGTTAATTGGCAGGGAGAAACCTAATCCCTGTGAACCACCGCTTGATGAAGCAATCCATGTATTAATACCAATTACTTCACCATAAATATTAACGAGAGGACCACCTGAGTTTCCCTGGTTAATAGCTGCATCAGTCTGGATAAAATCATTAAGATTACCAATCTGATTACCTGAACGACCAGTTGCACTTACGATTCCCTGTGTTACAGACTGACTGTAACCAAGAGGAGCTCCCATTGCGAGAACAATATCACCTACTTTTACTTTATCAGAATCACCGAGAGCAGCAACTACAATGTTTGAATCTTTTTTAGCTTCAAAAGACACAAGTGCAATATCAGAACGTTCGTCTGCACCTACAAGTTTTCCATCAAACTTCTGTCCGTCATTAAGATTTACTGTAATCTGAGTTGCTTTTCCCGCAACATGATTATTTGTAAGAACATAAACAGTATCGCCAGTTCTGCGGACAATTACGCCTGAACCAAGACCTTTCTGTTCATATTCACGGGTTTTAGGTTTTTTATTGTCAGTTCCATTTGGAGTGCCAAAAAACCAGAATGGAAAATCTTCAAAAGGATTCATCTGTGTAACTGTTGTTTTTTCTGTCACATCAATTTCTACAACAGAAGGGAGAACTCCTGAGGAAATTGCATTAAATGAATTCTGAAGTGCCTCAATAACTTTAAGGCTTTCAGAAGAAATAGAAATGGCAGGTTTATTTTCTGCAGCTGCTGTATCAGCGTAAACTGTATCTGCAGAACCTTCTACCTTTACTTTGCTGCATGAAAAACTAATAACTGCAAAAGCAAAAACGGCAGCAGCAGTACCGCACAAAACTTTCGATGTAAAACTTTTAATTTTCAAATTTAGCCTCCAAAATAACGTGCTTTTTTAAATATAATAATAAAAATTGAAAATGGTTACAAAAAAAAGCAAAAGGCTTTAAAAACAGCGGAAAAACTAACTAACAGACAAGATCATCACAAGCTGTAAGAACTTCTGTATGGTCTTCAAAAACTGCAACTGTATGTTCTTCGTGACAGCTCCATTTTCCATCATTAGTTACAACAGTCCAGCCGTCGTTCAAAGTTGATACATCAGCTGTTCCAAGATTAATCATAGGTTCAATAGCAAGTACCATGCCTGCCTGTATTCTTGGATTTGGACCAAACTGAGGACAGTTAGGAATACTTGGATCTTCATGTACATCAAGACCAACTCCATGACCGCAGTAATCATAAACTACACCGTATCCGTATTTTCCGAATGCAACATCATTAACAGCATTAGAAATATCACGGATTCTGTTTCCAACTTTACATGCTGCAATTCCTGCTGCCAGACTTTCTCTTGTTGCCTGAACAAGACGCTTGTATTCAGGTTTTACATTTCCAACCTGAACAGTATGTGTTGAATCAGAAATGTAACCGTCAAGATCAATTCCAATATCAAGAGAAACAAGATCTCCATCATGAATTATGCGTTTTTTTGAAGGAATTCCATGAATAACTTCATTGTTGATTGAAATACAGGCAGCTCCTGCAAAATCTTCTCTATACCAGGCTGGAGTTCCGCCTATTTTTTTAATGAACTTTACTACAAGGTCATCAACATCTTTTGTACTCATTCCAGGCTGAACCTGAGGAACAACTTCCCGGAAAAGATCTGCAAGGGCATGACAACTTTTACGGATTCCGTCCACTTCTTTTTCATTTTTTAAACGAATCATATATATCTCCTGACAATTTTATAATTTAACGGCCTCTTCTTCACAAATTGAAGCTGTACGCTCATCACCCATACGGCGATAAACTGCAGCCATTTTATGAAGAAAAAAAGCATCATCTTTGTTTCCAAAACCAAGTTCCAGAGCCCTTTCCCATGCATCCAGACAAAGTTCATCATCAACAGAACCTTCAAGTTTGTTTTTGAGAATCATTTTAGCCAGATCAAGAACTTCAGGGAAAAACAGTCTGAAATAATTAAAGGTATATTCCATGCGGATAATCTGTTCAAGAAGAATGAATGCATCGTAATATTCACCACGGAGAACAAGTTCTTCACTTAAAATAAAACCGTAGTCCATAAAATCTTCCCGGGTAAACCAGTCTGCAAGACGAAAATCTGAATGATTCTTACACATCTCTACAAACTCACTAACGGCATCATCTTCTCTGCCATGAAGAAGATCAAAAAATATAAGCTTCGCTCTGCTTTCCTGATCATTACGAGCCAAAAGCCAGGTTCTGTAATCAAAGGATTCTGTAGAACGGTAAGCCTTTGATTTGTATTTATAGAAAAACGATTCATCAAAAAGTGAACGCTGACGGGCATCAGAAAGAATTTCATAGGCTTTTACGAGTTTACGGAATTCTTCAGCTGTTTCGTCAGAGCCGGTTGAATCAGGATGAAGTAGTTTTGCTTTTAATCTATACGCCCTGCGGATTTCGGCTGCAGTAGCGTCTTGTTTTACACCAAGAATTTTATAACAGTCTTCCAAAGTGTAAACAGTATATATGACTTAAACCTTTTGCTCAATTAATACAGTAGGGCAAACGCATTATAATATATTCCCTGCTAAAAATGGCTTCCAGTCGTGA
>JAEDGQ010000008.1 GCA_016297415.1 Treponema sp.
TTCACTCCTTTGCGCCATTTTCAATATAAAATCGGTTATAATGCGTTTGCCCTGAGTCTGTTACACTACCCTTTAGGACTAATTTCTTCCAATTTCAAGAGCTGCACTGAACATGTCTTTTGCACCCTGAATTACTGTACTGTTAGCTTCATAAGCACGGCTTGCTGAAATAAGGTTTACCATTTCGTTAACAATATTAACGTTTGGATATTCAACATAACCTTTATCCGGACCAGATTTAATGGCATCTGGATTTGTGGGATCAAATACCATGCGTCCTTTTGATGTATCCTTTACGATTTCCCGTACACGAACACCTTTTCCAGGTCCGTTGTCCTGATCTTCTGAAACAAATGGTGAACGCCATACAGGATGCTGAGAAGCAACCGGTTCAATAATTACTGTGGATTTTTTAAAAGGACCGCCTTCAGGAGTACGGGTTGTTGATGCATTGGCAATATTATTCGAAATAACATCTGTACGAAGACGTTCTACACTTAAACCTGTAGCAGCAATGTTAATTGTTGTAAACATACCCATAATTAAAAATCCTCCTGATAACAAAAACCTGTCTCATCCGGAAACAGAAAACTATATTAAAAAATAATCAGACTACTTTCTCATAGCCAGTTTTACCTGACTGAATTCAAAGTTTGTAAGCTGTGCAAGCAGACGATATTTCATCTGAATTTCAAGAATATTTGTTGCTTCAAATTCAGGATCAACATTATTTCCGTTTGCATTTGCCTGTGTTGTCCAGTCAGTTACACGGCGAGGTTCTACATTTCGCCAGTTATAAGGAATTTCAAGTGAAAAATGACGGCTGTCTGTTGCTGTAAGCTGAAGCTGACGGCCAGCATCTTCCTGACTTTCAAAAGCACGCTTTAATTCACTTTCAAAATTAACTTCCTGACGCTTGTAGTTAGGAACTTCTGAGTTTGCAATGTTATTTGATGCAACCTGCATACGAAGTTGATTTACATCCATTGCTCTGTGTAATAATTCAACTGACTGTGTAAATGTATTCATACTTCAATTTTCGGAAAATAAAAAAAAAGGTTTAGAAAAAAAATGAAAGCAGAAGGAAATTTTACTCACGGAAAGCTGATGCAGGCTGAATACAGGATGTCCTTTTTTTGCAACTTTTCTAAGAAAGTGAATAAGGAATGCTCAAAAAATACACCCAATGAGACTACAAAAAAGATTTGAAATACAGTTTTGCGTAAACATCAAAAATTTGATATTTAATTGTTTTTATTTTTCGTTAAAACGCTTTAAGAATTCTTTTAAGCGGTCACTTTGAGGATTATTGATTAAATCCTGAGGATTTCCTTCTTCTACGATTACACCACCATCCATAAAAATTACTTTATCTGATGTGTCCCGGGCAAAGGCCATTTCGTGAGTTACTACAATCATTGTCATTTTTTCTCTGGCCAGATCACGGATTACGGCAAGAATTTCTCCTGTAAGTTCAGGATCAAGAGCAGAAGTTGGTTCGTCAAAGAGCAAAACCTTTGGCTTTAAGGCTAAAGCTCTGGCAATTGAAACACGCTGCTGCTGACCGCCTGAAAGCTCACATGGATAGTTGTTTTCTTTTCCTTCAAGCCCCATGCGCTTAATTAATGCCATAGCTGTTTTTACTGCTTCTTCCGGTGGTGTTTTTAATACAGTAACCTGAGGATCAACTATATTCTTTAAAACTGAGTAATGTGGAAAAAGATTAAAGTTCTGAAATACAAATCCCAGATTAAGACAAATCTGACGCTGTGTATTTTTATCTGCATAAACACCGTTATTTACAAGATTATGACCACAGATTGTAATTGTGCCGTCATCAATTGTTTCCAGCTGATCAATACAGCGGAGCATTGTTGACTTTCCGGAACCTGAAGGTCCGATAATTCCAAGAACCTCACCTTCTTCCAGATCAAAAGAAATGTCTTTGAGAACAGGAACTCCGTCCTGAAATGATTTTTTTATATGCTGTACTGAAATAATGCTCATATTAATCTCCAGTAGATTTATTCTTGAAAACGCGTCAGGGATATTAGTGGCGGCGGAGCCGTTGCGAAGCAATGGAGGCGAAAGCCGGAACCACGGTTAGCCCGACGGCAGTTTACTGCCGGGACGCCCTATTTATAATAATCAAGCCTTTCTTCCAGTTTACGGAAGGCAAAGGCAACAACATAATTCATTACAAAATAGAAAATTCCTGCGATTAAAAGAGGCATAAAACTTACCATTCTGTTTGAATTGCTTTTTGCAACATACATAAGTTCCTGAATGGAAATGATTGTTACAAGGGAAGTATCTTTTACAAGTGTAATGACTTCGTTTCCCATGGCTGGAACTATGCGTTTAATAACCTGAGGGAGAACGATTTTCCAGAAAGTCTGAATCTTAGTGTAACCAAGGACTTTTGAAGCTTCGTACTGCCCTTTTGGAATTGCTTCAATACCACCACGGTAGATTTCTGAAAAATAACAGGCATAGTTGATGGAAAATGCTACAACGGCAGCAATTGAGGAGGACCAGCCTAAAGTTGTATGAAAAATGTTTTTTGCAATAAGTCCTGGACCAAAATAAACAATGAGCAGCTGAAGCATGAGCGGTGTTCCACGAATCACCAGCAGAAGCCAGTTTACCGGAACTGAAACCAGTTTTGCTCTGGACATTCGGCCCATACAGATAAAAAGAGCCAGTGGAACGGCAAAAAAAAGTGTAAGGGCAAAAATTGAAAGGGATGTTCCTGCACCTTTAAGCATGTTTTGCAGCATATCAAAATATGCAGTTACTGCTTTTGGGCTGGAATTAAAAAGTTCAGATAAAAAATTAATAACAGAAGAGTTCATTAGAATCATTATAACAGAAAATATTAATCTGGCATACGGAAAAGAAGATGGTACATAAAAAAGCCCTGCCGCTTAAAAAATCAGGACAAGGCTTTTATATATTTTTTCTCAGTAAGTGTATCTGTAAGTGTAAAAATTAAAATTTAATTACTTACCGATTACTGAAATGTCTGAACCGAACCATTTTGTTGAAATTTCAGCAATTGTTCCGTCCTTTGCCATTTCTTCAAGTGTTGACCAGAACTTGTCACGGAGAGCTGCACCGGCTTCATCCTTACGGAAACCAATACCATAGCCTTCTTTTGCAAGAGATTCTGAAACAACAACAAGCGGTTTATTTCCTGTTGTGATTGCATAGTTAGCAACAACGCTGTCCATTACAACTGCATCAATACCACCTACTTCCAGGTCTGTAAGGGCTACAAGGTTGTCTGCATAAGATTTAACTTCTTTAAGTGACTTTGCAAAAGCAGGATTGTCATTTACTGCTTCTTCTGCTGAAGAACCAGCCTGAAGACCTACAACTTTTCCAGCAGCATCTGCAAGGGAATTGATTTTTCCATCGTTGCGCACAACGAGAACCTGATCGTTGTTAAGGTAAGCTTCTGTGAATGACATTGCTTCCTGACGTTCAGCTGTGATTGTAAAACCATTCCAGATACAGTCGATGGCACCTGTAGAAAGTTCCATTTCTTTTGCATCCCAGTCGATTGGTTTTGCTTCAAATTCAAGGTTAAGGCGTTTGCAGGCTTCTTTTGCAAGATCAATGTCATAACCTACGATTGATCCGTCAGCTTCTGTGTAACCCATTGGCGGGAAAGAGGCATCAAGACCAAGAACAAATTTTCCTTCAGCTTTTTTTGAGCATGAAGCCAGTCCAAAAATTGCAGCTGCAGCAACTACAGCAAGCGGGATTTTTTTCATTTTTTTCCTCCTGTAAAAAGTCAGGAACAAATCTTCAGATTTGAGAGTGACTTTTTAACGTGCATCTGCAACGAAGTGAAGATGCACAAATTATTAGAAAGTTTGCAACGCAAACTTTTCAAAGATAAAACCTTGCACCATTTCTGCAAGGTTTTATCTTAATCCTCCTAATATAAAGACATGGGGATGTCCAAAAAGTTCAACTTGCGGTGGTTGAGCTTGTCGAAACCACCATATTTAGTGCAATGGTCATTTCGACAGGTGGTTCCTGAGCCCTTCGACAGGCTCAGGAACCACCTGTCGAAGGGCTCAATGACCGCTACAGTCATTACTTATTGGACAGCCCCGTGAATTTTTAACATGCATCTGCAACAGCACGCTTCATAAAGCCAGCGCACCGTCACAAACCAGCCTTCAATTCATCTTTTTAAGCCGTGTTTATCCGGGTTTAATTACTAAACCTTATCTTTACAGAAAGCTTCAAGGGCTGCAATCTGCTTTTTTGTCTGTTCTGGACTAGGACCGCCAGTTGTTTTGCGGGCTTCCATGCAGGCCTTTGGAGTAATTTTTGTAAAGATGTCTTCTTCAAAGAGGGGACTTATGGCTTTAATTTCTGCAAGAGTCAGTTCTTCAATTGCAGAACGGCCTGTATCAATTGCAAGGCGGACACACTGAGCTGCAACTCCGTGTGCTGTGCGGAAAGGCATCCCCTTGCGTACCAGGTAATCTGCAACATCTGTAGCGTTTGCAAAACCGCCGTCACAGCTGGCTGCCATTTTTGGAAGATTCCATTTTGCAGAGGCAATCATTGCTTCAAAAACAATAATGTTTCCCTGAACAGTATCCAGAGCTTCAAAAAGCGGAGCTTTATCTTCCTGCATGTCCCGGTCATAGCTCATTGGAAGACCTTTCATCATAGTAAGAAGATTCATAAGGTCGCCGTAAACTTTACCAGTGCGGCCACGGATAAGTTCTGCAAAGTCAGGATTTTTTTTCTGAGGCATGATTGAAGAGCCTGTAGACCATTTTTCGCTCAGGTCAATAAAACCAAATTCTGTTGTGGCCCAGTAAACAACTTCTTCGCTCATGCGGCTTAAATGCATCTGAAGTATGGCAAAGTCGCTGGTAAATTCAATGCAGTAATCTCTGTCCGCAACAGAATCCAGAGAGTTCTGAGTTACTCCGTCAAAACCAAGAGTTTCAGCTACCATTTCGCGGTTTAATGGAAGACCGGAACCAGCAAGGGCACCGCTTCCCAGTGGCGAAAGAGAAACTCTCTTAAGGCTGTCAGAAAGACGGTTGTAGTCACGGGTAAGCATCCAGGCCCAGGAACAAAGATGCTGTGCAAGAGTTCCAGGCTGAGCGTGCTGCATGTGAGTATAACCTGTCAAAAGGCTATCTGTGTGATTTTTTGCAATGCCGGCAAGAGTCTTGATTAAAGAAGCCAGCTGTTTCTGAAGTTCAGGAATTACACGGCGAAGATAAAGACGTTCATCCAGAGCAATCTGATCGTTACGGCTGCGGCCTGTGTGAAGCTTGCGGCCTGGTTCACCGATGCGGTCAGTTAAAGTTGCTTCAACAAAGGAATGAATGTCTTCTGCAGAATAATCAATGGCAAGTTTTCCGGAAGAAAGATCCTTTTCGATTGAATCAAGTCCGTCCTGAATAGCCTTGTTTTCTTCGGCAGAGATAATTCCCTGCCTTGAGAGCATGGCAGCATGAGCCTTTGAACCATGAATGTCATCAAGAGCCATGCGTTCATCAACATGAATTGAAGTTTCAAATTCAACAGCCGCAGCGTCAGGACCTTCAGCAAAGCGTCCATGCCACAAAGCGGCGTGATTATCTTTAGTCATAGTACCATGTTTATTTTCAGCCATAGTTATTCCTTAATTCATCTTTCCAATCTGCGTTCATCCGCGTTTAATTATTAATTCTTAATTAATTCCCCATTCCTTCCATGAACATTGTATCCAGAGGTTTTCCAGGAATTGCCATAGGGTAAATCATTTCGTCAATGTCTACTTTTGCATCTACGATACATGGCTTTCCGGATTCAAATGCTTTTTTGAATTCACGGTCAAATTCTTCGTGATTATCTGCCTTGTAGTAGCCTACACCGTAAGCCTCAGCAAGTTTGCCCCAGTCAGGACCAAAGTCCAGGGTTGTGTGACTAAAGCGGTTTTCGTAGAAAAGCTTCTGCCATACCCGTACATTACCAAGAGTTCCGTTATTAACAAGAACAATTACAAGAGGCAGGTTGTAGCGGGCAATAGTACAAAGTTCATTACAGTTCATGCGGAAAGAACCGTCACCGGCAATGTGTACAACACGGGCCTTAGGATTTCCAACCTGAATACCCATAGCAGCACCGGTACCAAAACCCATAGTTCCAAGACCACCAGAAGTTACAAACTTACGAGGCTTGTTGAATGGATAGAACTGAGCAGTCCAGAGCTGATGCTGACCAACTTCTGTAGTAACAAATGCATCGTCACCGGCGTATTTATGTACAGTTTCAAGAAGGAATTTAGGATTAATAGAATCCTTTGGAACCTTTGAATAACTTGGTGGAACTTCTTTTTTCCAGCCCATAATTTTAGCCATCCAGTCCTTCCGTTCTTTCTTTTCTACCATTGGCAGAAGTCTTGAAAGAATATGCTTCAGGTCACCAATAAGTTCACCGCCAACAGGAATATTTTTGTTGATTTCTGCAGGGTCAATATCAATGTGGAATACAGTTGCGTGTTCAGCAAACTTTTTAGGGTTACCGATTACGCGGTCAGAAAAGCGGGCACCAAGAGCAAGAACCAGGTCTGATTCAACAATACCAAAGTTAGAAGCCTTAGTTCCGTGCATACCAACCATCCATGTACAAAGAGGATTGTCAGAAGGGAAAACATCACGGCCCATCATAGAAGTTGCAACAGGAATGTTAGCCTTTTCAGCAAAAGCAAGCAGTTCCTTTTCTGCGCCGGAAAGTTTTACACCGCCACCTGCATAAATAATGGGCCGTTCAGATTTGTTGATGATTTCTGCAGCAGCTTTAATTTCATCTTCAGCAGGAACATTTACATTCATAACACGGCGGATATTTGCGTGATCCCTTAAAAGTTCCTTTGTTACAGAATCTGCATTTTTAAGAGGTTCAAACTCACATACGGCAGCAGTAACATCCTTTGGAATATCAATAAGAACAGGACCAGGACGACCAGAGCGGGCAATAGTAAAGGCCTGACGGATAGTGTCAGCCAGGTCTTCAACTTTTTTAACCATAAAGTTGTGCTTTGTAATAGGAAGAGTAACGCCTGTAATGTCGATTTCCTGGAAAGTATCTTTACCTAAAAGAGGAGTTCCTACGTTACATGTAATAGCAACAATCGGAGAAGAATCCATATAAGCTGTAGCAATACCAGTTACAAGGTTAGTAGCACCAGGACCTGAAGTTGCCATACAAACACCAACCTTACCAGTTGAGCGGGCATAACCGTCAGCAGCGTGGCTTGCACCCTGTTCATGAGCAGTTAAAATGTGATTGATGCGGTCTGAATTTTTGTAAAGAGCATCGTAAATGTTAAGAATATTTCCACCAGGGTAACCAAATACAGTATCAACTCCCTGTTCAATAAGACATTCAATAACAATCTGAGATCCGTTAATTTTCATTTTTCTTCCCGTAAAAAAAGTATATAAGTCTTTATATATTAATGAAATTTTAACAGATACTCAATAATAAGGGCGTTCCCCTGCGGGGCGCTACGTTCCGGGTTCCGCTGCCGCTGCATTGTTTGCTCTGGTAGTTTCGACAGGTGGTATCCTGAGCCTGTCGAAGGGCTCAACCACCGCCGCAAACAACGGCTTCGCCGCCCTGCACATCGCTAACGCAACACAGATGAACGCAGATAAACAGGATGGAAAGGATATGTGGCAGGGATGACAACCTGACATCGAGAACCCAGGTTTTTTACGGATAAATCCGAAAAGTTCAGCAATATTCCCGTAAAAAACAGCATACCGTTGCCGAGAAAGCTTTTGTTTTACGGGTCAAAACTGATTTTAGACTATCACACCCGTAAAAATAGTATCAGCAGAGACTAAGTTTCCATATAATTTACGGGTTAAAACTTAAAAAGACCAATTTACCCCGTAAAAAAAACTTTTTCTCGAAAGGCTTCTCCTCTCAATTTACGTGATTTTTGCCATATAACAGAAAATCACACGTAAAAATAAATTTCTCGAGGATTATTTGCTGTGACAAACTCTGCACAGGCAGCAGCATTGTGTCCTCATGGCAATTTATTATTCTACGCTGATTGTAAATGTAACAGTTTTTCCTGCCATTTCTTCTGGTTTTACATATTTATAAGTAACTGTTTTCTGATCACAATCTGCAACTTCAAGAACAATTGCTGATGTTTTCTGATAATCAGTTTTTAAGAATTCTTCTTTTGATGAAATTGTATTTGTTTCATAAAGATAAACTGTACCTTTTTTGAATGTAAAATCAGTTTCAAATCCGCGGAACTCAATAACCTACAGCAATATTACCCCTCGCTATTTCCATGATTTTTGCGATATAGTAAAAAAATGGAACAAATCTACGGAAAACTGACGGACTCTCAGGGGCGATGCATACACTATCACACTCAGCTGGACATAATTGCAAATCGCTGCTCCCGGTGTAATAAATTGTATGCCTGCTACAAATGCCACGACGAAACAGAAGATCACAGCTTTTCTCCGGTCTATGCAATGGAACCAAAAACTGTTATGTGCGGAGCCTGCGGAAAATATTTTTCTTACATAGAATACAAAACCATTACAGCCTGTCCTGATTGCGGCTTAAGTTTTAATCCAGGCTGTTCAAAACATGAATGCATTTATTCAAAAAAATAAATGAATCCGGGTATAATTAAAAGATGCACATAGTTTTTTATTCCACATCCAGCAATATTTATGACGGTGAAAAAACAGTGGACACTTCTCTGCCATCCCGTGCTTCTGTGCTGGAAAGCTTTGCACTTTCTCACCCTGAGCACACTTTTACCATTGCTACCCAGCTTCCGGGAATGTTTTTGCTTGATGTTGAAAAAAACGAAATTAAAGAAAAAGCACCTCACATTCAATACTGCCTTTTACAGAATGATGATGAAGAATTAATTGCAGAAGAAATTGCTGCCTTAAAGCCGGATCTTGTCATAGCAGCAAGCTTTTATGTTGCTCCTTTTGACTGGCTTACAATAAAAGATGCCCTTGTTGCAGAAAAACTCCGTTCCCGGGGAATTAAAACTGTATGCCACTCCCTGGAGTTTGCCCGGGACTGTTTTGACAAATGGCGTACTCACCAGCTTTTAGAAAAGCAGGGCATAAAAACTCCCCGGGCAGTTTATCTGCACCACGAACTTTTTAACAACGGCGGAAACAGAAGCTTTATAAAAAGCAATGTATACAGAACTTCAGTTTTAGAACAGATAAAAAAACTTCGTTTTCCAGTTATAATTAAAGACTGTACCGGCTTAAGCAGCTACGGTATGGATGTAGTAAATTCTTTTGAAGAAGCAAAACAGATAATTTTCTCTAAAAAAACAACAAGCGACAGGATTATTGAAGAATTCATTTCCGGCACACAGGCAGGAATTGAAATAATAAAAACAGAAGAAAAAACTGAAATTCTTCCGGCAATGATATTTTCTGTAAACAGATACGGAATCACTTCTCCAAAGCAGAGTGTAAAGGCAGGTCCGGTAACTGGCGGCAGGTTTAAGCTAAAAGAATTAAAATCAATGGCAGAAAAAATTGCTGCACTCCCGGGCTTTATGGGTCTTGCCCAGATTGATCTTGTTTTTGACGGCAATGAATGGTTCGTAATTGAAATTAATCCCCGACTCAGCGGTATGACCACAACTTACGAAGCCATGACAGAAACAAGTGTTTTTGAAAAGCTTTTATGCAGTGCTGAAAATAAAACTCCTCATCAGAAATTAAACTATTGCTTTAACATTAAATTTCCGCTTCTTGAAAAAACAGAAATGGAAAAAATGAAAGCTTTACCTTTCGTTCACTCAGTACACCAGATTGAAAACCTTGGGGCAAAGCAGCTTCGGGAAAAGGGTTATCTTGAAGTAATAATCACAGCAGAAAATAAAAAAATGCTGCAGGAAAGACTCATTCAGTTAAAAGAAGCTTTTCCAGACAGCATGGAAGAAGTATTCTATAAAAAAGCAGAAGAAATAATCCTTAAACTTCAGGAGCCGGAGCAGGATTAGAGGCAGCCTGGGCGGCAGCTTCCTTTTCGTCAGCAAGGCGTTTAGCTTCTACAGCCCATTCTTCATTAGGAACATATTCTGCACGAACTATGCCGCCTTCAATTTCGTTTAAGTTAATAACACTGAACTGTGAATAATTCTGAATGTTCCAGTCGTTGTATTCAGTCCAGTTTGCAAAATCTTTTGTTTCTTTCATGTGAATAATTATAGTACAAAAGCGTTAGGAATAGTAGTGGCCGCCCCGGGCGGGTGCGAAGCACTGGAGGCGCGCAAGACGCCGGAACCACGGATAGTCCGACGGCAGCCTGCTGCCGGAACGCCCTTACATTAATCAGGCAGCCGTCTGAAGAATCTTCCCAGAATTTCTTTGGATTTTATTACATTTATAAACGCATTGGGATCTTTTGAACGGATTGCTTTTTCAAGACCGGCACATTCGCCTGCACTGACAACTGAATATAGCATTTTATGAGTAGTTCCTGAATATTCGCCCTTTCCTTCAAAAACTGTGGCAGTGTGATTTGTAAGCATGAGGATTATTTCAAACACTTCATCAGGCTTATCGGTAATTATGAACAGAGTAATTTTTTCATATCGTCTGTAAATAAGATTCAGAGCCTGTGTTGAAGCATATTGAAAAATAATTGAATAAAGTGCTTTGTCCCAGCCAAACAAAAGTCCGGCCACCACAAGCAAAAGACAGTTAAAGGCAAAAATATAATTCCACGCAGAATTTCCCGTTCGTTCAGAAATAAAGATTGCAATAAAATCAGTTCCACCACTGGAACTGTCGGCAAAAAGACAACAGGCAACTGATACGGCATTTAAGATACCACCAAAGACACAGCACAAAAGCGGATCGGTGGTAATGTTAAGAAAGGAAAGTCCTGCAGTAAAATCAGTTAAAAGACCGGAAACCAGAATCATAAGCACACTAAGTGCCGTAAACTTTTTTCCTATAAACTTAAAACCAATCCAGACTGGAATAATGTTAAATGCGTAAACAAGAACCGAGTAAGGCAGATGAATTGCAAAAAACTTTTCAAAGGACTGCTGCAGCAAAAGAGCCACCCCGGAAAATCCTCCGGGAAACAGATTTGCAGAACGGACAAAAATATTTATATTAAGAGCCATTAAAACAGCCCCAAGAAGAACAAGCAGCACACGCTTAAAAAAAGAAGTATTCATTATTATAAGATAGTATAAATTAAAGTACCTGTGAACAAAAATCTTAACAGTTAATACTTCCTGCTTCCTCCCTCTCCTTAAAAAAAACACCACCTGAATAAATTTTACTCTATTCAAGTGGTGTTTGTAAATTCAGTCTTTATGGGACTTTTTCAGTGGCCTCCAAAAAAACGGCCCCCTTTTCAAAAAAAGAAGACCGTTTCAAAAACTATCAGCCGTTAACATTAAGCTGTCGGCTTACTGCAGGATTGCACCTTTATCTGCTGAAGAAACAAGCTTAGCATAGCGGGCAAGGTAACCTGTCTTAACTTTTGGTTCTGGAGCAACCCATTTAGCTTTGCGGGCTGCAAGTTCTTCGTCTGAAACATCAAGGTGAATCTTGTAGTTGTTAATGTCCAGAGTGATTTTATCTCCTTCTTCAACAAGAGCGATTGGACCGCCAACAGCAGCTTCTGGAGAACAGTGACCAAGAGAAGCACCTCGTGTAGCACCTGAGAAGCGTCCGTCTGTAATGAGGGCAACTTCTTTATCAAGTCCCTGACCTGCAAGAGCAGCAGTTACAGCCAGCATTTCCCGCATACCAGGACCACCCTTTGGACCTTCGTAGCGGATAACTACAACATCACCAGCTTTGATCTGTGCCTTCTGAACAGCTTCCATAGCTTCTGCTTCGTCGTTGAATACACGGGCAGGACCTGTGTGGAGCATAAGTTCCTTTGCACAGGCAGAGCGCTTAACAACAGTTCCGTTTGGAGCAAGGTTTCCAAAGAGGATTGCAATACCACCGTTGTCTGAGTATGGATTTTCGATTGGACGGAGGATTTCTGGATTGCGGTTTTTAACACCCTTAATGTTTTCTGCAATAGTTTTGCCAGTTGCAGTAATAAGGTCTGTATTGATAAGGTTTTTCTTTGCAAGTTCTGCAAGAACAGCCTGAACACCACCAGCATCGTCAAGTTCGCACATAAATGTGTGTCCGGCCGGAGCCAGATGACAGAGGTTTGGTGTACGGTTAGAAATTTCGTTTACTTCGTGAAGATCGATTGTAACACCTGCTTCGTGGGCAATTGCAGGAAGATGAAGCATTGTGTTAGAAGAACATCCCAGAGCCATATCTGCAGCCAAGCCGTTACGGAAGTTTTCTGCAGTCATCATCTGGCGTGCAGTAATCCCCTTTTTGTAAAGATCCATAACAGCCATACCGGCGTGTTTAGCAAGCTGAATGCGGCGGCCTGTAACGGCAGGAATTGTTCCGTTACCAGGAAGACCAAGACCGAGAACTTCTGTAAGACAGTTCATTGAGTTTGCTGTGAACATACCTGAACATGCACCACATCCAGGGCAGGCATAACATTCCATTTCTTTAAGCTGTTCTTCTGTAACTTTACCTACAGCCAGTCCTCCTACAGCTTCAAACATATCTGTAAGGGAAAGATTTTTTCCTGAATATGGATTAGAAGGATCATTTCCAGGAAGGTGACCAGGCATCATTGGACCGCCGGAAACAAATACTGTAGGCAAATCAAGGCGGGCAGCTGCCATAAGCATACCAGGAACGATTTTGTCACAGTTTGGAATCATAACCAGAGCGTCAAACTGATGAGCCTTTGCAACACATTCAACAGAGTCTGCAATAAGTTCACGAGTTACCAGGGAATATTTCATACCTTCGTGGCCCATGGCAATACCGTCGCAAACACCGATTGCAGGGAATTCGATTGGAGTACCGCCAGCCATGCGTACACCGGCTTTTACAGCTTCTGCAATGCGGTCAAGTTCAATGTGACCAGGAATAAGTTCGTTTTTAGCGCAGATAATACCAACCATTGGCTGGTTAAGTTCTTCATCAGTGTAGCCTGATGCGTAATAAAGTGAACGATGTGGAGCACGAGCTGTGCCTTTGCAAGCGTTGTCAGATTTTTTTGCCATTTTTATACCTCTAAAAAAAACAGGAGGGGAAAGCCTTCCCCTGCGCTTCATAACCGGCAGCAGGCTGCCGTTTATTACGCTACCCTTTCTGCGGGGACACCCCGCAACGCCCCGATAAGGAAGCATTAAAATTATATCTTTTTAAGATTATTGCGTAAAGTGAAAGATTAGAAAGAGAATAATGCACAAAACGCAACGTTTTTATGCGTCAGGGTATGAAGCCATGGCGAAGCCAGCCACCGCAGCACAGCGAGGAGGCCGAGGGTTACCGAGTGGCGGAACACCCGGCCCCGGGCAAAGCCCGGGGAGACGCCCTCTTTAATAAAATTTAATTTCTGCAGTGCAGCTAAAACTCTTTCTTGACAAAAAAACAAGGCTCGCCCATAATTAAAATATGATTAATTCAAACAAAGTCACAGTCAGCGTCCTTCTCCTGGTTTGTTCCAACTAAACTGGAAAGTCGTTGAGTTATGTCTATTGGATTAAAATAATAGTGTAATTTACAGGCCTTCCAGAAACGGAGGGTCTTTTTTTATGCAAAAACACAAATATGAAGAAAGTCTAAAACCATAAATTAAATGGCTTTTAGACAAACAATCAGGAGTTTTTATATGAAACTGACAGGATCACAGATCATCATCAAAATGCTTGAAAAAGAAGGAATTACTACCGTCGCAGGTATTCCGGGAGGCTCTATTCTTCCTCTTTATGATGAACTTAACAGAAGCTCAATCCGCCATGTGCTGGTCCGTCAGGAACAGGCCGCAGGGTTTATTGCCCAGGGAATGACACGCACCACAGGTAAGCCGGCCGTATGTATGGCAACTTCAGGTCCTGGAGCCATGAATCTTTTAACAGCCATTGCAGATGCCCGCGCCGACTCCATTCCAATTATTGCAATTACAGGACAGGTAAATACATATCTCATCGGTACAGACGCATTTCAGGAAGCAGATACCTTTGGACTTTCCTTCCCTATTACAAAACATTCAATCGCAGTAAAAACACCGGAAGAACTTCTGACAGCAATTCCACAGGCCTTTGCCATTGCCATGGAGGGGCGTCCTGGTCCAGTTTTAATTGATGTTCCCCGTGATGTTCAGCTTGCAACATGTGAATTAAAGTCCCTTCCAGATCCAGAAGATTTTATAGTAAAAGAAGAAGACATCCGTTTTCACACTTCAAAAGAAAAAATGCAGGAACTTATTTCTGCCACAGTAAAAATGCTTTCTGCTGCAGAAAAACCTGTTTTATATCTTGGAGGCGGCTGTAACTCACAGGAAGCAGCTAAAGTTTTACGGGAGTTTAAAAAGAATTACAGACTTCCAGTTGTTTCCTCTTTAATGGGACTTGGTGCAATTCCCAAAAGCGACAGAGATTTTGCAGGCATGGTTGGTATGCACGGCTCTTATGCTGCCAATGCAGCCATGTACGAAAGCGACCTGGTAATTGCTGCCGGCGTACGCTTTGATGACAGAGCCACAGGTGTTGTAAAAAAGTTCTGTCCGGAGGCAAAAATCATCCACATTGATATTGATGCAGCAGAAATCAATAAAATTCTTCCTGCCAGCGTAAGCATGGTTGCAAAGGTTGAATCTGTATTCCCTCTTATTACAAAAGCACTTTTAAAAGAAAAAGATGCAGGAAAGTTTGAAGGCGAAAGAAACTTCTGGGCAGACAAAATAATAAAAACTTCAGAAGAAACTTTCTCCGTTAACTGTGGAACTCCGGCTGCAAAAGATAAAGCAAAAGGTTTTGAAGATTCCACAAATCCAAGAAGTTTTATGGCTTCAATTGTTGAACTGGCAGAAAAGGCCGGCTTAAAAGAAAAAGACATTCTCGTTACAACAGACGTAGGCCAGCATCAGATGTTTGCAGCTCAGTACTACCCTGTAAATGAACCGGGAACATTCTTAACTTCAGGCTCTCTTGGAACCATGGGTTTTGGACTTCCAGCTGCTTTAGGTGCTGCCTTAGCAAATCCGGACAAGAGAGTTATCTGTTTTAGCGGTGACGGTTCAATTATGATGAATATTCAGGAACTGGCTACTCTTGCAGAAAATAATCTTCCTGTAACAGTTATTGTTTATGTAAACGGTACACTTGGTATGGTTTACCAGCAGCAGAAATATCTTTTTGACAAAAATTACTCAGCTTCCACCTTCTCTGCAAAACCTGACCTTTTAAAAATTGCAGCAGGTTTTGGAATTGAAGGCACAGATGCAAACTCTGATCCTGACTGGTACAAAAAAGCCTTTGACCGAAACCGTGCAAATAAGCCATACTTTGTTACAGTTTGCGTAGATCCTGAAGAATCTGTTCTGCCTTTTGTTCCAGGCGGAAAAGCAAACGTTGACTCCATCAGATAAGGAATGCTTTAAATAAAATGTTTCCACCTTTTCCTCAGGAAGAAGCTTTTGAATACTGCAAACAGACAGCTGACCAGATAAAAAACGACCAGTATAAAGTCCTGCGCATTACTCAGGAAAGTGCTGAACGACCTCAGACAGGTTTTATGATCGGGAGCCTTGTCTGCACAGACCCGGCCGGAGAAAAGGTAGTTTTAAAAACAATCAGTGGAATTGCAAACAAACTTGAAAAAACCAGTCTCTGTCCTGCCAGTGATAAATCAATTTATGTTGATCCTATTGTTTCAAACGACGAGATTCACAAGGCTTACGAAGCCAATGACAGAGAAATACACCGGCTTACAGCCATAATCCAGCAGGGCAAAGATACAGAAGAAGGCACCATAAAGGAATTAAAAAATATCCGTACAAACCTCTGCACAGAAAGCCTTCTTGCCATTCACAAGCTTTACCGTTTTCACTGCGCAGACGGCTCAGTAAAAACCATTGATCAGATCAGGGAAGAACGGGGACGCACTCAGCTTACACAAACAGGCACGGGAGAATGCTGCGCACCAAAACTCTTAAACTACGCCTTCTCCCACAACCTGCATCCGGTAAGCATGGCAGAAACCTATGTAACTCTTTCAGACCTGAACTCCCAATTAAAGGGTGCCGTCTCCCTGACCTTATGTCCCCCTTGCGACAGCCGCTGCGGCGTTCTTTTACCCAGCATGCTGGGAATCGAGATTTTATACAGAGATGAACATATCTGCGTTGTAAACAAACAGAGCGGTGTTTTAAGCGTTCCAGGCCGTCTTCCCGAAAACAAAGATTCCATCGTTCTTCGTTTTTTACGGCTCTTTCCTTATGCCATTGAGCAGTGTGCAGCTCATCGTCTGGACCAGGAAACAAGCGGAATCATGGTTCTTGTATACACAAAAGATGCCCTGCGGAATTTAAGCCGCCAGTTTGAATTAAAAACCGTAAAAAAAGAATATGAAGCCTTAATTGACGGGATTCTTCCTAAACTGGGCATTCCGGAAGAAGGCCAGAATGAACTTTACTTCCGTGTGGACTTAGACAACCGGCCTCACCAGATTTGGGACACTGTCTACGGAAAAAAAGCCGTAACCCGGTGGAAAATTCTCCGTGTGGAAAAATACACAGCCCCAGATGGAACTACAAGAAATGTAACAAGAGTTCTTTTTATGCCTCAAACAGGCCGTACCCACCAGCTCCGTCTTTGCGCTGCAGACAGCCACGGATTTGGTGTTCCAATCATCGGCGACAGCCTCTACGGAACTCGTCAGCCTGGAGAAAAGCTAAAACTTCACGCAAGATACATAAAATTCCAGCATCCTGTAACAGGTGAAGAAATGGAATTTTATTCAGAACCACAGTTCTAAAGACAAAATCTCTTTTGTTTACAGCAGTTTAAAAAGTTGAAAAAACTCCTTAACTAAATAACTGAAATAAAAAAATGCACCTCCAAAAATTGAACTTTATTAGTCCAGCTTTAGGGGTACACTTCAATTAGTTTTTTTTTCTGATTAAGTTAACAGAACTAGAGAATGTATCTGCTTAAATCCTGGTCAGCTACAACTCCCTGAAGTTTTTCATCAACGAAGGCAGCATCAATTTTAAGAGTTTCACCGGCATGTTCATCAGCTGTAAAACTTACATCCTCAAGAACTCTTTCCATAATTGTATGAAGACGGCGGGCACCGATATTTTCACTTCTGCCATTCACATCTTCAGCAATAAAACTCATGCGGTCAATTGCGTCTTCTGTAAATTCAATTGAAAGACCTTCAGTTCCAAGCAATGCTGTATACTGTTTTGTAAGGGCATTTTTTGGTTCCAGAAGAATTCTCTTAAATTCGTCTTTAGTAAGGCTTTCAAGCTCAACACGAAGGGGGAAACGGCCCTGAAGTTCCGGAATAAGGTCGCTTGGAGAACTCATGCTGAAGGCACCTGCAGCAATAAACAGAATGTGAGTAGTATCAACAACACCCCACTTTGTATTTACCTTACTTCCTTCAACAATGGGAAGAATATCACGCTGAACCCCTTCACGGCTTACAGAACCAGACTGATTCTGATTTTTTGCAGCAATCTTATCAATTTCATCAATAAAGACAATTCCGCTCTGTTCAACTCTTTCTTTTGCAATATCGCTTACTTTGTCAGGGTCAATCATAGAGTCCAGAGTTTCTTCCTGAAGAATCTTGCGGGCTTCCCGAACAGTTACAGTCTTCTTTTTTGTATTGCGTCCGCTGAGCATATTCTGCAGATCCATCATACCGTTCTGCAGGTCATCAAGAGAACCTCCTGCAATAATTTCCATGCTTGGTCCTTTTGGTATCCGTTTTACAGTAACTTCAACCTCACGGTCTTCAAGCTTTCCTTCACGAAGCATCTGGCGGAATTTTTCTCTTGTGGAGTTTTCTGTTCCAACCTTAATATCTTCTTCTGCAATTTTTTCAGCAGGAAGATGAGCAGGAAGAATAATTGCGCCCTCAGGAGTCATTTCAGGTTTAAGGCTTTCACTGCCATTTTTATTGCTGCCAGGCAACAGAAGATCCAGCAGTTTTTCTTCAACTTTAGGAAGACTTGCTTCCTTCATCTGCTCTTCCATTTCAGCCTTTACATTGTTAACACCAACAGCCATAAGGTCGCGGATCATAGATTCAACATCGCGACCAACATAACCAACTTCTGTATATTTTGTAGCTTCAACCTTAATAAAAGGTGCATTAACAAGCTTAGCCAGGCGGCGGGCAATTTCTGTTTTTCCTGAACCGGTTGGTCCAATCATAAGAATATTTTTTGGAGCAACTTCATCCCGGATATCTTCGGCAAGATGAATGCGGCGCAGTCGGTTACGCAAAGCAACTGCAACAGCCTTTTTAGCCTTCTCCTGTCCGATTATATACTGATCAAGTTTTTCAACAATCTGCTTAGGTGTAAGTCCGTTAATCATATTTTTCCTTAATTAAATTTCTTCAACTGTAATATGGTCATTTGTATAAATACAGATGTTTCCTGCAATTTTGAGGGAACGTTCGGCAATTTCTTTTGCACTTAAATTTCCGCTGTCCAGATATGCAAGAGCAGCAGAATAAGCATAGTTTCCGCCGGAACCGATGGCAAGAACATCATTTTCAGGTTCAATAACATTACCGTCACCACTGATCAGAAGAATCTTGGAACTGTCAGCAACAATAAGCATAGCTTCCAGTTTCTGCAAAGACCGTTCAGTTCTCCACATTTTTGCAAGTTCTACAGCAGAACGGGTTAAATCCCCGTTAAACTCTTTTACTTTTTCTTCAAATTTATCAAGAAGAGTAAATGCATCAGCAACGCTTCCTGCAAAACCTGTAAGAATTTTACCATTGTAAATCTTACGAACTTTTCTGGCGTTTCCTTTGCAAACAGTATCTCCAAGAGTTACCTGACCATCACCTGCCATAGCAACTTTTCCGTCTTTTTTTACAGCAATAACCGTAGTACTACGAATTTTAACATTTTTCATTCTTTAAATATATAAAAAAAGAAGGATACGGGCAATTAAAAAATAAATATTATTACAAAGGGCAACCGTCAGCATCCGCTGCCGCCGGGCTTTCCGCACTTCCGCTGCCGCTCCATTACAGGGTAGTTCCGCAGGCGTAACTACCCTGTAACTAAAGGTGCTCCAATCCCTGTTGCTTATATTAAGACTTTTACTTTTTTCCCCCATGAGGATGAGCCATATTATACATTTCAATCATCTGTTCAGTGGAAACGTGAGTATAACGCTGGGTTGTACTGATGGAAGAATGTCCCAGCATTTCCTGAACAAGGCGAACATCAGCGCCCTGACTGATCATGGCTGTAGCAAAAGTGTGACGCAAGGCGTGAGGATTTACATGCCGGTTGGTTCCAAGAGGACCAGAGTATTTAGAAAGAATAAAAGCAATACCGTGATTACTTAAAGGACTCCCCCGCTGATTAACAAAAACAAAATTTTCACCATTCAACAAACTTCTGTCAGGGAATCTTTCATCTCTTTCTTTCAGATATGCTTCAAGGGCTTTTTTAGCATCATTTTCAAAATAAACAATGCGGTCTTTACTTCCTTTACCAGTAACAACAGCGCTTCCATAACCACTGGAAAAATCTGAAATTTTCAGTGCGGCAATTTCGCTTAAACGGCATCCTGAAGAATACATCATTTCAAAAAGAGCTTTATCACGGGATGCCCACAAAAGATTTTTATTGTCCGGCATGGCACAAAGCTTATCAACTTCTGCGCCTGTTAAAAAAACAGGAAGTCTTTTAGGTGTCTTAATATTATTAACTTCATCAGCAGGATTTTTAGAGATATGACCGAATTTCCTGCAGTAAGAAAACATAGTACGGACGGCAGAAATAAATCTATTTATGGAAGAAGCTTCTCTTTTCTTCAGGGAAAGCTGCCCGATACACAGACGAATTTCCTCAGTAGTAACAGTAGAAATATCTCTTTCGGCACCAATATGGTTCATACTGTAAAACTGTTCCAGATCATTTCTATAAGCAGTAACAGTATTATCAGCCATTCCCCGAACAGCTTTAATATAAAGGAGAAACTCTTCACAGGCCTCTTTAACAGTCATATAATCCT
Organism: Treponema sp.; assembly: GCA_016297415.1. Lineage (GTDB taxonomy): Bacteria > Spirochaetota > Spirochaetia > Treponematales > Treponemataceae > Treponema_D. The sequence continues at coordinate 20,162 of JAEDGQ010000008.1, forward strand.
CAAAACTATTATCGGCATAAATAAAAAAGAAGGGGCTGTCCAATAAGTTTGCATTACGGTGGTTGAGCTTGTCGAAACCACCATATTTAGTGCAATGGTCATTACTTATTGGACATCCCCTTTATTAAAACATTTTACTTAGAACCTATTCTACATTTTCTGGAACAATCTGTTCTTCATCTGCTGAGTGCAGGTAATCACAGTCAGGATTAATACAGCTCTTATAGTTGCCGTTCTTTTTATCGTATTTTTCAACCATAAACCAGCCGCATTTTGGACATGTAGCATCAATTGGCTTAAAGTGGCTGATGAAAGAACACTTAGGATAATTTGTACAGCCGTAGAAGCTCTTTCCCCTGCCCTTAGATTTTCTTTCAACAATATCACCGTCACAGCCGTCTACAGGACATTTTGCCAGTGGAATTGATTTTGTATTATGACACTCTGGAAAACCTGAACATGCAAGGAAGAATCCGAAACGGCCAAGTTTTTTTACCATTGGCTTTCCACATTTTTCGCATTTCATATCAGTTACTTCATCAAGGAAACCTTTAACGCTTTTTGTTGAAGATTCAACTTCATCAACACGCTTTTTAAAAGGACCATAGAAGTCACCGATCATATCGTTCCAGACAATCTTATCCTGAGCAACTTCATCAAGTTTATTTTCAATATCAGCAGTAAACTGTTCATTAATAACTTCAGGGAAAGACTCAACAAGAATCTTAGAAATCATTTTTCCAAGAACAGTAGGCATAAGCTGACGGTTGTTTCTTGTAACATAGTAACGGTCAAGAAGAACTGAAATAATTGGAGCATAAGTTGAAGGACGACCAATTTTTTTATCTTCCAGCATTTTTACGATAGTTGCATCTGTATATCTGGCAGGTCCCTGTGTAAAATGCTGTTCCGGATAGAATTTATGTGCACTGTCCAGAATTTCTCCAACTTTAAGTGCAGGAACATTTCCAGTAACTTCTTCTTTTGCAGAAAGAACTTTCATTACCTGATAGAAGCCTTTTTCAACCAGTTTAGAACCGCTTACACGGAAAACTGCATCCCCTGCAAGAATATCAACAGAAGTTGTCCGGGTCTTTGCATTATTCATCTGGCTTGAAACAAAACGTTCCCAGATAATTGAATAAAGACGGAGCTGATCTCTTGAAAGATAGTCCTTAATGCTGTCTGGAGTATATTCAACATAAGTTGGACGAATACATTCATGTGCATCCTGAGCGGACTTATCTGTAGCATAAGCAATTGCCTCTTCCGGCAGTTCCTTTGCATAATTTTTTCCAATCCAGTTGCGAACATCATCAAGAGCTGACTGAGCAATACGAACAGAGTCAGTACGCATGTATGTAATAAGACCTACATGACTGTTTCCGATCTGAACGCCTTCATAAAGCTGCTGTGCCACCTGCATTGTCTTACGTGAAGTAAAGTTAAGGCGGTTAGCGGCATCCTGCTGAAGTTTAGATGTTGTATAAGGAGCTTTAGGTCTTATAGTTTTGTCCTGACTTTTAATATCACTGACCTTACATTCACTATTCTGGATTTCCTCAATAATCTTTTTTACAACTTCTTCATTTTTAAGTTCAGGTTTTGCACCCTTATATTTAACAAGCTGAGCTGTAAACTGAGTTTTACCTTTAACAAAATCGGCTTCAAGACTCCAGTATTCTTCAGGAATAAAGTCTTCAACTTCCTGTTCTCTTTCACAAATAAGGCGAAGAGCTACAGACTGAACACGGCCTGCAGAAAGTCCATTCTTAACTTTTTCCCACAAAAGCGGACTAAGGTTATAACCTACCAGGCGGTCAAGAACACGACGAGCTTTCTGTGCATTTACAAGGCTTTCATGAATATCACGAGGCTGTTTTACAGCTTCACGAATTGCATTGGGAGTAATTTCGTTAAAAACTACGCGCTTAATGTCTGCGTCAGTTTTATCTTTAAGTGCATTATTAAGATGCCAGGCGATTGCTTCCCCTTCACGGTCAGGATCGGATGCAAGAAGTACATGATCACTTTTTTTTGCTTCTTTCTGTAATTCTTTAAGAAGTTTAGCCCTTCCACGAACAGTAATATATTCTGGTTCAAAACGATTTTCCAGCTGAATAGCCATCCGGCTTTTTGGAAGATCAATAAGATGTCCCATACTGGCCTTTACTACATAACCAGGTCCTAAAGATTTTTCGATAGTTTTTGTTTTACCAGGAGATTCTACAATTACAAGTGTAGTTTCTTTTTTTGTCTTCTTAGTTGCCATATTTTCCCCTAATTATTAAATATCGAACAATTCCATCTGTCCGTCATTTTCTCTTTTTAAAGGTTTTACAGATTCACTGTTAAATTGTTCAACAAAATCTGCATAATCTTTTATAACAGGCGCCCCGTCTTCCACAAACCGTTTTGGTGAATTCAAAAGTTTATTTCTGACTATTCTTTCGCTGCCTTTCCCCTGCAAAGCTTTCAGTTCCAGAGCCTTAGTATTATAAGCATCCATCATCTGAGCTTCACTGTTAAAACAGGCCTGATGAAAGAAAACATACCTGTTGTAATCAAGAGCAAGGCTGGCAGTTATCATAGAACCGCTGCCTGCAGGTGCCTGAATTACAACAGTTGCAGGACTTAAAGCTGCAATAATTCTGTTCCGTTGTACAAAACGAAACTTTTCAGCCGGAGTCCCCGGTGTATATTCACTTAATAAGACTCCACCCTTTTCAATAATCTTAGACGCAGTTTTTGTATTGGCCAGAGGAACAATTGTATCGATTCCACCAGGCAAAACTGCCGCTGTCTTTCCAGATTTACCGGCAAGAGCTCCTTTATGGCTGCAGATATCTACACCCATGGCGAGTCCGGAAACAACAGTTACATTGTCATCTGATGCATCTTTTGCAAAATCAAAAGACGCATTTCTTCCGGTACAGGTTACACGTCTTGTTCCTACAATCGAAACACATTTCTGATTAAGACAATCAAGGTTTCCCCGATAAAACAGAGCATATGGAGGATCCTTCATTTCCCTCAGCATAGGAGGAAAATCAGGACTATCAATAAATGTCCATTTTATACCCAGAGCTTTTATAAGTCTTACAGCCGTCTGTGCTTTTTTCAGAACCTCACTTCCATTCCATAGGGAACGAGTTACATCCCGTTGTATTATAGAAGAAAGTTCACTATTTGACATTACAGCAAGCCTGTTAAAACTGTCAAGATTATTTTGTAAAAGAGATTTTTCGTGTGCAGTCAAAAAAGAAGCGTCTTGTATCATAAGACGCTTTATTAAATCATTATTATCTGACATAAGAAGTATCTAAAACAATTCTCTTATTGGCTTCAGCTTCTTTCTTTTTTTCATCAGATTTTGTAGTAGAAATTATTCTGTCGTAAAGGGAAACTGCTTCATCATATCTTCCTGTTACATAGTAAGCTCTGGCAAGTACAAACATAATGTCAGTATTTTTTGTTTCAACATTAAGAGCCCGTTCAAGATAAGGAACAGCTTTTTCACATTCATCAAGTTCAAAAACATAAAGTACGCCAAGACCATAAAGTGAGCGAACATATCTTGGTTCCAGTTCGATTGCCCTTAAATATGCAGATTCAGCAAGTTTCAGATAATTGTATTTTTCATCACTGCTGCCTGTTGCATTGTAATCAAGTGCACTTTTTGCCATATAACCTGCACAAACCCCAACGTAATAATAAAGGTTCTGGTTTGTCGGATAATACTGTATTGCAATCTGATAGTTTTTTAAGGCTTCACCATACATTTTTGCATCAAGATATCTTGTAGCAAGCATTTTATACCAGATTCCTACCTGAGCGTTTGCAAGCTGAACATCAGCAACCCTGTCCTGATACTTTTTAATTGCATCTTTTAATTCATGTTCTTTTGTAGGTGTACCAACGTTTTCTTCCAGTTTCTGCATTCTGATAATAGTTTTATTTGATTTTGAACAGCCGCAGAGAATTATTGCTGTCAAAAACACACCTGTACAAATTCTAATGAATTTTTTTACCGGGAAAGAATGTCTTTTATTCATTTTTTGCCTCCGTAACATGACCAGGAAAATATGTTTTATGTCCTTCACGCAGCTGTTTGTCTTCTACGTGAGTATATATCGTAGTTGTAGCAAGATCTGAATGTCCAAGAAGTTCCTGAACAGATCTTAAATCCATTCCGCCTGCCAGCAGATGAGTGGCAAATGAATGGCGTAAAGTGTGAACTTTTGCATTTATCCCGCTTAAAGCTTCATAAGTCTGAAAATTCTTCCAGATTCCCTTACGGCTTATAGGCTTACCCTGATAATTTACAAAAACTTCTTCTACAATTTTATTTCCAACAAGAGAAGGCCTTACATCATTAAGATATTTTTCAAGCCGTTCTTTTGCTGCTTCCCCGAAAGGAATCATTCGTTCTTTATCACCTTTACCATGAACAATAATAATACGTTCCTTCAGGTGAACATTTTTTACTTTAAGACCAGCCGCCTCCGAAACACGAAGACCGCAGCTGTACATCAATTCAAAAAGTGCCCTGTCCCTTACACCAAGAGGTTTTGACAGGTCAATTACATTCAAAAAAGCATCAATCTGCTCAACAGACAGAACTTTTGGAAGGCTTCTTGAAGCTTTAGGTCTGTCCAGCATATTTGCATAATTATCTGCCCAGGCATTTTTTCTCTTTAAGTAAGAGCCGAAAGACCTGAGGGCAGAAATATCTTTCGCAACAGTAAGTTCATCACAGCCCTGGGATTTTCGCCAAACCAGATAATAAACAAGATTCTGTGTATTAATTGCAGTCAATCTAAGCTGCTCTTTTTTAACCCACCTTAAAAAAGTAAGTACACACTGACAATATGTTCTGGCTGTATTTTCACTTAAAGCTTCAACAGTCCTTAAATCTGTATAAAACTGTTGAAGCAATAATTCTACTGTCATAATTAAATGCTATTTTTTTGTAACGTCAATGGAATTCGAAAGATTTGCAAGATTTCTCCAGGCTGTTGGCTGAGAGAGATCTCTTGTATCAATTGGAGTTGAAGGCATATTCATTGTAACATTTCTTGCCTGAGCAGCCTTCATAGCATCAAAAAGATTTCCATTTCCTGACGAAGGAACACTCTGAGAAACACTCTGATTTAAGACAGTATTAGCTTTATTGAAAAGGCTTGAAATTTCAGCATCAGAAACCTGTGCACGTTCTGCAACTGGAGAAGCTGTTAAGATTTTTTCAGGATTAAGTACTGAATCAAATTCATTAATATCAACAACTTCACTATCTTTTGCAGGTTCTGTATAAACAGGCTGTTCAACAGTTTCTGTCTGAGAAGCACTGTTAGCAGAATTAAAACCAGTTGCAACAACTGTTACGCTGATTTTATCTTCAAGTTCACTTTCAATATAAAGTCCCCAGAGGATTTTTACATTTTTATCAGCACTTGCAGAAATTACTTTTACGATTTCATCACATTCATCAATACCAACGTCTTCATTTCCGCTGATTTTGATAAGAATGTTTTTAGCACCATCAATATGAGTATCTGCAAGAAGTCTGTTGTTAATAGCAGCAGTAGCAGCATCAACAGCACGATTTTCACCTTCTGCAACACCAATACCGAGAATAGCATCTCCCTGACCTTTCATTACAGTTTCAACATCTTTAAAGTCGCGGTTAACAAGACCTGTTTTTGTAATGATTTCAGAAATTCCTTTTACACCCTGACGGAGAATGTCATCAACAATTTTGAAAGCACCCATAGCTGAAGGTTTCTTTTCTACACCTTCAAATACACGCTGGTTAGGAATAACGATAAGAGAGTCAACTTCCTGACGAAGTTTTTTAATACCTTCCATTGCCAGCTTCATACGTTCTCCACCTTCAAATGTAAATGGAGTTGTAACTACAGCAACTGTAAGAGCCCCGGCTTCCCGGGCAATTTTTGCAACGATTGGAGCAGAACCAGTTCCAGTTCCACCACCCATACCGGCAGTAATAAATATCATATCTGAGCCGTCCAGGAGAGCCTTAATAGTTTCCTGTTCTTCCTTTGCAGCTTCTTCACCGATTTCCGGGTGCATACCTGCTCCCAGACCGGCTGTAATTTTTTTACCAATCTGAATTTTGTGATCTGCTTTTGAAACAGAAAGATGCTGAAGATCTGTGTTAAGTGCAATAAACTGAACGCCTTTAATTCCGGCATCAACCATGTTGTTAACTGCGTTACCTCCACAGCCACCACAGCCTACAACCTTAATCTTTGTTGGACTTACAAGATTTCCGTTGTTTACATCATCATTAACGTCTAAAATTTCAAGCATTTAAGCCTCCCACCCAAAGAAAGCAGATCCCCTTCTGCTTTATTCAAAGTTTATTTATTAAAAACAAGTTTTAAGAAAAGCAGCAACTTTTCCAATTATGCTTTTTCCAGAACCTTCACCGCCAGAAGAATTAAGTTTTTTTACCTTATCATTAGTTCTGTTTCTTGTTTCTGCATGATAACCAAGAACAAGACCAACAACAGTAGAAAAATCAGGTCTTCTGTATTCTTCCTGTAATCCGCCCAAATCTCCTGGAGTTCCAAGTCTTACAGCTCTTGTACCAAATACATCTTCTGCAAGCTGAACAGCACCAGGCATTAAAGCACCACCACCTGTCAGAATAATGTTTCCGGAAAGTGTTGTGTTTGCTTTATTAATGATTTCGTTACGAACCATAGAGAAGATTTCTCTCATACGAGGTTCAATAATTCCCATACAGATTTCAGAGCGAAGACAAACTTCAGGATCTCTTCCACCAGCTCCAGGAATAATAACTTCAGAATCAGTTTCAAGGGCTCCACCCCAGCAGCAGCCGTATTCAACCTTAATTTTTTCAGCTGTCTGAGAAGAAACGCCTTTAATCATAGCAATATCATTAGTAACAAGATTGCCGCCAACTGGAATGGAAATTGTACAGATTGGAGCACCTTTATTAATAACGATAACATCAGTAGTTCCGCCACCAAGGTCAATTAAAATTGAACCAAGTTCCCTTTCATCAGGACCCATTACTGCATACATACCTGCAAGAGTTTTGAGCATTACACGGTCAAGATTGTAACCTGCTCTTTCAACACACTGTGTCATGTTTGTAATGGCTGTTTTTGAAGCTGTAACAATATGAACTTCAGCCTCAAGGCGGACAGCAATATTATGTTCAGGATCTTTAAGAACAGTGGAACCATCAACAATATAATTCTGAGGAATTACATGAAGCATTTCTCTGTCCATAGGAATATTTACGGCATTAGCAGCATCAAGAACACGTTCAATATCATTTCTGTTGATTTCTCTAGGCCCTTTTCCATGACTTGAAATAGCAACAAGACCCTGAGAGTTCATTGAATCAGTCTGACTTCCACCAATTGCAGTTACACAGGAATATCCTTCCCAGGCAGCTTTAATTTCTGCCTCTTCAATACATTCCTTAATGCAGTTCATGGCACTTTCCCGGTTTACAATAACTCCGTTACGAAGTCCGGAGGAGGCTTTTTTTGCACATCCAATGATTTCGATTTTATCGTCATCTAAAACTTCGCCGATTACAGTGCGAACAAAACTGGTACCAATGTCGAGACCAATAATTTTCCTATTCAAAAGAAGCTCCTGTGGGGTCATTACGAGAATGATAAGAAATTGAACCATAACGGAGATCAATTACATCCACGTTAGAGTCCAGACCCTTAACAACATCAAGAGTAACAAGCATTTTCTGAAGAGTTTCTTCGTTTAATACACGGTCTGCAAGAACTCTTAAGTGAGCCTTTACAGGGAAAAGAACCAGTTCAAAATTACCGTATTCTCTTGGTACAACGTGAATTTCTGATACTGCTGCAAAATAAATTCTGTTTTTAGCCTGCAATTCAGCAATCTGATCAATCAGAAGATGATATTTTGATGGCAGTCTCATACCTTCCGGAATGTTCTCTACAGGAATACCAGAAACGATTGGAACAGATCCATCATTAGGCACAACTGCAGATTTTACAGGAAATAATACTCCATTTTTATCAATTTGAATAGGTACAGTAACGTCCCCATCATTTACAAAAGTAACGGCAACAGGTTTTCTTTCAATTACATTAATATAAACTCTGTCAGGAAATCTTTTAGAAATCTTAACTTCTTCAACACCTGACACACTTGAAATCATTGAACGGATTTTTGATTTATTGAAACTGAAATAATTTACATCCAGAGAATTTCCGCAAACTTCAATAAGTTCTTTTTCAGAACAATTGTTAAGTCCAGAGAACTTATATTTTACAGGTCCAAGACAAGGAACTACGAAAAAATATACTGCAACTTCTATAAAAAGAAGGGAAAAAAGGATTACAAACAGCCATTTAAGGGCTTTTGCCCTGGCATCCTTTTTCTTTTTTGAGGTTGATTCAAATTCTTCAAAACTCTTAAAAGCAAAATCACTCATTTTATTTATATCTCTCCAGTTAATATTTCAATTTCGTCCTGCTTATCTATTCTCGACGCATTTATCAAAAAACCACACATGGCCAGGGTTATGATAATCGAAGAACCGCCGGAACTAAAAAAGGGAAGCGGAATACCTGTAGATGGTAAAGCGCCGGCTACAACGCCTATATTCAGCAGTGACTGAGTCACTATAGAAGCACCAAAACCAAAGGAAGCTATTGCTGCAAATCTGTTTCCACAAGTCATACAGATTTTATAAATTTTGTATGTAAAAAATCCCAGAATCAGAAGATAAACAATTACACCAAGAAGTCCATGAGCTTCTGCCCAGCCTGCAAATACATAGTCAGTCTGAACTTCAGGAATACTGTTTATTTTTGTCAAACCAGTACCAATTCCCTGCCCCAGAAGTCCACCATCGCTGATTGCTTTTTTTGCATTATTCAGCTGATAGTTAAAAGTCTGAAGGTTGTCATCCTGAGCAAGGAATCCTACAAGTCTGTTTACACGATAAGGTTTCAACAGAATCATAAGACCGGCTGCCGGGATTCCCAGACCTGCAACAGGTACAAACCAGGAAAGTCTTGCACCTGTTACAAAAAAGAGCATAAGACCGATTATAAAAATGAATAAACCGGTACTAAAATCCTGCTGTAAAAAAATTACAAGAGTGAACACAAATAAACCTAAAAAAGCAGGTAAAACTGATCTCTCTTCTGCAGGAAGTTTTTCCTGTTTATCAAAAAGATTTGCAAGATAAAGAACCATTGCAAACTTTGCAGTTTCAGAAGGCTGAAATGATGAAAAATATGGCAGTCTGATCCAGCGTCTTGCACCATTGGCAGAAATTCCAATTCCCGGAATAAATGTCAAAAAGCACAGAAACAGAGAACCAAAAACAATTACAGGAAGGATTTTTCTAAGTTTTTCCATATCAATAATTGCAAGAAAAAACATTAATCCAAATCCAAAAAGAGAACTGATAAACTGACGGGTTACGAAGTGGAAGGGATCCTGCCAGCCTCTCTGTCCATATCCTGCCGAACAGAAATAAAGTGTAATGATTCCTAATCCCCACATAACCATTGTGAGGATAACAAGACCAGAGTCACTTTTTCTGTAAGAGCTGCTAGGCTTTTCAGCGAAAAAATTAAAGTTATGCATTAGCTAACTCCCTTTTCACCGTTAAGCAGCTCAACGAGACGATTAAGGGCAATTCCATGACTTCCTTTCAAAAGTATAAAATCACCTTTTTCTGCAAATCCTTTAATTAAATCTGCAATTGCATTCATGTCTTCATGGCCATGATTTTCAAAATATTCAAGGCGAAGATTTTTATGTTCCTGCTTCATTGATTCTGCTGCTTTATAACCGGCAATCATCTCCTTTCCAACAAAAACAACCATATCAGCTTCGCCTTTTACAGCTTCAATGCCTGCATTTTTGTGAGCTTCAGAAGATTCATCTCCAAGTTCCAGCATAGAGCCAAGAACAAAAATCTTTTTTCCACTAAATTTAACGCTGCCTGCAAATTCGATTGCTTTTTCCATTGAATCAGGATTTGCATTATAGCAGTCTTCAAGAATTGTATAATTTCCCTTTAAAATATGACTTCTTCCACTTAAAGGCTGAACAGCTTCTACACCTGCTTTTATTTGTTCAGCAGTAAGACCAAGAGCTCTTCCTAATTCAACAGCTGCAAGACAGTCATTAAAGTTATATTTGCCGGGAATCGAAAGATGTACAGTTACTCCGTCAATACGGAAAGTTGTACCGTCAATTCCATCATCACTTACAAATTCAATACCGTTATCTTTTACAGATTTTCCATATTTTACAATGCGGCCTTTTACACCTTCACAAAGATAATCTGCAAAATCATCTTCAGCAGGAATTACAGCAACACCATTTTCATCAAGATATGTAAAAATCTTTCTTTTTTCTCTGGCAATATTTTCACGGCTGCCAAGAAGACCGATATGAGCAGTTCCAATATTAGTTACTGCTCCATACTGAGGTTTGAATGTTTCGGCAATTTCACCGATTTCATTTTCACGATTCATTCCCATTTCAAGGAGTGCAAGTTCATGTTCCCTGCGGATTTCAAAACAGCTTAAAGGAAGTCCAGTTTCACTGTTAAGGTTTCCTTTATTACAAACCACATTGTATTTCTGGCGTAAAACTGAGGCAGTAATTTCTTTTGTAGTTGTTTTTCCGCTGGAACCTGTTACCGAAACACGAATTAAAGATGGAAATTTTTCCACATAGCGTCCGGCAGCCTGCTGAAGTGCGTGAAGTGTATTTTCAACGAGGACAAGAGCTGTGTCTGGATGTTTTTCACACAGCTCTTCATACCCGTCTTTATCCGATTCGTAAGAAACTCTGGCAACAAAAATAACAGAAGCACCCTTTTCAATTGCCTGAGGTATATATTTATGACCGTCCTGGAATTCACCGATTAAAGGAACAAAAAGACTATTTTTTGTAACGTTTCTGCTGTCTGTTACTACAGAAGTAAATAAGAAGCTTGATGCATTGTAAGAATGGCCAATGATAGTACCATTAACGCTGTCCAGAAGCTGGGCAATTGTAAGGAGCGAATCTGTATTTTCTTTTACAACAGCATTGTTACACATCTTATTCTTTATTTCTTTTCCCCTTTTATTTCTACACGAACAATATCACCCGTGTTTGCCTTGTGCATTCCAAGGTCATCTTCAGCTATTTTTTCAATCCGGTCAGAACTTGAAAGAACGCTGATATCAGAAATCAATTTTCGATTCTGTTCTACCAGTTCAACCTGTCTGGTTTCCAGTCTCTTAATTTCATTCCTTAATTTTTTATATCTGTAAGCCTGAAAAACCTGTACAGTTAAAAGAACAGGAATCAGGACAGCAAAGATGTAAGCAATAATTCTGGCTCTGGACTCACCTTTCTGACTCATTACATTGCCTCTTCTTCAATTTCAAGGAGATGCATTTCGCTTGCATCCCTGATTTTTCTTACAACCCTGAGTTTTGCACTGCGGCTTGGAGAATTTACCTTCACCTCTTCTACAGTGGGCTCAACAGGTTTTCTTGTCAAAATCTCAGCACAGGCACTTCCACCACAAGTACATACAGCCTGATTTGACGGACAGATACACTGTTTACCAAGGTTTCTGAAATAATTCTTAACAATTCTGTCTTCAAGACTATGGAAAGTTATTACACCCATCTTTCCACCGTCTTTTAAAACATTAAAAGCCCAGTGCAGAGCTTTTGGCAGTCTTCTCAACTCGCTGTTTACAGCAATTCTCAAAGCCTGAAAAGTTCTGGTTGCCGGATGAATCTGTCCATATCTGTAATTTGCAGGTACTGCATTCCAGATAATGTCGGCCAAAGCTTTTGAAGAAGCTATTTTTCCACCCAATCTGGCTTCAACAATCGCTCTTGCAATCCGACGGCTCATTTTCTCGTCGCTGTACAAATAAATCATATTTGCCAGCTCTTCCTCTTTCCATGTGTTAACAATGTCAGCAGCGCTTTCCCCCTCAGACGCATTTAAGCGCATATCAAGCGGCTCATCGTAACGAAAAGAGAATCCCCTCCCGCTTTTTTCATAGTGATAAACACTGATACCTAAATCAAAAAGAATAAGATCAGGTCTTTCACCACTTAAATCATAGTTTTCATAAAAATCATTGAACCAGCCGTTAAAAAAATTCATTCTGTTGCCATAAACACTCAAGCGTTCTCTGGCTCTAGCCTGAATAGTTTTATCAGCATCAAGGCCAATAATATGAAGTCCTGGAAATTTAGAAAGGAAGGCGTTACTGTGGCCTCCTTCTCCCAATGTTGAGTCAATCATTAAAGCGTTCTTCTCAAATGTTTCTCCTGCAGGACTTAAATATTCAAGACATTCCTGTAAAAGAACCGGAGTATGAACAATTTCCAACTTCTTTTTCCTTTTCTGCCCTTTAGGGCAGTTAAATTACAGACTGATTGAGCTTAAAGCTTCAGCTGCATCCTTAAGATCTTCATCATTTTCTTCAAGATACCTGCTGTAAGTTTCAGCGTCCCAAAGTTCCATGTATTTATTGATACCAAGAATTACACAGTCTTTGGAAAGTCCCGCATATTCGCGAAGGCTCTGTGGGATTGAAAGTCGGCCAGCTTTATCAAGTTCCACTTCCTGTGCAGGAGCAATCAAAGTACGAAGTACAAGACGGTTCTGCTTACTGAAGGGAGAAGCTGTTTCCATGATTCTGGAAGAAAGAGTTTTCCACTCTTCAAGAGTATAAAGCCATAAACAGTGATCAAAAGACTGTGTAACGATGAGGACATTTTTTTCATTTTCGCCGAACAGCTCATTTCTAAGCTTTGATGGAAAAAGGATTCTTCCCTTTTCATCCAATGTATTTCGGTACTCACCGGTTAGCAGTTCCACTTTTTACCACTTAGCTCCACTTTTTCCCACTTATCTTCATTTTATCCGTCAAAATTCTTAAAGTCAACCACTTTTTCTCCCGATAATAAGGTTTAAGTAAAAAAAATTGCACTTTTTCTGAAACAACAAAAAATCAGAAAATCACATAACTCTGTAAAAGAAACCTTAAAAAAAAATGACCGTAATTAATACCTGGAACGAAACAAATCTTCACAACACTCTTAAAAAAATATATGCCGGAGAATTTAACGGTCAGACGGAACAAAAAAGTGGCAGTTTTATCTGTGATATTCTGACACCAGAGGAAATAATCGAAATACAGACAGGCAGCGTGTCTGCTCTAAAAAAGAAAATTGAATACTTTATTAATCAGGGAAAAAAAATCAGGGTTGTTCACCCGGTTATTGAAGAAAAAATTATTAAAACAGTAACTGAAACCGGAGAACTTTTATCATCAAAAAAGAGTCCAAAATCCGAAACGCCTTACGCCAGCCTTCAGGGCCTTACAGGTGTTTATTCTTCATTAAAAAACAATCTGTTTACCCTGGAACTTATTGGAGTTTCAATTACAGAAATCAGAATTAAAAAAGAGGAAAAAACACAGCTTCCCAATAAAAGCCGTCGTTTTTTAAAAGACTGGATACCAGGTGGAAAACAGCTCAATAAAATCAACTGGTCAAAAAAATACCACCCCCTGAGTGATTACCTCAGTTTTCTGCCACCTTCCCTGCCTGAAGATTTTACTCCTCCAGATTTAAAAGGCCTGATTTTTAATCACCCGCAATTTATCCATCTTTCAAAATCAAACAGACAAAAAGCCGCCTCAACATACACACTTTTACTGTGGTTATTCTGCAAAATGGAAATAATAGAAAAAACTGAAAAAAAGAAAGGAAAAAGCTGGATTTACCACCTTAAGTAAAGGGCGTTCCGGCTGCGCCGTCGTGCTATCCACCGTTCCGTCCTTCCGGACTTCAATAAAAGTCCTCCGGACTTTTATCACCTGCGGTGCGGTTACTATCACTAACGCAAAAAAAAAAAGCTCCTGTCCAAAAAGTTCAACTTGCGGTGGTTGAGCTTGTCGAAACCACCATATTTAGTGCAATGAGCATTTCGACAGGTGGTTCCTGAACCTGTCGAAGGGCTCAATAACCTCTACAGTCATTGCTTATAGGACAGCCCCCAAAAAAAAGCTCCTGTTTACTTAAAACAGGAGCTTTCATATTCTAGAGTTTTAGACTACCAGTCATCATTAATATCATCTTCATCCCGGTTTTCAAGATCATAAAGGTCTGTTACAGCACGAAGATCATCAAAATAGATGTAATACTGTCCACGAGCCAGCATTGGGTTACAGTCAATTCTGAAACCAAGTATACGAAGACCTGGTTTTACACCATTGTAAGCACTCTGCTGGATAATTCCATGTTCTCCATCTGGAGTTGGTGGAACTGCTACAGTCATCTTTTTCCATCCAGAGAATCCCAGTGATCCCATGTAAAGTTCAAAGTTATTTCCGAAGTAATCCTGTACCAGGAGGTACATTTCGTGATCCATATTACGTCCTGCTACCCAAACAGATACTGTTTTTGTAACACCTTCAATAGGAATTGGACGAGCTGATCTTACAAAGAATGAGTTAACACCACGGCGGAAGAATTCAACCTTAACACCCAGTACTTTTGAATCTTCAGCTTCTTCTTCACCTTTAAGTGGTTCTTTCATAGCCGGGCTGCCATCAAAAAGACGGCTTGAAATAACACCAAAGTCTGGTGAAATATGAGCATTCCATGAACCTTCTATTTCAAATTTATCAATAGAGATTTCACGAAGAGCCTGTTTTGCAGAATCATTACCAATTACTGTTGGATCAGGTTCTGAAAGATCTGAATTCTGTGCAAAAACAAATCCTGCAACAGCAAAAGCTAATACAGCTGAAAGTAATTTTTTCATTATTTTGCCTCTCTTGCAGAAGAACTGCCTGAGCTTGACGAATCACCGAAGTCTACGTCTTTAAGTTCGTATCCATCGAAGATGTTGCTCAATGTATTTGTTGTGTATTTCAACTGATCAAAGAAGATATTGAAATCATCTACATATTCATCAGGATCTGTACGAACTCTGAATCCTATGAATCTGAGTTCTGTTGGACCTGAACGAAGTCTTGAGTGCTGACGGATTGAACCAGGAACAGTAACAATTAAGTTTCTCCAACCGTTAAATGCAAGGTTTCCTGCTGGAAGAGTGTGAACACGACCATCTGCATCACGAACGAGAAGATCGATGTAGTACAGATAGTTTGCACCCCATACCCAGAAGTCAATCTGTGTACAAGTACCTACAAAAGGAATTTCATAAGGTTTTCCATCAACTTCCGGATAAACTTCAAACCAGTTTTCACCTTTACGTGCATAACTTGTTTTAACACCAAGAACTTTTGGAGTCTCTTCCTTATTTTTATTCAAAGCCTTAAGAGAGTTTGGCTGACCTTCAAAGTAATCCATTTTTGGATATCCGTTTTCTTTATCAATAAAACGGCTTGTCTGGACTTTCCATGTCCACATTTCTGTACCAGCCATTACCTGGTATACATTCTTTTCACCTTTATTATCGAAATCATCAACAATAAAAGTTTCAACTGCTCTGCTGCTTGGCTGTGCAACTACAGGGGCACAAAGTCCAGCAAGAAGAGCAAGACTGGTTAAAGCAATAACGCTTTTCTTCATCTAAAAACTCCTTCGCACATGCTTTTAAGTAAAGCATGACTCTTTAGTTATCGGTCAAATAATTCAAAATGATTATATAACATTTTAATTATATTTTCCTCCTTATTCTTTGTCAAACTCTTTTATAGATTAATTTTAACTTAATGCTAGGGCAAACGCATTATAATATATTCCCTGCTAAAAATGGCTTCCAGTCGTGA
>JAEDGQ010000082.1 GCA_016297415.1 Treponema sp.
CTATAATATAACAAAGGATTCACAGGATTACTTATGAATATCTGCCTTTTTTCAAGCGAAGAAATTAACCAGCCTCTCTCCCTTAAAGACGAACGGGCTCAGCACATTGTAAAAGTTCTCCACAAAAAAGAAGGGGACACTTTTGATGCAGGAATTATTGGCGGTGCTTCAGGAATTGCAACCATTACTTCCATTTCTTCTGAAGAAAGCATTTCTTTTGAATTTAAGCCCACAGGAAGAGGAAAACCTCTTTATCCCCTTACAATGATTATTGGATTTCCACGTCCTATTCAGTTAAAAAGACTTTTCAGGGATATTGCCGGACTTGGTGTTAAAAAAGTAATTCTTGCAGGAACTGAACTTACAGAAAAATCTTATCTGGATTCAAATGTTATAAAAGACGGTTCTGCCTGCAGAATGCTTCTTGATGGAACTGTTCAGGCTGCCAGCACTCATGTTCCGGAACTAGTTGTATGCAAATCCCTTAAAGATGCAGTTGAAGAAGCTGTTTCTGCTCCAGAAAATGCCATGGCTTCCTTTATCGCGCTTGATAACCGCCGGATGACAACTTCCCTTCATGATTTTTTACAGAAAGAAGGTGCTGCTTCTATGGTTGCAGCAATTGGAAGCGAAAGAGGCTGGACAGACAAAGAACGGGACCTGCTTGAACAGTCCGGATTTACCCTTTGTTCCATGGGTTCCAGAGTCCTTAGAACCGAAACCGCAGCAACTGTTGCAGCTTCTATTATTCTGGACTCCATGGGCTTCTTAAATTAATTTAAAAAACAGAAAAAACGGTCAGCGATGGGAACCCCGCCGGAGGCGTCGACCGCAGGGAACGAAGTGGACGAGGACGATGAGCGTTAGCGAAGGGTGGACGCAGCGACCCGGAGCGAAGCGGAGGGAGAACGCCTGTCCTTAAAGAAGATATTTTTTTATCAGAAGTTCCACGATTTTTACATTCAGTGCCGATTCTGATGTTTCTGTAGTGAACAGCAGTTTTTCTCCGGGGAAAATTTTATTTTGAATATACAAATTAAGTTTTTTTGTAACCGAAAAACTGTATTCCTGTTCATCAAGAAGACCAAAATGCTCCCAGAAAAACTCTCTGTGGGTGCGCCGGTTCAGACAGCAAAAATCCGGGTAAAAAACTCTGTCAAATCCATTTTCGTGAATTTCAAGGGGATACTCGTATCTGTAAGGTACATGATACCGCTGAAGTGTATCGGCTATTATGACTTCTGACTTGGATCTGACCCTTTCGCCTTTTGCCGTATAAAACTCTCTGGAGCCGGGAATAAACCCTTTTTTTGTATACTCTTCTGCCTGCCAGAACGATGCGTACTGGTCATCGGGGAGTGTTAATGGAAAAACCAGTGTTTTTGCGGATTCTGGAAGTTTTTCGAAAATTGAACAAGAGTTATGTGGAACTGAAAAATCAAGAAGCTGGCGCAGAAGAAGAAGTTCTTTTTCCAGTGAGGGTTTTATCTGAAGGTTGTAACTTTTTTGTGCCAGTTGAACCAGCAGCTTTGTATTTTTTACCGAAATATAGTGTTTTTTTGAACTTCCGAAAGGGGTTTTTTTTCGGTTGTAGAATTGTACGGAATTATTGCTTTTTGAAATGCATAAAGTTCCTTCCGGCGACTGAGCCAGGCTTTTTTTAATGGAAGAAAGAGCGGATTCCAGATTTTTGATGCGACATAAAACATTTTCTTCTAAATTGTCTGGAGGAATTTTTTCAAACGGCTTCATTTTTTAGCTCCTTTTGGGATTTTTACAGCCAAAAACTTTTTGAAAGGCTTAATGGCCGTAATTTTTTATACTCAGGGTGACTGCACAACCTAAAATTTTGAAAATTACGGTTCAAAAAGTTTTTTTTGAAGTTTGTTCCGTAAATTTTCAGAATGCAGTTAACTTTTAAGGATTGAAAAGGACAAATAACTGGGGATTTACGGATTTACGGGTCTATTTTTCTGACAATGACCGTAAAAACTAAAAATATTCGTTTTCAATAATGATGAAAAACGCATTTTTACGGTCATTGGGCTTTTATTTAAGGATTCAGACCGTAAAACTCACAATTATTCGTTTTTTCTGTCCCGCGCAGAGTTGTTTCTGCCGGCGGAATCTTTTTCCTCACTATTTATATTGCCAGCGAAATTGCATTTTTGACATAAAATGAAAGAATTTCTTTGAAACTGCGTCAGGGAGCGGAAAGGCGCCAAAGCCGTTACGGAACGATGCACAGTAATGCAGGCAAAAGCCGGAACTCTGCAGAGCCAGGCCAGAGGGAAGCGGAGGGAGAACGCCCTTTTTTACTGACCTTTTAATTTTTTTTTACTATAATTAATTTATGGATAACGAAACAATTAAACAGACACTTTTACAAATTCAGCCTTCTGAACTGGACTTTTCTGTAATTATGACAGGAAAGGAATCTGTTCGCGTAAACGGGCTTTATAATCCTGAAACAAGGGAAATCCTTCTTCACAATAAAAACTTCAGTTCTGACAAAAACCTGATTTATACTGCAATTCACGAATACACTCATCACCTTATTAACGAAGAAAAACTTGCTGAAAGCGGTGGTAAACTTATGGTTCAGGGACGGGTACACAATGCTGCTTTCTGGTCTAAATTCCACATGCTGCTTGAAAAAGCTGAAGAACTGGGCATTTACAAAATTGACCTGGAAGAATCTCCAGAACTCAAAGAAGTAACTGAAAAAATCCGCAAAGAATATATCGAAGTAAACGGAAAACTTATGCAGGAATTCGGCAAACTTTTAAGCAAAGCTCATGCCCTCTGCGAAAAAGCAAATATCCGCTACGAAGATTATCTTGACCGCGTTCTGTGTCTGCCACGCACCGCAGCTGCTGAAATCACTAAGGTTGGCCATGTAGAAGTAAATCCTGCAATCGGTTTTGACAACATGAAAAAAGTTGCCGCAATCAAAAAGCCGGAAGACAGAGCTGCTGCTGAAGAACAGATTCTTGCCGGAAAACCTGCTGACACCGTTGCTCAGCTTATGAAAAAGCACAAAAACGATGATCCTAAAGCAAAATTGGAAAAAGAAAGAAACCGTCTGGAAAAAACTATTGCGGCTCTTCAGCAACGGCTTCAGTTTATAGAGGAAAGCATTGAAAACCTTTAATAAAATTTTTGCCGCATCTTTTATTTCTCTTTTAACTTTGTCCGGCGGATTTGCACAGTCCGGAACTGTTGCCATGCCCTCTGCACCTGCCATGCCTTCTGTTTCTGCGCCTACCGTAGGAAACGGGTTTTATATTCCTGGAAGTGCTGGTTTTTACACCGGTCAGAAAAATGTGCCTGCTGCAACTCCTAAAGCAAGCCAGGAAGAAAAAACTGATGAAGCTTCTTTTTCTGCATCAGCAGCTAAAAAAACTGAAGTTGTTTCAGCACCTTCTTCTCCTGCTGCTCCTGTTTATAAAGATACTGCTTCATATTCTGTTCAGACCGCTCTTTCTAACATGCTTACTGCAAGTCAGATTTCGTCTATGGACCAGATGGGACTTATGGGAAACCTTTCAGGCCTTCTTGGAAAAAATAACCCGCTTCTTTCAATATCAAACGGCTCCGATCAGCTTGTTCTGAAGCAGATTCTTACACAGCTGGAAGAACTTAAAAAAAGAATGCCTGAAAATGGTGCTTCTGCTTCTGCAACTCCTGTTTCTGTAAAGGAAAAAGCACCTGAAAAAGCAGAACCTTCAGTTTTACGATTTCTTATTAACGGCTACAACGTTCTGGGAAGCTGCAAAACCATATACTTTTCAAAACCTGAAAATGACGGTTCCTTTCTGCTGACTGGGGACAGAAAATACATGGCTGATGGAAAACTCAGAGAAGAAACTTTTTATTTTCTGTTTCATGCAACTGGAATTAAAAACAGCTCTACTGTTTACTCCGTTACTCCTTCTCTTTCACAGGATTATGAAAATACTTCTTCCCTTTTTTACAAACTTTGCCAGATTTCAGATTTGACTGCTTCGAGAACGGGAAATCTTGTTACACTAAAATACAACAACGGTGTCAGAGCCGATGTCCTTATTGGCCTTGAATAACATTCTGGAGAATTAAAGTGAATTATTTACATGACGGTCTTGTTCAGCTTGGATTTGAAAAAGGTGAATTTTACGGAATTAAAACTACAGAACTTTCCCTGCTGGAAAAAAAACTTGATTCATATATTAAAGCACTTCAGGAATACAATGCCAAATTTGACCTGATTAATACTGACCAATATGACCAGATTGTAATAAAGCACATTCTGGACAGCTTAAGCGGAGCCGAAAAAGTTGCCCGTCTTGCTTCCGAAATTGCAGCCGCTTCTGGTGTTGAACCTGAAGCTCTTAATCTGGCCGATATTGGCTCTGGAGCAGGACTCCCGGGAATTCCTCTTGCGGCAGCTTTCCCTGACTTAAATTTTACTCTGGTAGAAAGAATGACAAAACGGTGCAGTTTTCTTAATCACTGTGCTTCTCTTCTGGAATTGAACAGGGTTTCCGTTGAAGAAAACCAGGCGGAGCGTCTGGAGCAGAAACGCTTTGATCTCTGCGTATTCAGAGCTTTCCGTCCTCTTGAAAAAAAGATGACTCATGTACTCCGCCGAATCCTGAAAGACGGTGGAAAACTTGCAGCATATAAGGCAAAAGCTGAAAAAATTAAGGAAGAAATGGAAGCTCTTGGATCTAACATGCCTTCATACACCGTAGAAAGTCTTACAGTTCCTTTCCTTACTGAAAATTCTGAAGAAGAAGAACGTCAGAGAAATTTAGTTATAATAGAAAAGTAATATTAAATTTCTTGAGTTTTGAATATTTTTTACCGATAATTTAACTATGGATTCTCTATCATTAATTGTAGCAATTGTAGTTGTAATTGCTTTCGCCACAATTCTTATTACATTCTCAACTCGAAAAGGTACCGGTAAGAAAAAGAAGACTAAAAACCGCACCCAGATTATCAGGGAAGCCAGCCGCAAACTCGGCCAGGATCCTCACAACCCTGAAGGCCTTTCTGCCCTTGGTGACATTTACTTTCAGGAACACACCTGGGATAAAGCCTATCAGATTTACGATACTATGCTTAGTATTGCACCAGCCCATCAGGAAATTGATCCATACACTGCTGCACTTCGTCAGGGAATCTGTGCTCTTAAATTAAACAAAATTCAGGATGCCTTCCGCGGTCTTCCTGCTGCATACAATATCAACCCTCAGAGTTTTGAGGCTAACTACCACCTTGGTCTTGCCTGCTATTTGAACAAAGAATATGAAAAGGCAATTCCATGTCTTAAAAAAGCACTTGTTATAAACGCTGAGGCTCACAATGTAACTTCAACTCTGGCTCTGGCAATGTATAAGGCTCACCACTTTAAGGAAAGTCTAGCCTTCCTTCGCCGTGCTTTGGAGGAAAACCCTGACAATAAAGAATGTCTTTTTTCTATGGCAGATGCTATGGCAGAATGCGGTTATGGTGATAAGGCCTTAAAAGTATTTACTCACCTTCGTCCAGACCCGGAATACGGTGCCCGCTCCTGTCTTTCTGCAGGTATCATTCACAGCCGTACAAATCAGTTCGAAAAAGCCATGCAGGACTTTGAAATTGGTTTAAAACATCAGGAAACTCCGTCCGAAATTCTCCTTGAACTTCGTTACCGCTATGCACAGGCTTGTTTTGCCACAAAAAACATTGCTCAGGGAATCGTTCAGTTAAGGGAAATTCAGGTTATTAATCCACAGTATAAAGATGTAGGACAACTTTTATCCCGTTACTCTGAACTTAATCAGAACAAAAATCTTCAGGTTTACCTGATGAGCGGTTCCAGCGACTTTGTTGCTTTGTGCCGTAAAATCATTCTGGCTTACTATCCAAAATCTATCGTTAAAATTCAGGATATTTCAGTTCAGCCTGACCATGTAGAAATTCTTATGAATGTAGATTCAAATAAATGGGAAGATACAGAAATTTTCCGTTTCTACAGAACAACAGGTTCAATCGGTGAACTTTATGTCCGGGATTTTCAG
Organism: Treponema sp.; assembly: GCA_016297415.1. Taxonomy (GTDB): domain Bacteria; phylum Spirochaetota; class Spirochaetia; order Treponematales; family Treponemataceae; genus Treponema_D. The sequence continues at coordinate 6,048 of JAEDGQ010000082.1, forward strand.
GCAAAAGTTAACGAAAGCAAGGCTGACCGCGGTATCTGTTTTACTGCAGGTACTTTCAGTGAAGAAGCAAAAAAATATGCTGAAGGCCGTCCTATCGATCTGATTCTTAAAGAAGGTTTAATTAAACTGCTTAAAAAAGTAGATCTGTAATTCTGCTTTCTGAGTAAAACACCGGAAAGATAAAAAGGGACTGTCCCAAAAGTAATGACCACTCTTCGAAATGACCATTGAACTAAATATGGTGGTTTCGATAAACTCAACCACCGCAAGTTGAACTTTTTGGACATCCCCTTATTTTCTATAAACCTGCCTGAGATTATACTCAATTTTTTATGCAGGTTTTATTCCAGAAAATTATTTCTTTTCTTTAAGTTCTTTTACAAACTCGGCAATGCGGTCCAGGGCAATCTTCATTTTGTCGATTCCAGTTGCATAACAGCAGCGGATGTGACCTTCACCACCAAGACCAAATACGCTACCAGGAACTACGGCAACGTTATGCTTCTGAAAAAGCTGTGTTGCAAATTCTTCAGAAGTAAGACCAGTAGAAGAAATGTCAGGGAACATGTAAAAAGCACCCTTTGGTTCCGGAACAGGAAGTCCCATATCGCAGAAAGCCTTGTACATTAAATTTCGGCGCTGCTGATAACTTACCCGCATTTTTTCAACATCCTTCCAGCCGTGGCGCAAACCTTCAACTGCAGCATACTGAGAGAAAATCGGTGCACAGATTGTGTTGTATCCGTGAAGCTTAACAATCTGACCAAGAAGATCCCCAGGACCTGCAATATATCCGATACGCCATCCAGTCATGGCAAAGGACTTAGAAAAACCGTTAAGAATAATAGCGTAGTCTTTCATTCCAGGGTAAGAACCAATGGAAACATGTTCAGCATCTTCGTATGCAAGTTCACAGTAAATTTCATCACTGATACACCAGATCTGGTTTTCAACCACAACCTTAGCAATTTTTTCCAGCTCTTCAGCAGGAATCATAGTTCCAGTAGGATTATTTGGAGAACAGATCATTACAGCCTTTGTTTTAGGAGTAATGGCAGCCTTAATCTGTTCAGCAGTAGGATAATAGCCGTTAACGCTGGAGTCTATAGGAATAACCTTAGCCTGGCAAAGCTCAGCCAGCGGAACATAGTTTACATAACAAGGCTGAACAACAATCAGCTCATCCCCGGGATTTAAGATGGCACGAAGAACAGCATCAACACCCTCAGAAGCACCCACAGTTACAAGCACTTCATTTTTAGGGTTGTAATACATGCCATATCGTTCCATGTACCTGGCAATTTCTTCACGGAGTTCAACAAGACCCCAATTAGAAGTGTAAGATGTATGACCTTTTTCCAGATGATAATAAGCTTCTTCACGCATTACCCAGGGAGTAGGAAAATCAGGTTCACCAACAGAAAGTGAAATTACGTCATCATGGCCAATAAGCATTTCAAAAAACTTACGGATGCCCGATGGCGGAATATTCATCATAGATTTAGAAAATTTATCTGGTCTATTATTCATGCGACCTCCTGTCGCCTATATTTAAATTATAAAAAAGTTAAAATTTTCTACAGATTATACATATTAAATCTGTATTTTAATACACAAAACATCCAGGTTCTTAGGGGCGGGCCCCTAAGCGCTGCCGGGAAGTGGTGGGGTTTAAGGGGAGGAGAAACCCTCGCTTGCGAGTAGGGGGGGCTCCTCCCCTTTGGAAAGTTTATGCCATTACGCCTTCTCTGCGGTCAGATTCATCTTCAACGTAGAGAACGTCATTTTCTTTATATTTTTTAAGTAAGAAGTGTGTTTTAGTTGAGCGCACACCATTCAAAGTGGAAAGCTTGCTTGAAACAAAGCCTGCAACTTCTTTAAGATTATCGCCTTCAATTACAACTTTAAGGTCATAACCGCCGCTCATAAGATACAGAGATTTAACCTGTGGAAAGCGGTAAATGCGTTCAGCAAGTGCATCAAAGCCGTGTTCACGCTCAGGCATACACTGAATTTCAATTTCAGCCATAACCTTATCTTTCTGCGCTTCGTCTTTTTCAGGATTAATAATGGCCGCGTATTTTAAGATGATTCCTTCGTTTTCCAGTGTCGCAATAATCGCTTTTACTTCGTCCACTGTTTTTTTAGTCATTGCAGAAATGTCTTCAACTGAAAGACGTGCATTTTCCCGCAAAAGTTCAAGAATCTCTTCTTTTCCGTCCATTTTTTTCCTCTCATTTGCAGCCAGATTTTTTAGAAAGCCACAAATCAAATAATTCTACCATAAAATAAAGTTTCTATAAATATGAATATGGCCGTTCCCCTCCGCTCCTCTGTCGCTTCGGGTCGCTACGTTACAGGTTCCGCTTGCGCTGCATTGTTTGCTCTGGTAGTTTCGACAGGTGGTATCCTGAGCCTGTCGAAGGGCTCAACCACCGCCGCAAACAACGGCTTCGCCGCCTTTCACATCGCTAATATGTTGTGTCTTCTGTCAAGAATAAAA
>JAEDGQ010000083.1 GCA_016297415.1 Treponema sp.
GAGCCTGTCGAAGGGCTCAATGACCGCTACAGTCATTACTTTTTGGACAGCCCCTTTTTAATAAACCTCTGGTATATCTGATAATCTGGTAGTGTAACAGGGACTCAGATTATTCCTCTGCATTTCCCATCCGCTTGCTGTAAGTGACGAAGAGAGGCGGATTGTATTACGGCCGTATTTTTCATTCATACTCTCCATTTGAGCCATAATTTTTCTTTTGCCTTCAGCAAGTTCGTTATTTCGGAATAATTCCTGCTGTAAATTAACATCTGCAAGATCCATAAGGTTTACCATTACTGTTTTATAACCGAATCCTTCCCGATATATTTTTTTCAGGCACTGCAATGCTCCCTGAAGTATATCCGGCGTATAGCTTGTTCTGTAAGGAAGTTTTACGCTGGCCCAATTTGCATAGGGAATGGTAGCGTTTTCATCTTTGTCAAAACTGTAACAGGTAGACAGATATATATTTACAATTCCTGTTTCACTTTGCTGAAGTCTCATTTTTTCAACGGCATTTTCAACGTATTGTGTTAAGGCACAGGTCAGAGTTTCTAAATCATAAACTCTTGTGCCGAACTGTCTGCTGGAGGTGATTATGTCTTTTTTTATTCTGCATACTTTATCTATTGCCTGGACACCGTTTAGTTCCATAACTGTGGCATAACCTGTTATAGTGAGCATCTTTCGGGCCTCTTCCAGATTCATTTTTTTGAGTTGAAATCCATTGTGAATACCTGCCTCATGGAGTTTTTGAGATTTTTTTACTCCGATTCCCCAGATGTCGGCAACATCAGTTTCTTTTAATCCCTCGTCAAACATTACAGGATCATAGACAAAAACTCCGTTATGTTCTTTTGCGTGTTTGTTATACCATTTTGCTATTGTTTTTGTTGGACCTGCGCCTACACAGATGGGCATTCCTGTTTCCCTTAAAACTCTCTGTCTTAGTTCTGTTGAGATTTCCCTGATTTCATTTAGTGAAAAATCTGGAAAAAATAAAAAGCTTTCATCGATTGAATACTGTTCTATGTCAGGTGCAAAATCCAGATAAATAGAGGTGATTCGGCGTGATATATCTGCATAAAGAGTGTAGTTGCTGCTGAACACTGCTACATTTTGTGCGTTGCACCGGGCTTTTACCTTGAAATATGGATCTCCGCGGCGGAATCCGAGGGATTTTGCTTCTTTTGTAAGGGCAATTATAATCCCGTCATTATTACTTAAAACTACAACTGGTTTGCCTGTTAAATCCGGCCTGAATATTCGTTCACAGTTTGCATAAAAGCTGTTTGAATCAGCATGTAAAATGATGGATGACATTTGTTATAACCCCAAAAATCTGAAGTTCTTCGGAAGTTTCTTTTGAGTCAGTATGTATTCTGTTTAATACATCAAAAAATCGACCGCAGCAAAATACTCCGCCATAACTGAACACTACAAGACTTGAATCTTCAGGTGTAATAGATCTGTCTACAGTTACAATATCGTCCTTAAAAATTGAATATTCCGGATGACTGCGTTTTATGCGCATACAGAACGTTGCAGCCGGATGTTTTATAAGGAGACGCTGGAAATCTATTGTATCTTCTTCAAACCCCTGGGCAGGGGAAGGAAAACCTGTTTCAATACTCATATTTGTATAGTGTTTGTTAAAACAAGTATACAGCATACAAGTAGTTTTGTTAAGAGTTATTTTTAAAAAAATACCTTAAAAATCAATGAATGAAGCATAGATTCAGAAATGCAAATTAATTTGAAAGAGCCTGAGAGGCAAGGAACGATGTGTCCGGGTTATGCTGTTTTGATGCTATGGGGGCAAGCCGTCTTCTTTTTGTTTTTGGAGGAACTTTCATATTTACAAGAATTGAAAATAACTGACTGCAAACTTTAGCATCGTCGAAAGCTCTGTGTGCGTGACCTGTATCAATGTTGAACTGTTTTGCAAGTTCTGGCTGCTTCCATGTGGTGTTTTCTGGAAGCATGATTCTGCTTAGCCGGAGAGTATCTACAGCTTCGTTTGAAAGTTCCATAAGTTCCAGTCTTTGTGCTTCTGCATTTACGAAACGCAGGTCAAACTGTGCATTATGAGCTACGAGAATGGTGTCCTGACAGAATTTCTTAAATTCAGGAATAACTTTAAGTGCAGAAGGAGCATCACAAACCATTGAATCTGAAATTCCAGTTAATTCAGTAATTTGAGGAGGAATTGGTTCTTCTGGATTTACAAGTGTTGAATAGGTGTCTGAAATTCCGTCTTTTGTAAAAATAACAGCACCAAGTTCGATTATTCTGCAATACCGGGGATCGATGCCTGTTGTTTCTGTATCAAATGCACAAAAACGGGCACCGTTCTGGTAGAGACTGACTAATCTTTTAAAGTTTGTAATGAGTTTAAGGTTGAAAGACATAAAAAAAATTGAGGATGTCCAAAAAGTAATGAGTGTAGCGCTCATTGAGCCCTTCGACAGGCTCAGGAACCACCCTTCGACAGGCTCAGAAACCACTCGTCGAAATGACTGCTACACTAAATATGGTGGTTTCGATAAACTCAACCACCGTAATGCAAACTTATTGGACAGCCCCCTTATATTAAAGTTTATGCGTTTTCAAGAATTGACTTAATGTCTTTTGTAATGGCGTCACAGGCAGCAGCACTTTCTTTTTTTGTTGCTGCAAGACAGCCGTCACATTTAGCACCACCGACTTCTGTGCGGGCATTGATATAGAACTTGATTTTTGGTTCTGTACCAGATGGACGGGCAGAAACGATTGTACCGCCTTCAAGAACAAACTGAAGAACGTTTGATTTTGGAAGGTTAATCTTTGTTTTTGCTGATGGATTATCAGGATTGTAAGATACACTTTCCTGAATATCTTTAATTTCCATAACCTTTTTGCCACCAAGAGTCTTGAGGCCTTCTTTACGAAGTTTTGCCATAATTCCAGCCATAACTTCTTTTCCTGATGAACCAGGGAAGTTCTGTGAAATGGCTCTGTCTTCGAAGAAACCATATTCTTTGTACATGTCATCAAGATGTTCGAGAATTGATTTGCCTTTAGAAGCCCAGTAAAGTGTCATCTCTGCACACATTGCTGCTGCTGAAACACCATCTTTATCCATAACTTCTTTTTCAATTTTGTATCCGTATGATTCTTCAAGACCGTAAACATAAGTATTTGCACCTGTCTTTTCGAATTCATCTTCTACAGCTGCAATCCACTTGAAGCCTGTAAGACATTCCATCATTTTTACACCGTATTTTTTGCAGATGTAATCTGTAAAAGGTGAAGTTACGATAGAACGGATAGCTGCTGAATTAGCTGGAAGTTTGCCCATTTCTTTTCTGGAAAGAAGTACGTATTCACAGAGAAGGGCTCCCATCTGATTTCCTGAAACAAGAACGAATTTTCCGTCTTTTCCAGGGAATGCTGTACCAAAGCGGTCTGCATCAGGGTCTGTAGACATTACACAGTCGGCCTTTTCTTTTTCTGCAAGTTCAACAGCCATTTTGAGAGCTGGAGCTTCTTCCGGGTTTGGTTTTTCAACAGTAGGGAAATCTCCGTCTGGTTCACGCTGTTCTGGAACTGTCATTACTTTAAGTCCAAGATCACCGAGAACTTTTTCTACATGCATAGCACCAGTTCCGTGGAGTGGTGTGTATACGATTTTTACAGTTGAAGCTTTTTCTTTAATAAGTTCTGGACGGAAAAGCTGAGCCTTACACATTGCCCAGAATTTGTCATCGATTTCTTTGTCGATAAGAACAAGTTTGCCTGACTTGAGGGCTTCTTCTTTTGAAATTGATTTAACTTCTTTAACGGCATTTACTTCGTCAATAATACCAGCGTCATGTGGTTCAATTACCTGAGCACCGTTGTCCCAGTATGCTTTATAACCGTTATACTGTGGAGGGTTGTGTGAAGCTGTAACTACAACGCCAGTCTGGGCTCCCAGTTCCTTAATTGCAAAAGAAAGTTCTGGAGTAGGGCGAAGACCTGTAAAAAGGTATGCCTTGATTCCGTTAGCAGCAAGAATAAGTGCTGTTGCTTCTGCAAAAACATCTGAGTTTTTGCGTGAATCGTAAGCTACTACTGCTGAAAGTGTTCCGTCTTTTGCTTTCTGTGGGAAAGCTTTAAGAACATAATTTGCAAGTCCCTGTGTTGCAAGATTGATTTCCAGTGTATTCATGCGGTTTGTACCGCCGCCCATAACGCCGCGAAGACCACCAGTTCCGAATTCGAGAGTCTGGTAGAAACGGTCTTCCAGTTCCTTCATGTCTTCTTTTGCAACGAGTTCTTCAACTTCTTTACGGAAGCGCTGGTCTTTTTCCTCGGCAATATATTTTTTTGCACGAGCTAAGATTTCTTCTTTTTCCATGAATTACTCCTTTTTAACCGCGTTAGCGATTGGAACCCCGAAGTTGCCGCAGGCAATGGAGCGGCAGCGGAAGGGTGAAATGAGCGACGGCAAGACTTTGCCGGAACGCCCCGTTTTTACATATTGTCAGCTTTAAGAAGCATTTGAGTTTCCCATTCCAGAAGTCTCTGTTCTTCTTTTGGCTTGTTTCCTTTTACATCGCACATAACTCTGAAAACAGGTTCTGTGCCGCTGCCACGCATCCAGATAAAGGCAAGATTATTACTGTTTTTGTCCTTAAATAAAATTTTAAGTCCGCCATTTCCAGAGAGGGACCAGTCTGTTACATTACGGGTTTCTTTAGTGCCCTTTGTAATTACTGCTTCGTAAGATTCAAAACCGTAAAGTTCCTTCAGTTTGTCTTTCTGAAGAAGCCACTGCTGTTCAAAAATCTTCTGAAAACGTCCCTTAAGCAGGCTGTGGTCTTTTGTCTTTATATTAAGTATAGCACGCTTTTCGCTTACGCCTGTTGTTGTATAAGCAGGAAGTGTGGCAATAATGTCATTTAATGTAAAATTTTCCCTGTATTTTTCTGTCTGTCCGGAAAGTTCACACCAGATATGGAAAAGTCCCTTGCGAGGAGCTCCTCCTGACGGTTCATCACGGAGAACCAGAAGCTTTATAAGGGCAAAAATTGTGCAGAGCGGATCTCTTACAGCCCCTGGATGTGTAATGTTTCCACCGTTGGAGCCTTCACCAAGAATGCGGACTGTCCATCCCTTTTCCCTGCATTCCCGGGCAAGATTTACAACATTTGCTTCCCCAACTTCTGCACGGAAAACTTTTGCACCGAATGGTGCTGCTATGTCTTCAATGCGCATGGATGTAGGTCCGTTTACGGCTATTCCCATTTTGAGATTTGAAGGAATTGTAATTGAATCAGAACTGTTCTGATCTTCAAGTGCCATTCTGTAATGTTCTGCTTTTGAAATAAGGCCGTGAGGTTCTGCAAACTGTTCCTGATAAACTGCATAGGCTGTTTCGCTTAAAACGGAGAGGGCAAAGCCTTCCTGTGCCTTTAAAACCCTGGCTTTTTTCTGAATTTCGTCCCAGTAAACAATGTTTCCCCTGTCCCCGTCGCAATCAGGCATGTACCCCAGAATACAGTTTTTTTCTCCTGAAAGCTGACGGCGCTGGATTTCCTGAGCACACCAGATAAGGTTTTCTGGTTCAGGGATTATTTCGTGGGCAATCATTCCTGGTGCACCGTTGATTGTTTTTAATTCAATACCACATTCATTTAAGAAACTGGAATCAATGGACATAGTTCTTGCTGAACCGTTCATATCGCAAACAATTGTAACTGGACGGGCAAGAAGACTCTGGCGCATTCTTGCAAAAAGTGCATTCTGTTTAGCGGGAATTTCTGTTCCCGAAATAATTTCTTTTGTAAAACTTCTGTAATTTGAAGCGGCTGCGTGTTTTGTTGCAACACTTTCAGAAAATACCCAGTCCAGGTCAATTTCTGAGCAGCTTTCTGTGAGGGATGCAGCAAGTTCCATTGCATCATCTCTGGAACATTTATTATTGAATTCTGCAACGAGAAGACTGTTTTCTTTTCCGTTAAGGACACCGCCTTCGTTAAGACCGAATTTGATTCCGTTGTGACCGATTGGATTATGGCTGGCTGAAATGTAGATGAAGCCGTCTACTGTGCGGCTATAGGCCATGATTTCTGGAGATGCAACGATTCCGGTATAAACTACGGCTATTTTTTTTGATAAAAGAACCTGAAGAACTGTTGCTGCAATTGAAGGTCCTGTTGGACGGGTATCAATTCCAACGGCAATTATGGGAGATTTTTTTCTCTCCAGCATGTAATCGGCAAAAGTGTCAGCGGCAAGGGCAACAATGGCCTTGTCTTCTGCTGTAATTTCACCGTTTTTATCGTTTTCGTCTCCGGAAGCTGCAAAAATCTTGCGCCATCCAGAGGCTGATGTAATCATATTATGTTCCATATTGTTTCTATAATTTTAACATTGAAAAATTGAATCTGCAATAAAAGAAGAAAACCTAAAATGCGTCAATTGTGTATGTTAAAGTTTTGCTTTTACCAAGGATATCTGTAACAGTAATTGAAACTCTGTTTCTTCCTTTTGGAATGTTTACACAGGCAAGAAGATGTTTTTTTGTGTCAGGGTAAACAAGACTTGCAGGGTAGCTGTTATTGCCAGATGTTGAAAGACGGCCTTCTTTTTCAATCAGGGTATCGTATGTAATTGAATCTGCTGCAGCTCCATTAATTAGAACTGTGGTTTTGTAAGGCATGGCAGGATTCTGTCTGTCTCTGTAAAGATAGTATGTTCCGCTTGCAAGCTTTCTCTGGGCGTTAAGGTCGAAAACATTTCCTTTTTTGTTTACGGCTGTAACATTGAGGATTGTAAGGTTGTATTCATTACCGAATCGTGGCATAAGAATGCGGGGATTTACGAAAGCTCTGTTTTTAAGGTCTACAACCTGAAATTCGAGGAGTGCATTTCCTTCCTGCCAGCCGGAGTTTCCGCAGGTACCTAAATCTGTTCCTGTTTCTACTTCTGTAAGATCAAAACGCTGTTCCTGTTCTTCTGGTGAAAGATTTCCGTAAACAGTCATCATGTTGTCCTTATGAACTACGATTACTGCGTTTCCCAGTGTACTGTCGAATAATTCACTGCATTCGTTCTGTTCGCTGATTACTGCAGTTACAAAACCTGCATCAGAGGTTTTTATATCAGTACTGCTGCTGAAAACAAGAGAAGGACTTGTAAGGCCTCCTCTAAGCTGACCAAAATATGTGTAGAAAGTATCAGACATGATTTCTTTCTGAGGCCAGTCAAAGGCTGAAAGTGAAAGTGTTGAAAATATAAATAATGATGCAAGCGCAGTTTTTTTAATCAGTTTCATTTTAAAATCCTTATTTGTGAGAAATATCGATTCTGGAAATTGAGGAATCTCTTCCAACAAAAAGTGAATTATTTTTTACAGTAATGAAGGCGTTATCTGCTTTAAAAGAGAAACAGCCTGTGTATCTGTCGAATTTTTCAATTATGTGAACGCTGTAGGTGTTATCTTTTTTGCTGAGTACAAATACTGTGTTTTCGTCTTCTGTTTCCTGAATTGAAAGAATATGGCCTTTAACAGGAATGTGGGAAACTTTTTTTGTTTTGCAGTCAACGATACCAAGATGATCTTTGAATTCAAAAAAACATTTTGATTCATTTTTTGAAAACTTAATTAAAAGCTGTCTGTTTGTTTCTTCCTCTAAATACTGGTGAAAGATAATTTTTGAATGACCGCTTTCTTTTTTTGCAATTACAAAACGCTGCTTGTCGTGTCCTGAAACGCAGGCTGAAAGAACTCCGCTGTCGCTTACAGCAGTTCCCAGAATAATATCGTATGTGCTTCCGCCAGGAATGTATTTATAGTCAATTTCTCCCTGGTTGTTGAAAACAATTACAGTTCCGTCTGCAAAGCCTGCAGCAGTGGCTGATTTTGAAGAAGAAAAGGCTGTGATTGGTACATAGTTTTCGAAGGAAAATTTTACTGTTCCGTCATCATTCAGTTTTGCAAAACTGTGGCCCCCTGGAAGCATAAGGTATTTTCTTCCGTCCTGAAAAAAAGGAAATCCCTGTTTTTTAATCAGGGCTGTTTTTTCACCTTTGTTTGAAAAAATCTGAATTGAGGAATCACTTGTTCCGAAAAGTGCGTATTCTTTCTGAGAAAGAGTTGCTTTGTATGGGAAAGAAAAAAAGTTTACGATTTTTCCGTCTTCTGTAAAATAACCGGCTGTCTGACCCAGTTTGAAGGGAATATAGTCTTCTTCATGGAGAACTGTATCTCCAGGTAATGTGGCAGCTCTTGTACATGGAGTTGTCCATAATGTTTTAAAATGAATTTCTTTTGAAAGAGGGCGTACTGCAAGAAAAATGTAGAGAATTGATACTGCAATACAGACAGGAATTATTACATTTACTTTTTTGTTCATAATGTATCTATAATAATATTAAAAATGGCCTTAATCAACGAAAAGATTTTAAGGTCTGAATTCAGGGCAAACGCATTATAACCGATTTTATATTAAAAATGGCGCAAAGGAGTGAA
>JAEDGQ010000084.1 GCA_016297415.1 Treponema sp.
TTTTCACGACTGGAAGCCATTTTTAGCAGGGAATATATTATAATGCGTTTGCCCATGGTATATGAAAATAGCCTTTTCATATAAGAATTCCTATGCTATAATAATATAAATTTTATTTTAAATAGAAATTCGGTCACGGGAGGGGTCAGATGATCGAATGGCTTAAGAAATTACCAGCCACTTTTAAGGATTTTTGGGGCAAGCTGAAGTTATGGCAGAAACTGGTAGCTGCAGGTATTGCAGCTGTTGTAGTTGTTGTCATAGCAGTAATGTTCAAAACTTCTTCAGCACCTGCAGGAGTTCCACTTTTCAATACTGTAGTTCGTGATGAAAATGCACGGGACCAGATTACAACCCGTCTTGATATGGAAGGCGTTCACTATACTGTAAATGCAGAAGGCCTTATCATTGTCGATGACAAAAAAACAGCATCTAAACTCAGAAGTATACTCACAGTAGAAGGTCTTGTTCCTGGCAACATAGATCCTTTCGGTCTTTTTGATCAGACAAGCTGGTCTGAAACAGACTTCGACAGAAATGTTAAGCTTCAGCGTTCTATTGAAAGACAGCTTAAACAGCAGATTCTTGCAATTGATGATATTGCAAATGCAAGTGTAGTAATTACTTCCCCTAAAAAAGAACTTTTTTCACAGGATCAGAAACCTGTTACCTGTTCTGTTACAGTTACCTTTAAGCCTGGCAGTACAATGCCGGAAAACAGAAAACAGCTTAAAGGTCTTCAGGAACTTATCTGCCGCTCAGTTGTAGGACTTACTCCGGAAAATCTTACCCTCCAGGACAACCACAGTAACATCCTTAACGATTTCGAAGGACTGGCAGAAAGCGACCGTCTTGAAAACATTAAGAAAGAATCAAAACAGATTACAGCAGAAGAAGAAGCCCTCAGAAAACGCGTATTAAGTTTCCTTCGCAGTAACTTCAACGGTTCTGAACGTGTTCGTGACCTTGTTGTAAAAATCGAAAAAGATATGTCTAAGGTTGTAAGAGACCAGACAATCTATACTCCTGTAATCATTACTGAACAGGATCCGGATAAGCCATATGATACAACAGAAAAGCGTGATTACCTCCCTATTTCGTCACAGACTGTAACAAAAGAATTTACTGGAACCGGTTACAATCCTCAGGGACCTGCTGGTGTTGAAGGTCAGAATCCACCGGTTTATTCGGATATGAGTAATGTTATCGGAAAGTCTGTAGAAACAGGTGTTACACTGAACAACGTAGTTAATACAGAAATCCGTCATACAGACCAGAATTCTACACTTTTAAGAATTACTGCTTCTGCAAATATTGACGGAAAATGGGAAACACAGAGAGACAGCAATCGTAATCCAATTGTTGTAACAAAAGATAATATTGATGAACTTAAAGAATGGTGTGCAAAAGAAAACATCATTCCTGCAAACTATAGAATTGCTACAGGAAAATTCTTCCGTGTTTATTATCCTGTAAATTCATCAGTAATTGAAGATTGTACGCGTCTTGTTCAGGACGCTATCGGTTATAATAAAAAACGTGGCGACAGCGTTACAATTACAAGTTTCGCCATCCCTAGAGATGAAGAATGGGAAAAAGAAGAAGATGCATATTTCCATGCTCAGCAGACTAAAAAGACCATAATCCTTATTCTTTGTGGTCTTGCATTAGTACTTATTGTATTTATTGTATTCAGATTCATTACCCGTGAACTTGAACGCCGCCGCCGTCTTAGAGAAGAAGAAATTCTCCGCAGACAGCAGGCTGAACGTGAAAAGGCCCTGTGGGAAGCAAAACAGGACGGAATAGACGTTACAATGTCTGTCGAAGAACGCAAGCGTGCAGAACTTCAGGAAAATGCCATTGCAATGGCAAAAGAACATCCGGAAGATGTTGCTATGCTGATTCGTACATGGTTGATGGAGGAATAGTTTTATGGCAGATGAAAAAGCAGCTCCTAAACCTGCCGCAAAACCAGGCAGCTTAAAACCGGCATCTGGAAAAAAGGGTGCCAAAGATTATAAAAATCTCACTGGCCGTCAGAAGGCCGCAATCTTCCTTGTTTCACTTGGTTCTGATGTTTCTTCAGAAATCATGAAACATCTCCGTGAAGATGAAGTCGAAACTTTAACATTTGAAATCGCACGTCTTGAAACTGTAGACGCTGATTTTAAAGACCAGGTTCTTGAAGAATTTCAGGAACTTATGAATGCCCAGAACTTTATTACAACTGGTGGTATCGACTATGCCCGTGAACTTCTTGAAAAATCACTTGGTTCACAGAAAGCTATTGATATTATCAACCGTCTTACTTCAAGTCTTCAGGTTCGTCCATTCGACTTTATTCGCAGAACAGACCCTGCTCATCTTTTGAACTTTATTCAGCAGGAATATCCTCAGACTATCGCCCTGATTCTTGCTTATCTTGAACCAGGTAAAGCCGCTGTAATTCTTCAGAATCTTCCTCCGGAAATTCAGCCTGAAGTTTCAAAGCGTCTTGCTACAATGGACCGTACATCACCTGACGTTCTCCGTGAAGTAGAACGGGTTCTTGAAAAGAAACTTTCTACTCTGTCTTCAGAAGACTACACTGCTGCCGGTGGTGTTGAATCTATCGTTGAAATCCTCAACCTTGTTGACCGTTCTTCTGAAAAATCTATTATTGAATCTCTGGAAGAGGAAGATCCAGATCTGGCAGAAGAAATCAAAAAGCGTATGTTCGTATTCGAAGATATCGTTATGCTGGACGACCGTGCTATTCAGAAGGTTCTTCGGGAAGTCGATACTCAGGAACTTGCAAAAGCCCTCAAATCCGTGGATACAGAAGTTCAGGACAAGATTTTCCGAAATATGTCAAAGCGTGCTGCAAGTATGCTTAAAGAAGATATGGAATTCATGGGTCCTGTTCGTTTGAAGGATGTTGAAGAAGCTCAGCAGAAAATTGTTTCTACAATCCGTCGTCTTGAAGATGCCGGAGAAATCGTTATTGCCCGTTCTGGTGAAGACGAACTTGTTGTTTAGTTTGCAGGTAGTGTGCTAAATCGCTTTTTCAGCCGATAATTAAAAAAGAGGAATTTAGAATATGACTAAAAATTTATTTCAACCAGGCGAAATTAAAAGAAAGGACGGCGAATTTCAGCTGGGCCTTGTTCATAATTTCTATGAGCCAGTAGAAGAAGTTGAAGTTGAAGAAGTTCCTCAGTTTGTTGGTCCTACAGCGGAAGATTTACATCGTGAAGCTGAAGAATTTAAGAAAAGGTGGGAAGTAGAAAAACAGCAGATGATAGATGATGCTCAGGCAGAAGCCGAAGCAATCATTAACAATGCTAAAGATACAGCCTTTGCAGAAGTAAAGCGCCAGAGTGATGAAGCTCAGGTGATTAAAGCAGACGCAGAAGAAAAAGCTCAGGAAATCATTCGTCAGGCTCAGGAAGAAGCTTAAAAAATTCGTGAAGAAGCTGAAGCTCAAAAAGAAGAAATAAAGAAAAATGCCTGGGATGAAGGCTATAAAACTGGTCAGGAAACAGGGTTTGATACAGGTAAGGAAGAAGTTAGTCGTCTTGTAGACCGTTCACACAAAATACTTGAAGGCGTAATGAACCGCCGTGAAGAAATCCTGAATGAAACAGAACAGCAGATTGTTGAACTGGTTCTTTTAATGACAAGAAAAGTTGTAAAAATCATGTCCGACAATCAGAAACAGGTTGTAATGGCAAATGTACTTCAGGCTCTTAAAAAAGTAAAAGGCCGTGGGGAAGTTACAATTCGCGTAAACCTTGAAGATGCAAAACTTACAACTGCACATATTTCAGATTTTATTAAAGCTGTAGAAAATATTAAGGGAATTACTGTAGTAGAGGACAGTTCTGTAGACAAGGGTGGATGTATTGTTGAAACAGACTTCGGTGCAATTGATGCCCGTATTTCCAGTCAGCTTACAGAACTTGAAACAAAGATTCTCGAAATTTCTCCAGTAAAAACTATGCAGAAAACAGATCCTCTTACTCAGGGTTAAATAATCAGCTTAGACGTTTGGGTGGGGGCTTAAGCATGGTTAATTTTTTTTCTAAATATTTACAGACAGTTGTAGATACAGAAACAATTCTCTATACAGGTTCAGTTACAGCCGTTAAAGGTCTTATGATTGAAAGTCTTGGACCTCGTTCAGAAATCGGCGAAATCTGTACAATCAAAAATGCTCAGAATCAGGATATTACAGCAGAAGTTGTAGGTTTTGATGGTACTACCGTAAAACTTATGGTCTATGGCGAAACAAAAGGAATTATGGCCGGCTGTACAGTTACAGGCAGCGGTAAAGTTCTTCAGGTTCCTGTAGGATACAAAATGCTTGGACGCGTTGTAGATGCAATTGGCCGTCCTATTGACGGTAAAGGTCCTCTTGAAACAGTCCAGCATTATCCTGTAATGTGTCCTGCTCCAGATCCATATTCAAGAATGGATGTTAATAAAAGAATTGTAACTGGTGTTCGTGCCATAGATTCACTTCTAGCTTGTGGAAAAGGTCAGCGACTTGGTATTTTTGCAGGCTCTGGTGTTGGTAAATCATCTCTTCTTTCAATGATTGCAAGAAATACAAATGCTGATATAAATGTTATTGGTCTTATTGGTGAACGCGGCCGGGAAGTCATGGAATTTATTAAAAGAGACCTTGGTGAAGAAGGCATGCGTCGTTCTGTTGTTGTTGTTGCCACAGGTGCAGACAGTTCTCTTTGTCGTATGAGAGCTGCATTTACAACAACTACCATTGCCGAATATTTCCGTGATCAGGGAAAAGATGTAATGCTTATGATGGATAATGTAACACGTTTCTGTCATGCTCAGCGAGAAATTGGTATTTCCATTGGTGAACCTCCTACACAGAGCGGATATCCTGCCAGTGTATGGGATATGCTTCCAAAACTCCTTGAAAGAACAGGTACAAACGATAAAGGTACAATTACAGCCTTTTATACAGTTCTTGTAGACGGTGATGATATGAATGAGCCTGTTACAGATAAGGTTCGTGGTACTGTTGACGGACATATTGTTTTAAGCCGTCGTCTTGCCCAGGAGCGGCATTTCCCTGCAATTGATATTATGGCTTCCATCAGCCGTTGCAGCGATTATGTTACAGGTCCAGAAACAGCAAAAGCCGTAGATAAAATCAGAAAACAGATTGCCATTTTTGATCAGAATAAAGACATGATTAATGCAGGTGTTTACCAGAAGGGCAACAGTGCAGAAATCGACGAATCTATTGATAATCATATGGCCATTGAAAATTTTTTAATACAGTCCAAAGCAGATCAATGTGATATTAATTCAACCTTAAAACAGCTGGCTGAAGTTTCAGGAATTGAAATCCCTGAAGATGAATATGAAGAGGATGCTGCAAAAGAGTTAAAGACAACAGCAGAACTTGTTCATGAAGCAAAGGTTGCATCAATTGAAAATGCAAATGAACTTTCACTGGAATCAGATAATTTAAATCAGTCTCCATCCCTTTCTGATGCTGCAGCTGCCATTAATCTTCTTGGCGGAGTAAGTCCTCAAAAGTTTTAGCGTAATATGAAAAAATTTATTTTTTCTATGCAGAAAATCCTTGAACTCCGTGAATTTGAAAAAAAACAGGCTGAACAGGAGCTGGGAAAAGCAGTTGCTGAAGAAACGAAAATTCAAAATACTCTCGATTTGATTGCACAGCAGAGAATTGCCAGTGCTCAGTCTGTAAAAGGTGTAACTGATCTTTATGTTCTTGTAGGAGCAGAAAATCATATAAAATTTCTGGACAGCAAAACAGAAGAACTTTTACAACAGCTAACCGAAGCAAAACTTGTTACAGAACAGAAAAGAGAAGCTATGAAAAAGGCTATGCAGAATGTTTCAGTTCTGGAAAAACTTCGTGATGCCAGAAAAGCTGAATGGCAGGAAGAAGTAAAAAGAGCTGAAGCTAAAGAAATAGACGACAGTAATAATTCCAGATATAAAAAATGAGGGGCTGACTAATAAGTATAGGCAAGCTGAACTTGATTCAGCATCTACGCTATATACAGTGCATAGATTCCGAAACGAGTTCGGAATGACGCTACGCAGCGAACTTTTTGGTCATCCCCCCGTTTTTTAATAATGGAAGCTTGAGCCGCCAATAAATTCCCTGACAATGGACTGTTTTGGAATATAAGTTTCCGGAACAAGATCAAAGTTGTCCAGGAATCTGAGAAGCCTGCAGGCTTCTGAATATTCAGGTTCTGTAGGTTTTACGGCTTTTAAAAGTGGTTCCGCATAAACTTTAAGAACTGGAATTTCATAATCCAGGGCAGTATTCAAAACAGCATCTGCATTGTTCTGGAAAGGGAAGATATGAAGTTTTTCACCTTTCTGAACGCTTTCCCACATGCCGATAGTTGCAGCTGCAGGTTTACCGCGGAACCGTGAATCACGGACAATGCGTCTGATAAGACGGTTATCTGATGTTGCAACACGGTAATGATCGTTAAGGTTAAGCTGTGTTAAGGCTGAAAGATAAATCTTGAATTTATATTTGCTTTCAACTTTAGGAGTCAGCTTGTCGTTTAATCCGTGAATGCCTTCCATGATTAAAATATCATTTTCTAAAAGGACCATGGTTTCGCCGGTATAGTATCGTTCTCCAAGATCGAAGTTGTATGAAGGAACTTGAATTTCTTTTCCGTTAAAGAGGTCATTCAGATTCTGATTTAAAAGTTCAACATCCAGGGCTTCAAGACATTCATAGTCATAATTTCCGTTTTCGTCTTTCGGATTATGTTCCCGGCCAACATAGTAGCTGTCAAGACTGATTACTTTTGGATTATAGCCCAGGGCCTGAAGGTGAAGGGCGATTTTCTTGGCAGAAGTTGTTTTTCCAGACGATGAAGGACCGGCAATAAGCACAACCTTTACATTTCCCCGTTCATAAATCTGCTGTGCAACACGGGCATAATTTTGTGCCTGGAATGTTTCTGTAATATCAATAAAATCATTGATTTTGCGTTTAAGAATAAGATTGTTTAAATCAGCAGCAGTAGAAACGCCCACTTTTTTTCCCCAATCTTTGTAACGCTTAAAAATTTCAAAGATTTTTGGATTATCTGTAAATTCAGGAATTGAATCCGGTTTCTTTTCTGCAGGGAATCTTAACAAAAATCCGTCATCGTAAGGACGAAGTTCAAAAAGATTAATAAAACCAGTAGATTCAGCACAAGGTCCTGTATACAAGTCTGAGTAGTCATCAAGCACATTAAGAAGTACTTTTGGAGGACATTTATATTCCAGCTGCTGTCTGGTTTTAATCAGTCCGGCTTCTTCAAATAAACTGCAGGCTTCTTCGTAAGAAATGACTTTGTTTTCAATCGGAAGATTTTTACTGATTAAACTGTCAAGTTCGTTTTTTAAAGCAGTAATTTCAGCTTTTGAAACACCATTATTATCAAAAGTATAGTAATAACCTGTTCCAAGAGAGTGACCGATTATAAGTCTGGTTTCAGGGAAAAGTTTGTGAGCTGCAGCTGCAAGCATAAAACAGAGGGTGCGGCGATAGATGTTTGCACCGTCAATAGAGTCGTCATAAACTCCCTCAACTTTTGCATTAATTTCGATGCGGCCTCTGAGAGAAACAAGTTCATTGTTAACTTTTACAGCAAGAAGTTTTTTGCCCTTAACCTGAAGTTCAGAAGCAAGTTCATTTGCTGTAATGCCTTCCTGGCATTCAATCTGTTTGCTGTTAATTTTTAATGTAATCATACATAAATTATACAACGGTTTTTCAAATTTTTAAAAATAACACCTTGTAATGAAAAAAAAATCCCGGAAAAGAATCCGGGACTTATCTGAGGTAAATTAATCATCAAGATGTGGAATATGTTTTTTCAGGGATTTCATAAAATCTTCACCGGAAGAACCATGTCTGAGGCTGGCAAAAATACAGTTGTCACCGGCAACAGTACCTAGAATTTCTTCAAGATTCAGGTTGTCCAGAGCATTTGCTACAGAGTTAGCCTGTCCTCCAAAAGTTTTAATCACTACTGTTGAACTGTTCCATTCAATACTAACATAGCCCCGCATAAAATCCTGCACAAACAGAGATTCATTTTCGCGGTTTTCGTCATCTCCAGGAAGTGTATAAACATAACCTGCGTGACCGTCACTAACTTTGCCCACTTTTAAAAGTTTAAGATCACGGGAAAGGGTAGCCTGAGTAACTTCGTAACCTTCTTTGTTAAGAAGATTTAAAAGTTCTTCCTGACTTTCAATTCTAATATTTTTAATAAGTTTACGGATTGCCTTTAAGCGGGTATTGCGTTCTTTCAAAATTAATTCCTTTTATAAATATACAATAATTATGTATAAAAATACAAAAGCTGTCAAACAGGGCTAATTAGGGCAAACGCATTATAATATATTTCCTCCTAAAAATGGCTTCCAGTCGTGAAAACGTCTTGTCGAAACCGCATGCTAGCATG
>JAEDGQ010000085.1 GCA_016297415.1 Treponema sp.
GAAATGACCATTGCACTAAATATGGTGGTTTCGACAAGCTCAACCACCGCAAGTTAAACTTTTTGTTCACTCCTTTGATGATAGGTGCGCTACTTTTTTTCAAAAAATTTTAAAATAGCCAATTTTCATCATTTTCTCCCTTTTTTTTTTACATGTTATTTATTATTTTGAAAAAATCCTCTGAATTTTCTAGGAAATTATTTTCATTTTTTCTGATTTATATATAAATTTTAGAAACCCCAAAATTTTATTTCTGTTTGCTTCTGAAGCGATATTCAACACCGTCGTAGTGAGAATAGTTTCACCTTCAGAGCAAAAAGAGCCTCGGATGATTATTTTTTCAATAAGAGCACCTTCTGTTTTTGGCTCGTAGTCAAATCCCTGGTTCTTCAATTTCTCTATTTTGTCTTCCTTCCAATGTCCCATGCCGTTTCTGATTGAGCGCACGAATTCTTCAAGGGATATTTCTTTTTTCGGCTCTGCTGTAAAGAAAATTGCATCGGAAAAACCATGTTCTGAAAGGAAATCTGTTGCATTCTCATATTTTTTCAAAACTGATTTGTTTAATTTAGAGGGCATCATCAAAAGCCCGTACAGGCAGTTTATAAAAAGCGAAACATCATAAAATTCACTTTCTCTATGTTCCGATTCCAATTTTGTTGCTACGATTTCGTTGTACTGTGAAAGTATAGTTTCTGTTCGAGAGATAAATTCTCTCGCGTAGTTTTTAGATAGCTTTTCGGTAATCATACTTTTTTTCCTCAAGATAACTTAAAAAAAATGATGTTTTAACTTTTGCTGTTTTCAAAAGTAAAAAGCCGTCAAAAAAACGCCTTTTTCTAATCCGATTTTCGAGCGAAGCGAAGAAAATCGGATTAGTGCCGTCTCGTCAACGGCACTAATGGTATACCATTAGTGCGCGCCACGGGCGCGGTCTGGCGGAACGGAAACTCTGACAACACAATCAGGAATACTTTCACGTTCGACACTCCGCAGCACTCAGCCGATTTTCTTGTCTTTAAGGATTGCCATGCCTGCAAAACAAAGCCCGATTGCGAGGAGATCAGTCAGAATTGCCGAGCCGACTGAAATCTGGGGATGTAGCCGAGCAAAGGCAAATAAGGTGCAAGCAGTAGATGAACTCAAAATTGAAGAAGTGTTTGCAGAAACGGGCGATGACACCCCGGTAACAAGTGAAGAAAGCAAAACGCCAGATTGAAAAAGACTATCTTCCAAGAAAAGAAAAGTACGAGAAGGCTAACACCACTTTTAACAATATAAACAGCTACTCAAAGACAGACGAAAATGCAACTTTCATGAGAATGAAGGAAGATCACATGCTCAATAGTCAGCTCAAACCGGGTTATAATATTAAGGTTGGAACTGAATGGGGATTACTGATGCTGGGATATGATTTCAAGCAGCTGATTCGATTAATAAACGCCTAAGAAAAAAAACAATAAACAAAAATCCACAAAATTCATTTATACATAAAAAAGGCTGCCCTTTATTATTGAAAATTTTTCAACTTTAAAGACAGCCACTTTTTTATGTTCCATCTAAACTCTATTTTTTGTAAGTATCCATTTTTGAATCAGGTCTTAAATAATGTTCCCTGAACTGAATCACAGGACAAGGACGGCCAAAATAGAAGCCCTGATATTTATCCGGATTATAGATTTCCAGCTTTTCAATATCTTCAGCAGTTTCAACGCCTTCCATACAGACAGCCATTCCAAGTTCGTGAGCCATCTGTGTAATGTGTTTAATAACCTTACGGTCACCTTCATCACCACCTGTTGCTTTGTGAACAAATGAATAATCCAGTTTAAGAGTTGCAGCATGAAGATACTGAAGATAACGAAGATTTGAATAACCTGTACCAAAGTCATCAATATCAACCTTGATTCCCATTTCCCGGAAATTATTTACCAGTTTCTGCAATTCTGCAGTATTGTCCATATAACCGCTTTCTGTAAGTTCAAGAGTAATGTTTTCTGGGTTTACGCCAGAATGTTCAATTGCAATCTGAACATCTGAAAGAACATCGCTCTTTTTTACCTGAATATAAGAAAGGTTAAGGCTCATATGGAAATTTTTCTGAACCTTGTTAAATTCACGACACTGGTTAAAGCCGGTAAGAAGAATCCATCGTCCAACAGGAATAATAAGGCCGCTGCTTTCAAGAATAGGAACAAATTCTTCAGGACTAATCATACCGTATTCCGGACATGACCATCGCAGAAGCGCTTCTGCTCCAATAATGTTAAATACAGAACGGTCCTTATCAAGATAAAGATTTTTTGCATCAACAACAGGCTGATAGAAAAGCTGGAATCCCTGAAAATTATTCTTAATAGATTCACGAAGTTTACTCTGAAGATCCAAGTTTCTCAGATGTTTTGCATATTCAACGGCATTAAAGAGAGTCAGATTATTGCGGCCCTTCTTCTTTGCTTTTGTAATTGTGTAGTTAACTTTTTTAAGAAGTTCATCAAGATGCGCACTGTCGTTGTAGAAAGCAACAGTACCCATACTTACAGTAAATACAACTTCGTAATCAATTCTCTGTTCAGTATCCGCAATATTGCGCTTCAAGTTCTGATAAATACGCTGTGCATCAATGGCAGAAAAACCTGTCAGATTCATACAGATGAATTCATCACTATTAAGTTTGTATACTCCGGCAATTCCTTTTGCAGAACGCTTAATACAGTCAGAAACAAGAGAAAGAACAAAGTCTCCTGTATGTGTACCGAACTGTTCATTAATCTGACCAAGGTTATCAACATCAACTTTAAGGATAAAGCCGCTGACTTTCTGATTTCTTGTCCAGACTTTTCCAAAGTCTTTTCTAAGCTGTGAAACTGTAGGGAGATTTGTAAGAGTATCGAATTTGTCCCCTTCGTCAATAATGGCAATTCGTCCGAGTAAAGTCGGTTCACCTTTTTCGCCCAGGCGGAGAACAATACCACGCATGCTTACCCAGACAGGCTTGCCGTTTTTATTCACAAGACGGCATTCCATATTGAAAGTGTCAGAATGACCGAGACAAACACGATCCAGTTCCTGTGCAGTTGAATTTATATCTTCATTAGAAACGAGTCTAAGAAGAGTTTCTTTTGCATGGGAAAAACGTCTTTCAGGAAAATTGAAAATTGCCTGAGCCTGTTCTGCCATGTACAGTTCGTCTGCTCTAAGGTCAAATACAAAAACAAAAGCATCTGTACACTGATTAATTGCATCCGAGAAAGCTTCAAGCTGCTGTTTTGTAACGTGAATAAAATCTCCCAACATATTAGTTATTTTACATAAAGAATTTTTTTACCGCAAGCACAACAGCATCAGCTCTCTGTTCAAGGCTGTCCATTCCAGTTGCAGTACACTGATTTCCAAGCTCAAAATCCATTGTAGGAATTGTACTGTAGCTTGTCTGAGTCAGGTCAACATTCATTTTGCCGTTTTTATAAACCGGCAAACCAGTTTCTTTAAGGGCCGCAACAAAACATTTTCCAAGTTTTTCACTTTGTGCTGCGTGTTTTTTTACATTTTTGAGTTTTTTTAATTCATCAGGTATTCCGCAGTAAAAACAGCCTTTATCTGTTTTTTCAGAATCTCCGTCAAAATGAATTGCAATATGAATCTGCGCGCAGTTGCTGGCAATTACGGTACGGGCAACATTATCAAGCTGCACATCATTTTCATTTCGAAGCATAAGAACGTCGTAGCCTTCTTTAATAAGCTTGTCCTTTACAAAACGGGCTACTGTAAGATTTACATCTGCTTCTTTACTTCCGTCTTTAAAAGTCATTCCAGTACTTACAGCAATAGATTCAATTTCTCCTGCCGCAGTAGTTCCACCAGTTACTTTCGGACTTTTATCCGGATGGCTGTAAGTTTTTACTGAACTTCCACCGTAAGTTCCATGACCCGCATTAACTGCAATAACAATGTCTTTTCTGTTGCTTTTTGCCCTGAAAAGTACGGCCTCACCGGAATTAATTTTTGACATGGAAGCAAAGTCCCATTTAGGATTCAAAACTATTTTTCTGTTTTCAAAACTGCCGTCATCTGCCAGAAGCTTTGCTTTTGTAATTATTTCAAACCAGGTTTTACCGTTTTTTCTGGCTGCATCAAGTGTATTAATATTTACAGAATTTGCGTCTGTCTGAACATCAAAGTTTTTTCCATCAGGATGATATGAACCTAAAGCACTTATTGTGTAATATTTTCCGTCATATTTTCCAAGATACAAAAATACATGACCAGGGAATCCCATAACAACAGGACCTTCGAGAGAGTTTAATTCACTGTTTTTGGCCTGATGGCTAAGATTTTCAAAGTCTACTGTTTTTCCAGGCCCAGAAAGCTGACTTCGACTGTTTCTGGCAAAAATAAATCCAAAACACTTATAAATATCTTTTAAATATTCAGAACAGTCCCGGGAATCTGCCATGCCACCCCAGCCGTAGCGCTGACCAAGAGGCTTAAAAGCCAGTGTCAGAACATTCCGTTTTGTAAAAGGTAAAAGACCCCTGCAACAGATTCCAGCAGGAATTGCCGCATATTTTACTCCGGCAAAACCGTCATCTTTTTTGTAAGGAACTTCAACAATATAACTGGCATAAGGAATTCTTCCGCCAAAACCTTCTTCAACCGTTTTGTTGTTAAGATCTGCCAGAAGAAGATTATTTCCCATATAAAGATTTATTGGACGTTTTTTAAAACCAGGTACTTTAATTGAATAATCTTCGGACAGAGTAAATTTGTCTGCCGTAATTGTAACAAACTCCTGCTGTGAACGGTCTGTCCAGTCAAAATATTTTTCAAACTGAGCCCTTGTACACAGGGCAATATCTTCTTTATGAATCCATCCCCAGCACCAGCCGGTACGAACGTAATACCATTTTTTATCAAGACTTTCCCACAGAATAAGTACAGGCTCATTCATATGAATTCCAGAATTCTGGGCAATATCATCGTACCAGTAGTTCTCATCGTCAGAGTAAAAATTATCTTCAGGAATAAGACGAAGATTTGAACGCTTAACACAGATTCCTCTTTTTACAGGAAAAAGTTTTTTGTTAGGCTTCAAAGGAATCCATTTTTGATTTATCCATTCTTTCCAGGGAACAAGCTGTTCAAGATTCATTTCCTGCCAGAATGTTTTAAAATCTGAAACACCCAGAGTACGGATAACAGTACCTTTTTTTGTTTCAACTTTTTTATACCAGGGTACGGAAGGATTGTAATAAACCATATACTGACGAATCTGATCTGCAGTCATATAATCCGGTGACAATCTAAGGTCTTCAAGAAGATAAAAACCGTCATTACCTTCCATGGTTGCATCGTAATTCTTCTGGTTCCACAGGCTGATTTCCTGCAGATTCATTTCTACATCATCTGGATTTCTGCATCTCGAAATCCACCAGTCTGCAGAAAGCATTTCTTCTTTTACATCCGGAGCAAGTTTTAAGGCATCAGGCACAGAAACTGTATCAGTTCCATGAATTTTTTCCACATAATTACTTTCTTCATTTCCGGCAAAATCACTTGTAGCACAGGAAACTACAGCACAGCCCAGGATTCCTGCCAGAAACCATAAAGCAGCCTTTCTGGAACAATAGATTTTTTCTTTATTTTCTTCATTTTTATTCATCAACTATTCTCTTCCGTATATTTTTTTCACTTCTTCCGTATATTCGCCCTGGGTGCTGTATATTATCAGGTCGTCTTTTTTACAAGGCTTTTGATGTTCCGGCTTTTCTTTTTTTAAGGCAGAAACAAGCACAAGGGAAGGTTCCTGATTTTCAAAAGGCCTGACCAGTGTGTATTCAATTTCGGAAAAACCAGTCTTTTCTGTTTCAAGAAGAATTTCGTCCAGCCTCTCATAACGGTGAATCATTACAAATCTTCCGTCTTTTTTCAGAAGTACCTCTGCACTTTTTAAAACATCTTTCAGATTACAGAGGATTTCCTGTCTTGCAATCATCTTTAATTTGTTAGTGCTTTGTCTTCCTTTTGAAGGAATCATGTAAGGAGGATTAACAAGCACAAGATCCTGAGATTCTGCTCCAATACAAAAATCCGGATTTTCCGCGTCTTTAAGATCCCCATTAAAAATAGTAATAAAAGACTCTAAATCATTTAATTTTACAGACCTTTCTGCCATGCGGGCAATGTCCGTCTGCAATTCTACTCCGCATACAGAAAGATTTTTTCTGAGTTCAAAAGGAGTTTTGCCGGTCAGAAGAAGAGGTATTATCCCGTTTCCGGAACACAGATCTGTAACTTTTAATTTTTTTAAGCCAAGATCTTTTTCCAGATATTTATAACCAAGGTCTGCAAGAAGAACAGCATCAATTCCAAAGCAAAAAGCTTCTTTTGCCTGAATAATTCTGAGGTTTGAAACATGAAGGGAATCTATACGTTCTTCCATAAACTCTTAGAAAAAGTGAACCCAGCGGGCTGCAATACGCATAAAGTACCATTCATAACCTTTGTAATGAAGTCCCGGTTCTTCTTTGTAAGCAGTATGTTCTTCATAAAATGCCCGGCGGCTTGAAAATTCCGCAAGAACAGAAAGGTCATCTTTTTTTGTCAAATGAAACTGCAGGGTTGGATAAATGCTTACATACATAAAATCCCCGTTCATCTCACTGTCTGCACCATATTTTCCATAGTCATCATCATTGTAATGACCCCAGAATTCAGCAAAAACACCGGCTCTGAAAAGGATTAATGGAGGAGCATAACCAAGGAACAAAGTGGCATCATACTGCCATCCGTTTGCAAAATTCTCTGTTCCCATCCATTTACCGATACCGCAGTTTCTAAAACCTGTTACTGCACTGTAACCTGCTTTGTAAGTTGCAAGCATCTGAACATGATTCCATTCACCGGGAAAAACAGCTGCAAAATCAAACTGAAAAGCTCCCTGTCCCCAGAAATCGTAATAGAAGTTTTTGAAAGGTGTTAAATCTCTGTATTCATGTTTTTCAGTATCAAGAAGTCTCATTCCTCCAAGATTTCCAATATTCCACCCGGTACCAATTGAGGCACCTGCAGAAAATGTAAGAAAAGGAACTGGCGTAAATTCCCCGCTTAAAATAGGTCTTACAGAAATAGGTGTCATTTCCAAAACAGGAATGATTTTAAAATTTGCATCTTTCAGAAGAAAATGTTCACCAAGAGGTGTTTTTAAAACCCGTTCCCCCGAAAACCTGAGACGGAATTCCACACATTCGTATGGATCTTTTATATTTGAGAAGTGAGCTGTTTCTGGAACTCTTTTACCTTCAGGATCCAAGGCAAAATCTGTTGCAAGATTATAAGTCCAGTTTTCTTTTTCCTGTGCAGTAAGCAAAAAAGCCGCGCATAAGGCCACTGCTGTGCAAAGTATTTTTTTCATTTTTTCTTTCTCCCTGTAAAATCTTAAAGACTTCCCGAACAACCTGTCTTGTGTTCTTCAGGATGTGCCACAACAAAACCGCAGTCAGCTTCTTCATTTAATTCCCTGAGTTCTTTAATTCCGTCAATGTAAAGCTGGTAATTAATTCCTGCAGCTTCATATCCGCAGCCTGTATCAAATTCTTCCCCAAGGGAATCCCTCACAATTTTTTCCCTTTCTTCCCTGGTTGTGTCTTTTATTAAAATTCCTGCCATTTTATGTTTTCCTTAACTTTATTCAGATAACTGTCAGAATAGTTTCTGCTGTATGGTGTAAAATTTAACATTTCAAAATGAGTTCCGTTTTTATAAATAAATGAAATGCCTTTCAGTTTTTTTTGTCCATTTTGTAATAATAAATGCCCATAATAGTATTGTCAGTTTCATTTCCTTATATCTAAATTTTAAGGACAAATGTCGAGTTTTAAATTTTATTCTTTGGGTGGCTTTTTGCTTCGCAAAAAACAGGCTTTTCAGGGTTCCGCTATCGCTTCATTCCTTCGCTACGCTTCGGAACTGGCTACGCCAGCCCTTACAATCCTTGCCACGGTTTGAAAACTAAACATCCGCAATTAAACCTGTTAGATACTAATCAGAACCTTTTAAAACCCTTTAAAATCCATCTGCAGTTTAAAATCCAAAAAAAAATTGTAAAAAAGTTTAAAAAAAATAAAAAAAACATATTTTAATACTTGACACAAATTAAAAAGGAGTATAATATAACATTCACCGTCGCACGAAAGCGACGCAGTTCTTCGACAGAACAGGGAAGGAAACAATTGATAAGCATTCATGTGAATAAGAAAAATGAATGCGACAATTATTAGTTATATGTCAAAAACAGACTGCAGTTATTTCTGATAAAAGAAACAGACTGCAGCCCGCTAAGTTCGGTTTTGAAACTTAGAAAAATCAATTCAACTTAAATAGAAAAGTTTAGGTTAGAACACTTTATGAAGGAAATCACGAGTCTTCGGACTCATGAAATAATCATGGAGAGTTTGATCCTGGCT
>JAEDGQ010000086.1 GCA_016297415.1 Treponema sp.
AACCTGAAATTATGGGCTGGACTCCGGAATTAAATCAGGAATATGCTGATAAAATAAAAGGTGAAGGTCTTATTAAAGCTAATGAAATTCTTAAGGCAAAGGTTCTTCAGCCGGAACAGAATGTAGCCGGAGATGAATATATCGATTATTTTGAATTATATTCAAGAATCGCAGCTATTAATGCTAAACTTATTGAACAGCGTGATTCAGCTGAAAAAAAGTAATAAAAAAGCACCGGCAAAACAGTTAAAAAATAGCTTCTGGATATCTTTTATTTTTAAAGAAGGTAAGTGTCTGATTAACACACCTGAAAAATCAAGCTTAATTGATATTTCCCATAGGAAAGAATAATGATTAATTAAAAATATATGTTTTGGTAGACAGAACGCACATTATGGGAAGTAATATATTATTAATTTATAGTGATGATGATTATTGGGACTGTGTATTTTAAGCAATCGGGGTAAAAATTAAATAAATGTAAAGAAATTCTTTCTATTTTGAGATTTGTCGGTTGACCACTTTTATAGAAAAATAATATAATTAGTTTACAAAATGACATAAACTGTAAAAATGTCATTTTAATAAGGAGATAAAATTGAAAAAGATTCTTACAGCAGGAACTGCTATGATTCTTTCTGCAGGTTTTGTTTTTGCTTCTGGTATTGAAAACAAAAGCAACCTGAGTGTTGGTGCTCTTCGCAATCTTAGCCGTAACATTGAATGCGAAAGACCTGAAGCTGCTTTTTACAACATTGCTGGTACTACATTTTTGAAAGATGGTTTTTATGTTGAACTTGGAAACCAGTTTGTTATTAAAGAATATTCAAACACTTTAAAAACTGGTAAATCACTTGATTACAAAGCAACAGATAATACACCTGTTCTTCTTTATCCGAATGCTGATATAGTATTTAAGCAGGACAAACTTGCTGTATTCGGTACATTCGGTATTTATGCCGGTGGTGGTTCCCTTTCTTATAAAGATGGTACATCTGTTACTACATTAGCAATGCTTTCTGGTGCACAGACTGCTTCTTCTGCTGCATCACAGTATGCGGCTGCAGGTGATGCTGCAAATGCTGCTAAATATGGTGCTTTAGCTTCAGGACTTAATGCTGCTGCTCCAAAAGGCGGTCACTCTCTTGATGTAACATCCATTACTTATGGCGGACAGATTGGTGCTTCTTACCAGGTAATTGAAAACCTTTCTATTGGTCTTGCAGGACGTTTTGTATACGGTACACAGGATATGGCTATTAAGTCTAATGCTTTAGCAGCTCTTGGTGCTGGAAAAATTTCTTACGAAGCTTCTGGTTTTGCTTTTAGTGGTGTTGCAGGCATTCAGTACAGAGTTCTTCCTGAACTGGACATTTCTTTACAGTATCAGTCAATTTCTTCAATTGAATATGAAGTTGAAAACGTTAAAGGCGGTGAAGTTGCAGCACAGTTCGGTGTAAAAGATGGTGCTAAATTCCACACAGATATTCCTTCTGTTCTTGGTTTAGGCGTTGGTTACAGACCAATTGATCCGCTTTACCTTTCTCTTTCCGGAAACTACTACTTTAATGTAAATGCACACCAGGATTCAGTTCTTGGTAAAACAGACTATGATAACTCATGGGATGTTTCTCTTGGTGCTGACTACAGAATCAACAAAATCCTTTCTGTAAGCTTGAGTGGTAACTATGCATGTCAGGGTATTACTGAAAACGACAACTCTGCTTTCAACCCTGTTCTTGACTGTGCTGCTGTAGCTGGTGGAGTTGAAATTACTCCAACAGAAATGGTAACTGTTACTATCGGTTGTCTGTATGTTAAATACTTTGATGAAACTTATAAGAAACAGATTGAGCTTCAAAAAGAAGTATTTAACACTGGTTTAGGTCTTACATTTAAGTTCTAATAACTTAAAAAACTGATATAAACGGGACGGGGCTGTCCAAAAAGTAATGACTGTACCGGTCTTTGAGCCCTTCGAAAGGCTCAGGAACCACCCTTCGACAGGCTCAGGAACCACCTGTCGAAATGACCATTGCACTAAATATGGTGGTTTCGACAAGCTCAACCACCGCAAGTTGAACTTTTTGGTCAGCCCCCATTTTTTTTGCGTCAGGGATAGTAGTGGCAGTTTTACTGGTGCGAAGCACCGGAGGCGAAAGCCGGAGCCACGGATAGCCCGACGGCGGAGCCGGGACGCCCTCTGCTCTACCCTATTTTTTTTATACTAATTTTTCAAGTTTTTCTTTTATAAACTCTGACTTTTCTTTAAGGCCGATTTTTCCTGTTGAAAGAATTATCTGGTTTGGATGCTGGCTGTCCAGACGGATGCGGCCCGGGTTTTCACGGATAAGGCTCATAAGTTTATCGATACTGATGTCTGAAACACGACCAAATTCAACTGTGATTTCGCCTTTTCGTTCACGAAGATTTGTGATGGCCAGTTTGCGGGCAATAATACGGACTTCGGCAAGACTTAAAAGGCTGTACACTTCATCTGGAATGGGACCAAAACGGTCTTCAAGTTCGTTGTACATCTGATCAAGTTCTTCTTTTGTCTGAACTCCGGCCACTTTTTTGTAGATTTCCATTTTTGTCTGGATTGAATGAACATATGTGTCAGGAATAAAGCCTGTGTACTCAAGTTCCATAAGAACTTCGTTCTGGACCTGATAGTCTTTTTGACTTGTAAGCCGCTCTACAGCTTCATTTAAAAGACGGACATACAGATCAAAACCTACGCTGTAAACATCACCGCTCTGATCCCGGCCAAGAAGATTTCCGGCACCACGGATTTCCATATCTTTCATGGCGATTTTAAATCCGGCCCCAAGTTCTGTAAAATCACTGATTACCTGAAGCCGCTTCATGGCAACTTCTGAAAGAACTTTATGTTCCGGATACAAAAGATATGCATAGGCTTTTCTGTCTGAACGACCCACCCGGCCCCTGAGCTGATAGAGCTGACTTACGCCGTACATATCGGCTCTGTCGATAATGATTGTATTTACATTTGGAATATCGATTCCGTTTTCGATAATTGTGGTAGCTACAAGTACATGGAAGCCGCCCATCTTGAATCTGCGGAAAATATCGTCCAGTTCTTCGGCACTCATCTGTCCATGGGCCACATCTATCATCATTTCTGGAAGGAGCCGCTGGAGTTTTAATCTGGTGTCTTCCAGACTTTCTACTCTGTTATGAAGGAAGAATACCTGTCCCCCTCTGTCTACTTCCTGACGGATTGCTTTTGCCACTGCTTCTTCTGTGTATTCATCAACGATTGTTTCTACAGGTTTTCTTGTCTGAGGAGGAGTTGTTAAAAGAGACATATCCCGGATTTTTAAAAGACTCATGTGGAGTGTTCGGGGAATTGGTGTGGCAGACATGGCAAGACAGTCGATGTTTGCCTTTAAATTTTTAAGCCGTTCCTTATCTTTTACTCCGAATCTCTGTTCTTCGTCTATAATCATAAGTCCCAGATCTTTGTAACGGACATCTTTCTGAATGATTCGGTGTGTTCCTACAAGAATGTCTACTGAACCCTGTTCCAGTTCCTTAAGTATTTTTTTCTGTTCTTTTGGTGTTACAAAACGGCTCAACTGTGCAATTTTAACCGGGAAGTTTTTGAACCGTTCAATACAGTTTTCGTAATGCTGTTCTGCGAGAATTGTAGTTGGTGCAAGGAAAGCTACCTGTTTTCCCCCCATAACTGCCTTGAAGGCTGCACGCATTGCAAGTTCTGTTTTGCCAAAGCCTACGTCTCCACAGACAAGACGGTCCATTGGAACCGGCTGTTCCATGTCCCTTTTAATTTCCTGATTTACTGTGTACTGGTCTGGTGTATCTTCATAGGGGAAACTTGCTTCAAAGGCTGTCTGCCATTCGTTGTCTTTTGGGAATGGATAGCCTCTTGAAGCCTGGCGGCGGCTGTAAAGAGAGATAAGTTTTTCTGCCAGATCTTCTACGGCCTTTTTTACTTTGTTTTTGCGATTTTCCCAGGATTTTGAACCGATTTTGTCCATTCTCGGGTTTTCGCCTTCGTTTCCAATGTAACGCTGAACCAGATTTACCTGTTCAATTGGGACAAAAACGAATTCTTCATCAGCATATTCCAGCTTGATGTAGTCTCTTTCGTTTCCCATTGCTTTAACACGCTGAATTCCCTTGAACTGTCCGATTCCGTAGTTAACATGAACTACAAAATCTCCTTCGTTAAGTTCTACGAAAGTATCTATGGCTTTGCTTTTTACATGGCCAAGTGATTTTGGAACATGCTTTCTGCGGCCAAAGATTTCGTTTTCCTGTATTACAAGAGTTTTTGTTTCGTCTACTGAAAATCCCTGACTTATTGCCTGAGGAATTACTTCTATATCAAAATCTTTAAGGATTTCTTTTATACGGAGGGACTGATTTGGATTATCGGCAAATACTACAACATGCCAGTTTCCGTTTATGTAGTTTTCCAGTTCTTCCTTTAAATAATTGATGTTGCCAAAAAAACTTCGGCTTGGATTACAGTTTATTTTTATTGTATTAAGCTTGTCTTCCTCTTTTTCTGAATGAATTGTTTTGAAATAGATATTTTTTTTATGAATACCAGTGATTTCGTTAAAATTAAGCAGCATCTGATCAACTTCCAGAACCGGGAAAGTCTGTCTTGCTGTACGGAACATGCCTGTAAATTCACGGATATAGTTTTCCTGGGCATTGAGCTGTCTGTCAAAATCAAAATAGAATACTGGTGTTTCCGGGTTTATGTAATCAAGAACTGTGTAAATTAC
This sequence comes from Treponema sp., assembly GCA_016297415.1. Lineage (GTDB taxonomy): Bacteria > Spirochaetota > Spirochaetia > Treponematales > Treponemataceae > Treponema_D. The sequence continues at coordinate 4,785 of JAEDGQ010000086.1, forward strand.
ATCCCAGAGTACAGGATATACAAGTTCTTCCCCTGCACTCTGTCCTGAGTTTTTTAATTCTTCAATAAGTTTAGTTTTTGCTTTTTGAGCTTCTTCTGTAAGTTCCAGGTGGGCCTGAAACTCCTGACACTGTTCAAGTCTGTTTATGAAAGTCTGATCCCAGATGATTTCTTTCATGGGAAAAATCAGAACATTGTCTTTTGAACTTGTTGTTGACTGTGTTTCCGGATCAAAAGTTTTGATGCCTTCAATCTGATCAAAATCAAAAATGATTCTGTGAGCTTCTTTTCCGCCGGGAGTAAAAATATCAAGAACTTCACCTCTTAAAGTGAATTCTCCTGGAACGGAAACTTTCTGAACTCTGATGTACCCTGTTTTTGAAAGTTTTTCTGCTATATCTGCCGGATCAATGGTCTGTCCCTTGGAGAGTGAAAAAATGAGGGAACGGAGATATTCTGGTGAAGGAACAGGAGACTGTAATGCTCTTTGAGTTATAAGAAAAATTCGTGGTTTTGTGGTGGAATTTACTGCTCTGTTTTGACAGGCAAGTTTTGATAAAACTGAAGCACGCTGGCCAAAAACTGCAGAACCTGGATTTGCAGGTCTGTAAGGAACTGTTCCCCACCATGGCAATGTATAAACTTCAACTTCTCCTTCAAAAGCAGTTTCCAGATCTGTGGAAAGCTGGAGGGCATCTTTTTCTGATGGAACAACAAATACTGAATCCAGGCTTGTGGAAAAATTTGTGTGAATTTTGCCGGTAGAAGTCCGTTCTTGAGAATAACGGCCTGTTGCACTATACTGTAAGTTATATAAGACGTTATTTTTAACAGCATCTATATAAGAAGCTGCAAAAAATGGTATGGAAGCTCCCTGAAGTCCTTCGATTTGAACCGGGAAATTGTCTTCTGAATTTGATTTTAATTCTGATAGTGTTTTTACAGCTTGAGAAAAATCCTGCCATCCTTTTAATAAGGATAAAACAGAATTTGATAATAATGATTTCATTAAAAGTATCCGATAATAATTTAGTAGAAGGAGACATTGTTTTGAAACGTAGTCTGATTAGTATTATATCAATTTTTGCACTTTTTGCACAGTTTAGTTTTGCCCAGGGATATAAACCTGCTTCAACAGAACAGGATTTTTCAAAGGCAAGTGTTAACATTAAGTTTTATGACAGAACAATGTATTACCCTGCTATGGCTGAGGATAATCCTGTTTATGTAAATGTTTCTATTGTTAATACAGGAACAGAAACTCTTCGTTTTAAGCTTGCAGATGACCGTGCTTTTAGTATGGATTTTGTAGCACATACAATTAAAAATACTGTGCTTCCTTCAACTCAGTCACTTATTATCAAGCGTTCTACAAACCAGACTGTTTACTTCCGTGAACTTTCAATTGAACCTGGTGAAGCCTACTCTTTTGTTGAAAATGTAAAAGATTATATTCAGTTTGATGAACCTTCAATCTATTATCTTGAAATGGTTTTCTATCCTGAACTTTATAAATCTAAGTATATTTCAATTCCTTCAAACAGGCTTAGTCTTGAAATCCGTCCTGCTCCTTATGCAGCATCTTCATCATACCTTCCTGTACAGTCAAAAACAGGAGCTCTCTTAAAACCAGAAAGCATTAGTCCAGATAAAGTTATTGAACAGACTATTATTGCCCGTCAGAAGTCACTTTGGGATCAGTACTTCCTCTATATGGATGTTCAGGAAATGATGATGAGAAATGCAGATCAGAGAAGAAGATACAATGCTGCAAGTGCTGAAGAAAGAAGCCGCATGCTTGAAAATTACAAAACTGATCTTATGCAGAATAGAATTGATTTTGATATTGTAGCTGTTCCAGACAGATTCTCTATTGAAAATACATCTTACAATCAGAACGATGGTACTGTAACTGTTACTGAATGGTTTAAATATCCTAACTTCCATGAAGTTAAACGTTATGTATACAAAGTAAGACAGAGAGATGGAATCTGGCAGATTTATGATTACTCTGTTACAAATCTTGGTACTGAATAAATTAGACTAAAATGAAAGCTTTACTTATTGCTGACAATAAAACTGCAATTGATAATGTTTCTCAGATTCTTGAATCAGCCGGTTATGATGTAATTATTTATAAGTGGCTGATTAAAGCTTTGGACAATATTGAAGAAATTTGTCCTCATCTTATTATTGTCAATGCAAAAGACTACCCGCGTCACTGGAAAACTCTTACTCAGTTTGCAAGCGCATCATTTGGCAGCTATAAACCGGCTGTAATTGTTTATGCAGAAGGCGGCCTTGATGAGGAAGAAGCACAGAAAGCCAAAGCCCTTGGTGTTCGGGGTGTTTTTGAATCTGTTGATGTAAAAGGCCTTTCCGCACTTCGTGAAATCCTGGCTGGAAAAGATGATATTTACTCAGGAAAACTGAACGAAAAACAGGAAAATGAAGAAGAAGTAATTTCAGTGGATTCCCTTTTGAATAATGAATCAACTGCTGTTGAAGAAGAAGTTGTCTCTGAAGAAGAATCATTAACAGAAGATGAAGCTGAAATCTCTGAAGAGCCGGCTTTAGCAGAAGATGAAGCTGTTGTTGAAGATGAAGCTGTTGTTGAAGATGAAGCTGTTGTCTCTGAAGAAGAAGCATTAACAGAAGATGAAGCCGAAATCTCTGAAGAGCCGGATTTAACAGAAAATGAATCCCTTCTCTCTGAAGAACCTGTTTTAACAGAAACTGAAAATCAAGATTCATTAAGTTCTGAAGATGACTTTTCTGTTTTTAAAGAAGCAGCTCATGAAGCTCCTAAATACTGCTCATTTGCATTTACTAATCCTGTTTCCGGAGTTCTTGTTACAGGTTATGCCACAAACTTTGATGGAAAAAGTTTTGAATTTAATGCAGATATCGACGATTTTGTAAAAAATCTGGATAGCGGAGTTCAAATTCCATGGGGATCAATAAAAATTGATCAGGAATTTGCTTCTGTCTGTGCAACTGTTAAATCTAATCAGGATATTCTTGTTCTGGAGCTTAACTAAAAATGGCTTCGACTAAATCTGCAAAATTTTTCTGTGAAAACTGTGGTGCTGAAGTTCCTCAATCTGCAAAAATATGCCGTCACTGCGGAAGATTCTTTTCTTCCGTCAGATGTCCACAATGCGGCTTAACTGGAACATCTGACAAATTTTCAAAGGGCTGCCCTTCCTGCGGTTATGCTTTTGGCTCAGTAAATAAAAATATTTCAGGCAAAAAAAATAAAGAACAGAAAAAAGCATCTTTTTTTGCACAAAGAAAATTGAAAAAACAGATTGTGGAAAGACATGACGCTATTTACGGTAAAAACAGACAAAACCGTGGAGATGAATCTTTACCAGTCTGGATGTATTTATTTGTTATACTTCTTACAGGTGGTGTTTTCTTTCTTTTTATTAAACTTTTAGGGTAACAATATTCCCTGTTTGTGTTGTTCTAAGATTGACAGGGCAAACGCATTATAACTGATTTTGTATCGAAAAATGGCGCAAAGGAGTGAAACGGCTTGCGAAAACACTCGTTTTGTGCTGC
>JAEDGQ010000087.1 GCA_016297415.1 Treponema sp.
GCAAAGAAAAATCTCGCAGCGTGCTTGCACGCAGAATCCCTAACGCAGTTAGGGTCGTGCGCAAAATGCCAGTTTCCCCCGCAAAGAAAATTCTTGCAGCATGTCTTCAGGCAGAATCCCTGACTATTCTCTGCATTTTATATAAAATTTTATTACAAAAAATGACACTATAGTTTCAATTCAGTATAATTAAATCAAATTTTTCAGGAGGAAAAAATGAAAAAGATTTTAACAGTTCTTTCAGCATTAATTCTTACTGCATCAATTGCTTCGGCTCAGGTTTTAAGCAAAGAGCAGATGAAGAATACTGCCTGGACAGGTTTCGGCTCTCCAATCGACGGCGATGTTATGTACTATGGTTTTACAGATACATTCCAGGCTCGCTTTGACCGTGGAGATTTCATAATTGAAGGTATGCTTAACTGGTCATTCCTTGCAAACTATAACGACAAAGGCGATGTAGATAACTTCATTTTCGGTACATCTAACCTTAACCCTCTTTCACTTAAATATGGTATACGCAATGATAAATATGGTGCCGGTGGCAACACACTTTCAGATGCAGCAAAAGATGCCAAATATAATAACAGTGCAAATGTTTCAAACACAATTCAGGATTCATACTATGTAAACTTTATCTGGCATCCTGCTGAAGGTTTTGACTTTGGTGTTGGTACAAAACTTAACTGGCAGGTTGGTCCTGCTCCACGTTACGGCAGCTGGCTCTGGGAAAGCGATGCTCATGTTCGTCAGGGTGGTTTCTCAACAACTTATGATGACCGTGCAGGTGTTTGTGCCAAGACTTCTTCAGAAGCTTCAGGCGGTTACAAATATCATATTGACAGACCAGGTAGTGCTGACGTTGTAGGTTTTGTTCCTTATGCAAACAAATATGCTAAACGGGCTCTCGGTGTACGCTACAAGGCAAAGTCAAATGACATTAACTTTGAACTTGGTGCTGCACTTCCAAACGGCTTTAACACAGATGATCCTGCTGTAAACTTCGGTGTACAGATTGGTCTTCCAAGAATGATTACTGTTTCTGCAGCTCTGGAAGGTGCATTTGATGATGGTTCAAACTTCTACACTGGTGCAACTATTGGTGCAGATTACTTCATTCTGGATATGTATCTTGCCGCAGACAGCCTCTTTACAGACGCAGACAACGATCAGGCTTATGGAACAGGTGCTGCTGTAACATTCGTTATTCCAAACACAAAAATCAGTGTTCGTCCTGAACTTGGCGTAAACTTCTTTGAAGATGACAATTATGACTTTGCGTGGTACACAGGCGGTACTCTTGAATTTAACATCGCAGACAATATCGGATTTAACTTCTGGGGTTCATGGGCACAGGGTTCTAAAGACAAGAGATGGGACGACAAAACAGTAATGGGTGTTCTCTATGAAGATTCAAAAAACTGGAATGGCGGGCACATTCTTAACCTCCGTCCAGCAATTACATTTGAATACTCAAAACATACAACTTTTGCAGCTTATGCTGACTTTGAAAAGCGTACAGCCTTTGACGGAAAAAGCCGCAATTGCTGGTCTAGCGGTGTATTCATGACATACATTTTCTAATCAGTTGTTTTTTTACTGTTAACACCCAGTCCAAAGAGAGCAAAATCTCCCCGGACAGGATCGTTACCAAAAAACTCTGACATTTTCTGAGACAGCTGCAGTGCAGTTTTCAGGTTTGCTCCTGGAACTTTACCTGCAGCTGTTTTTTTTATAAATCCAAATTCTACACTCTGCTGCATAACATGAGTATCAAGAGGCATTAAGAGATTTTTCTGGTCATACCAGGTCCATAGTCCCAGATCCACAGGAGAATTTTGTCTGACCATCCACCTTAAAAACATATTAAGCTTTTTGGCTGCACAGTTTTTGCTGTGACTGATTAAAGAACATTCTTCAGGAAAACACTCTGCAATTACCTGATGAAGGAAAAGGTTTTCACACTCCCCTTTCCGCACATTCCACTTTTTCTGAAAATATTTTCCCAGGGACATTTCTTCGCTTAAAATCCGGTTCAATGTATCAAAAAAAATTCTCAAATCACAAAAGCTGTACATTCTGTAAAAGGAAGTCTTGTTGTCTTTTCTGAATCTTTTTTCGTATTGTTTCTCCAGAATCCACTGAACAGGAGTTTTTTTATCTTCAGACATAAAGTTCAGAATCTGTTCTACATGGCTTAAAATCTGTTCTCTTCTTCCAAAAGCAAGATTAGCCGCAATAAAAGCAACAGTTTCCGCATCCGCTCCTGTGTAACGATGCATAAAACAGGAAGGATCAGCCTTTATAAATTCCGGAGTTTCATATTTATCTGCCAGTTCAATCATCACTTCTTTTGAAACATTCATAATCTGATTATATCTTTTTAAGAAAAAAAAAGCATACATCAATTAAGCATGCTTTAAGATTTAAAATAATTCAGCATTTTTCAGGAGATGAAGTTCACCAATAAAAAAGGGGCTGTCCTATAAGTTTGCATTACGGTGGTTGAGTTTATCGAAACCACCGCAAGTTGAACTTTTGGGACAGCCCCCTCACTATTTTTTAAGTTTTAGATTTATTTGTTAAGAATAAATTCTACACGGCGGTTTTTCCACCAGTTGTCTTTGTCTGTGCGGGCTACAACAGGACTTCGTCCGCCACGACCAACTGCTGTAAGACGGTTTCCGTCAACACCATATTTTTTAAGCTGAGCTTTTACAAATTCAGCACGTTCCTGGCTTAAAGGCTCCAGGGCTTTTCCGTACATATTTGTATCCTGAGTTTCCTCAACTTCAGTACCAGAAACATTGTTTGCGTGACCTTCAATTACAACAGTATAGTTCTTAAACTTATTCAAGATCTGTGCAATACGTTTAATTACGCGGTCATTATTTGCTTTCTGTTCAGCTTTAATACCGCCCTTAATTTCGTCTTCAGTTTTGAAGTCTGCTGCATCTGAACGGAAGATAATTGAAGGAACTGCCATCTTAAGAGTATCACCGTCACGAATTACAAGGACGTCAACGCTGATTTTTCCTTCAACTTTGCTTGTCATTCCAAGTGTATCAGTTGCAGTAAATACATAAGGATAATCCATAGCAGACTGAACAAGTTCACCATTGTTACCACGTCCATCCCAGATCATTCTTTCTGTAATAGTAGACTTACCGCCAACAGACCAGAATGTTTTTCCGTTTTCAGGATCATTAACTGTAAATGACCAGTTTTTAAGAGGTACTAAAGAATTACCTTTCAGCTGAATGTAAAGTTCATCATCTTCTCCATCATTATCTGGAGAGAAGTAAGCAGGCTGTTTTTTTACAGAGAGCTTTGGAGGAACTACAGTACAGATAAATGCTGAAGAACTTGAGTTTACAACATTACCCTTTTCATAGCTGACCGAAAGTTTTCCAAAGAACATTCCTTCTGCAACTTTTCCATCAGAATCATTACCGTCCCACTTAATAACTGCAGGAAGATCTTTTGAATCAGCTTCGCTCCAGCTGCGTACAGTTTTTCCGTCTGCATTTACGATTTCAAACTTCCAGTTAGAAATACCTTCTGTAAGGCTTGTTCTGACAGAGAATGTCTGTACATCAAGATAAGAATCTCCGTTTGGAGAGAATGCTTCAAGTTCAGCAGTTACATAAGCTTTTGTTTCACGCTTATCAACTTTAAGTCCGCTGATTGTTGCATTAGCCTTGTTTCCGGCAGCATCAACAGATGCAAATACTATTCTGTAATTTCCATCTTCAACTTTATTTCCGCTGTCATCAGTACCGTCCCAGGCAAAAGAAGGAACAGAACCTGTCCAGTTGTAAGTTTTTACAATCTGATTTTTTGAATTATAAACAGTACCTGTCCATTTATCTTCGCTTGAAGCTTTTACAGTAACAGGAACATCATCTCTGATTCCATCTCCATCTGGAGAGAAAACAGTATATGGAACTGAAACTTCAATTGAAGGAGCTGCAGAGTCAAGAACAAATGGCTGAGCAGAAACTTCAGCAACTGCCGCATTTACAGAAGTTGTTGAAAGAACAGCCTTGTATGTACCGTCTGCACAACGGCTTCCAGCATCTGAAAGACCATTCCATGTAAATGAAACTGGAAGTGCTTTGTTTGCAGACTGCTTCCATACAGTATTGTTATCTTTATCTGTTACAGAAATTGTATAGCTTGAAATAGCACTGCCTGATTTCACAACAGGAGTAAGTCTTACGCTGCCTGTAGCTGGATTAAATGCCAGTGGAGAAGCAGACAGAAGAAGTTCTGTTTTACTTGTATCAAGAGTGAATGAACCACCCTTAATTCTTGATGTATTTCCGGCTGCATCTGAAGCAGTAACTACATAAGTATAAGTACCGTTGTCAGCAAGTCCAGTTTCTTCTGTAATACCGTCCCAGCTGATTTTTTCTGGAAGGTAAGCTCCAAAATCATAAGATTTTACAACTTTTCCGTCGGCACCAAGAATTGAACCTTTCCAGTTATTTACAGGGCTGCCGTAATCAGGAGCAGTAACCTGTGTAATAAAGAGAGTATCAAGATTTCCGTCTCCGTCTGGAGAGAATACAGGATTTGAAAGTCCGATTTTTGCATTTGGAGAAGTTACATCAAGTGTAAATACAGGTGATTTAAGAGGTTCTGTTTCATATCCGTTAAGATATTTTGCTGTAACTTTAGCGCAATATGCACCTTCCGGAGCTGTTGCACCAGAATCTGTTTTTCCATCAAATACAATTGAAGCAGGAGGATTATCTGTTCCAGAATAAGTACGTACAGCTTTTCCCTCTTTGTTTTCAATGACAACAGACCAGTTAACAAGTTTGTTTCCTGTTTTTGCCTGATCCGGTACAGGAATTTTAACATCAAAAGCTACAGTATCATTTACAGCATCCCCATTTGGAGAGAAGTAACGGCCTCCGTTTAATGTGATGTTTGTTGCCGGCTTTTCGGCAGAATAAATAATGTTTGTAATTACAGCAGGATTAGACAGGTTTCCAGCCTTATCCTGTGCTGAAATTTTGTATGAATAAACACCGTCTGCAACTGGAGTTCCATTATCATCTGTACCGCTCCAGTCGAATTTTAATGGTTCGCTTTCTGTCCAGTTAAAAGTGCGAACTGTTTTTCCCGATGTATCACTGAAAACTCCAGTCCATTTATCTTCTACAGAACCACTCTGTTTAATTGTAAGAAGAGTTTTTGCTCCTTCACCAAAAATCTTGGCATCGTTTGAAAGCTGAGTCAGTTCAACTTCTGGGGCAGTATTATCTACGATTACAACAAGCTGGCTTGTTGAAGCAGAGTTACCGTTATCATCAGTTGCTCTGAAGGAATAATAGTATTTGCCGTCTGGAGCAATTTCACCATTATCCATTACACCGTTCCATACAACCCGTTCCGGAATTGTTACACCTGTTTTAGGAGTTACAAGCTGTTTAAAGAAATTCTTAAAACCAACTCTTTCAGGTCTTTTTTCTTTATTTCCGATTGTGCGGACAACTTCACCTTTTTCGTTTGTAATTGTAAAGCTCCATTCACTTACATAGCGTTTTTCTTTTATCTGAAGTGGAACTTCAAGAGCATCCTGTACACCATCGTTATTTGGTGAAATATATACAGGACCTTTTTCGGCATAAAGCCCTGCAGCAAAAAGAACTGCGGCTGCTGTTAAAATCGATTTTTTCATTATTTTTCACCCCACAGGATAATTTCAGGCGGCTGTGTATCTTTAAGCCCAAGATTCATTTTTGCACCGGCACTAACTGCGTGAATGTTTTCATACATAGGTTTGTAACCGCCGCTTACTGTAATTTCGCTCTGTTCCCATCCATTCTTAGCAAGCATGGAACCGTCTTTAGAATTAAACACAAAACGACAGCCTACAGAAACAGAAGGAATAATATTTTTAGAGCCTTCTGCAAATTCCCTGGCATCATATTCCCATGAAGAAGAAACCTTTACCAGATTAAACAGGTAAATCTGAACGCCTGCATCAACTACGAAGTTCTGGAATCCAGGAAAAGAAAAATCCAGAGAGCCGGCCAAATCAAAATTATTTTTTGTAAAAATACGGGCTGCAACACCCATTTTTGGAGTAGCAATTAAAGGCCATTCATCAGCCTGACTTCCAGTAATACCAAGCACTTTCAGGTCTTTATATGGTTTTGCAACGTTAAGAAGTGATGCACCAAAACGAAGGTCCCGGAAAAATCCCAGGTCTCCAAAATTGTAGAAAGCACCCATATTTACACCGCCAGTCCAGTCAGATCCATGACCGTAGAAGGCACCCATATAACCGCTCATTCCGACTGCAAGTTTATCATTTACGTCTTTTGCAACATTTGCGGTAAATGTAAAGGAATTTCCAAGATGCATATCATATAGAGGTACAAATACACCCTGAAGCAGGAAGGAACTTACACACCATCTTGAAGGAATCAAAAGGCCTGTTTCAAAAGCTCCACCTACAGTTTTATCAGATTCATCTTTACCATCGAAAAGCATTGTTCCGGCAATATTAAAAACAACACGCTGTTCATAAGCAGTAACGGCAGGATTATTTACAACAGAATCTGGTGAAATGTCAAAAAAAGCTCCACCAGCTGAAGAATTACCTTCAAATAAAAGTTCCGGAGAGGAAATTCGGAGAACATTTTCTCCACCTGCCGGCGGATTATAAGCTGACAATACAGATGCTATTCCAAGAAAGAAAGCAGCTGACATAATTTTTTTTATCATTAAAATAACCTCCAGGTTAGTTTTCTACTTATTTATACCAAAATTTTTGATTTTCTAAAATAGTCTTAAACTAAAAATATAGGGCAAACGCATTATAATATATTCGCTGGAGATTTTTGAAAATTCCACAGAACAAAAAAAAAGGCCTCCTTTTGAGGGAAGCCATATTGTCTGGAAAAAAAATGAATTATTACTTAATTAAATTCCGACAAATTTTAAATGACAAACTTTCTCTCCAAAGCTGCCTGCAGGTAATTTATATGATTTAACTTGATTTCTTACCAGCAATTAAATTATTACATTAAAAAATTCCATTTTCAATATAAAAAACCTGTCTTAAATACGAATTATCCAAAGATATTTTTATCTCCGGATAATAATCACACTGCATTTCCTGATTTATCTGTATAAAAAAAAGTTGTCAAAGCATTATTCATACACTAAAATAACGCTATGTTAAAATTAACAGACAAACAACTTAAGCTGTATAGAATTATAGATATAGTAGGATTAATTTTTGTTTCCATCGGCCTCTTTAATAATATTGTTGATGGCGTAGACCAGCAGCCCTTTACACACAGTATTTTATATCCGTATACAAACTTTCTCGTTCCTGGAACAAACTTATTCACCCTGATTTTATGCAGTGTTTATCTGTTTACACCAACTCAGGTCTGGATTATCTTTCTTCTTTTTATAATACAGACTGTAAATCTTATCCTTACGGGTTATACTGATATTGGAATTATTCTTTATGTAAACTGTATTGCCATAGGCTTCTGTACAGGCTTTGCAAAAAAACATTTCAGAATAAAAGCAGCAATTTTCTGTTCTTTTTTGCCCCTCCTTCTTTTAACCATAGTACCTTTCTACGCCCATGAAGCAACCTGGCTGAAGGGATGGCTTACATATTTTTATTATCTTGGTTATACAGCTTTTACAGTAAGCTGCTATTTTGTTCTCTACCAGCTTCTTTCAGATAAATTAAGCTTCCTTCTTGGAGATTACAAAGTTCCAGATCTTAGTCCGTCTATTAATCTTCCGGAAAAAGGCACCGAACTGGATTTAAAAAGTCTGGGGCTTACAGACCGGCAGATTGCCTGTATTGAGTACACAATCACTACATCCTACAATTACAAACAGATTGCGGATAAACTTATTACAAGTGAATCAACCGTAAAGAAAGATATGCAGGATATGTACAAGTTTTTCGGTGTAAAAAACCGTGAAATGCTTCGTATTCTTCTTTTACAGTATACAATCATTTAGTTTTTCTCATTTTCTTTCCATACTATTTAGGGCAAACGCATTACAATATATTCCCTGCTAAAAATGGCTTCCAGTCGTG
>JAEDGQ010000088.1 GCA_016297415.1 Treponema sp.
TCGCAAGCCGTTTCACTCCTTTGCGCCATTTTTCAATACAAAATCAGTTATAATGGGTTTGCCCTGAATTTTAATGTGTGTCTATTTGACACAGTGCTTTTTTGAAGTGAAAATTTTGAGTCAAAATGACACACGAGAAGCGCGCCAGGGGCCGGAAGGGCGCAATGCGCGTCCGCAGGACCGACCGTAGGGGAGCCTGGAGACCCCTTTTTAATGGAAAAAGAGGTCCTTCAGGTACAAAACTATGGAATTTTAAGAGGTTTGGCGCCCGTAAAAATACAAAAAGTTGGCACGGAATTTGCATATATTTTATTGAAAATTTATTGAAAAATAATTGGAGGAATCAGTATGACAAATGACGAAGAAATCCTTGGAATGTATCTTAAAGAAATCAGTAAAATTCCACTTCTGGATCACGATGAAGAAACTGCTCTTGCCGAAAAAGCCCGTATGGGAGATAAAGCCAGCAGAGATAAGATTGTTAATTCAAACCTCCGTTTTGTAATTAATGTTGCAAAAAAATATCAGAATCATGGCCTTGATCTGGTTGATTTAATCAGCGAGGGAAATATCGGGCTTTTGACTGCCATTGATAAATTTGATTCTTCAAAAGGATATCATTTTATTTCTTACGCTGTATGGTGGATTCGTCAGTCCATTCTTAAAGCTATTTGTGAAAAAGGTCGTGCAATTCGCCTTCCAATGAACAGAGTTAATGAAATTGTACAGATTGAAAAGGCCAGAAAACATGTTGGTGCAGGGAAATCTGAAAAGCAGGAAATTTCTGCTGTTGCACAGATGCTTGGACTTGAAGAAAAACATATTCGTGAAATGCTTCAGATCAGCCGCGAAATGGTTAGTCTTGATGCTCCTGTAGAAGGTAAGGACGGAGATACTGGTTCTGTTGGTGATTTTATCAGCGATGAAAATTATTCAAATGTTGATGAAAAAATCATGGAAGAAAGTCTTAAAAAAGATATGGATGAAATGCTTGGCACTCTTAAGCCAAATGAAGAAAAAGTTCTTCGCCTTCGTTATGGTATTGGTGGTTCTAAGCCAATGTCTCTTTCTCAGGTTGGTGAACACTGCAACCTTACAAAAGAAAGAATCCGTCAGATTGAAAAAACTGCAATCAGCCGTATGCAGCATCCTGTAAGATCTAAGAAACTTTACAGCTACGTTGTTGCCTAGATTTTTGCTTCCGGATATTCCCGGAGGATGGTGCTGAAGGCGTCTGCCCTTGCTGCTGTCATGATTTTCTGGTCTCTGATTAAATCAGCCAGTGCAAAAGCTAATTCACCACTTTGAGCGGTTCCGGTAATTTCGCCGGGACCTCTTAGTTTTAAATCTTCTTCTGCTATTATAAAACCGTCGGTGTTTTCCCGGATAGCTTTGATTCTTGCAATTCCTGTTTCTGAAATATTTGCTGAATAAATCAGGAAGCAGTAGGACTGGCTTTTTCCGCGCCCTACACGACCTCGTAACTGGTGGAGGGCTGCAAGTCCAAAATGATCGGCCTGTTCAATTACCATACAGGTTGCATTTGGTACATCAACGCCTACTTCAACTACAGTTGTTGCAACAAGAATCTGAATAAGTCCCGATTTAAAATCTGAGAGAATCTTGTTCTGTTCTTCTTCGTCAACTTTGCCGTGAATCAGGGCACATTTATATTCAGGATAGACCTGTGTCTGCAGAAACCTGAACATTTCTTCTGCAGATTTTACTTTCTGGCGGGAAGAGGTGTTTGTTTCTATTGCAGGATATACAAAATAAGCCTGATGTCCCTGTTTAAGCTGTGAGCGGACTGCTTCGTAAGCTTTAGCTTCATTTCCTTCTTTAGTTAAGAAAGTCTGTACTGGCAGACGACCTTCAGGCATAGTTCTAATGGTTAAAATATCCAGATCCCCAAAGGCTGTAAGGGCCAGTGTCTGTGGAATCGGTGTAGCACTCATCATAAGAAGATTTGGTTCCGAAAGTTTTGGTTTAATACTTGTGCGGCCTTTATCTATAATTGCTCCACGCTGCATTACTCCGAATCTGTGCTGCTCGTCAATGATTGTAAGAGCCAGATCATGGTATTGTACATTTTTGCTGAATAAAGCATGTGTTCCAACAACAAGATTGATTGTTCCGTCTTTAAGGGCATTTAAAAGCTGAAGACGGCCTTTTGCATTAATATTGCCGGTTAAAAAAGCAATATTGATACCCAGGGCCTGAAGCTGATTTGCTGCATTATCTGCGTGTTGTCTGGCCAGAAGTTCTGTTGGTGCCATAAGTGCCACCTGACTTCCGTAGTCTATAATTCTTAAAGCGGCAAAAAAAGAAACAAGAGTTTTTCCGGAACCAACATCTCCCTGAAGAAGACTTCTCATTGAATTTTTAATTGAACTGCTCTGTTCCTGATTGTAGCTTTTGTCTATGTCCATGTTCATGGAAAAAATGACAGATTTCTGGTCTTCAGTTGGTTTGAAAGTCAGACGCTGAAGATACATTTTTTGTTTTGGTGAAAGACTTGCTAAAAACTGCTGGTCTGTAACAGGAACATTTTTCTGTTTTGCAGCTTCAAGAGACGGAAGTTTTCCTCTGTGTTCTACAGATTGACGAGCCACTGCTTTCTGGAAATTGTACAGTTCTTCAAAAACAAGTGTGTTTCTGGCTGCATTGTATTCTGCCATTGAGGCTGGATTGTGCATTATCTGAATCGCCTGCTTTTTATGGAGCAGATTGTGTTTTTCGATTATGTCTTCAGGAATTTCGTCTTCGATTCCCATGGCAAACTGAGACATGGCAGCTTTAACGGCTTTCTGCATTATTTTCTGTGTAAGGCCTTCGGTAAGAGGGTAGACAGGTACGATTCTGCTGTCTGGTACAGGTGCGCTTAAATAATCTTCCAGATTTCCGTCATCTGCGATTTTTTCTGCTTCAAAAGCAGTGGACTGTAAAACATTGTATTTTGTTTCAAAACGGCCAGTAACTGCAATAATCGCTCCTGCAGGAAGGGATTTTTCGAGAAAAGGCCTGTTAAAAGCTATAAGCTGGGCAGAGGCTGTTCCGTCGTTAATAAGGATTTTCAGGGTTTTCATATTTCCCCAGCCAAACCATTCGTGACCTGTAACCCGTGCAATTGTGTGGGCTTTGGAATGATTCAGACTTTGAGAAAGGGTAATTTTTTGAGTTCTGTCTTCATAATCACGAGGGTAAAACTGAAGCAGGTCGCCTACAGTAAAAATATTAAGATTTGAAAAGTGAGCGGCAGTACCAGGTCCAATGCCAGGCAAAGAGACTATTGAGTTTTTAATTTCGCTAACTTTCATAGATTTTTTTTATTAAAAAGGTGATGAAGCAAGTGCCTGACACAGCATCAAAATTAAGGTATCAAGAATTGTACAGCCAGCCCAAAGGACAACTACGGATATAATAAGTGCTTTTGTAAAAGACACCATACGACGGAAGAAAATTCCAGAAATTTTAAAGATTAAGGGCGAAACGAAACTGTCAATCTGATCCCAGACAGGATTATAACTGGAGTAAGAGCCTCTTGCGGTTTTCTGCATAACAATAAAAACAATGAGACGAATAAAAAGAAGAAAACCAATGAACTTTAATGCGGAACTTACAAAAGACCAGGCAAGCTGAATAAGCATTGCGCAAATATAGCCGATTGTAAGGGGAACACCGGCGGAAAGACTTTCAAGTATTGTGGACAAGGCAAAAAGAATACAAAGTGCAAGGGCAGGTGAAAAATTAAGTCCACGGTAACTTAAAAAACGGAGAGATTTAAAAAGATTAATGTATGGATCACAGATTGAGGAAAGAATCTGGCCTATTGATGAATAGTTTGCTTTAGGAAACCAGGTAAGCAGGATTCTGATAAAGCAGAGTACAGAGTAGAGCCATAGGGCTTTTGAAAGAAAGTAGAAGAAATGCAGCATTAAAAACCTCCGTTTTTTTTTACAGCATCCAGGCATCTTTTACAAAAGGCTGATCTTTTAATGCCTCCAGGAATTCTTTTGTACCTGGTACAGACAGCTGTGTATTAGCTTTGATTGTATAAGATGAGTCACCTGCATTTATATGAATGTAAACTGAACAGGTTCCGCTTGTATCAAAAAGAAATTCTTTAAGTTTGAAAACCTGTTTTTCTGAATTAAAGCCATCATCAAGAAGAATATGTACCTCCTGAACAGCTCTGTTCTGAAGAGCTTCAGGATCCTCCATGGAATCTACATTGAAAGATGGAGTTTCCCGGCTTCCGTCAACTTTTCCCCGGAAGGCATATATTTTTCCTGTTTCAATTTTTCCCTGAAGTTCGTTCCAGGTCTTAGAGAAGAATGTGAGGTCAATAAAGCCAGAGTAATCCTGAAGTTTTCCAAATGCCATTGTAGTCTGCTTTTTAGTTACAATGGTACGAATTTCAGTAATCATACCCAATGCTACATATTCTTTTCCAAAATTTTTCATCTGCCATGGATTTGTTCCTGAGGCCAGCATTGAGTTGCGTAAATTCTGAGAAATTTTAGCTTCCCGTTCAATGTTTGTGGAATTGAGAGTAGCCTTTTCGTAAGCTTTTCTGTAGTCATCCAGCGGATGACCTGAAACATAGCAGCCGATAAGTTCTTTTTCGAGGGTCAATTTTTCCATTTTGGAACAGTCTGGCACCTGATCAAAAACAAAGTCAGCAAATACTTTTTCATCTGTGTTTTCAAAAAGACTGATCTGACCATCATCGCCGCCGGAAAGTTTCTTTTCGGTGTAAGCCCAGGCTCTGTCCAGATTGGCAAGAAGAGTTGGTCTGTTCTGATCCAGATTGTCGAAACCGCCACATTTAATAAGAACTTCAATTGCTTTTTTGTTGATGGCAAGCTTTTCGCCTTTTTTAGAACCTGTTTCAAGGTCAATAATGTCTTCTTTTACCAGGAAGAGTCTTTCAAGGAAGTCCATAAAGGTTTTATATGGTCCGTTGGCATTCCGTTCTTCAACAATTGCCTTGGCTGCCGTGTCACCCATACCTTTAATACCCTTAAATCCAAATACAATGTGACCGTCTACAACGTCGAAAATTGCATCAGAACGGTTTACATCCGGCGGATCAACCTTAACACCGATTCGGCGGGCTTCTTCGATGTAGAATGGAAGACCATCAGTTGAGGTAATTTCGTTTGTTAAGTTGGCAGCCATGAATTCTGCCGGATAATTTGCTTTTAGCCAGCCTGTACGGTAAGCAAGAACAGAGTAGGCTGCCGCATGAGATTTGTTAAAACCATATCCTGCAAATGGAATCATGATTTCGAAGATGTCTTCCGCATGTTCTTTTGTGAAGCCCTGCTTTAATGCACCTTCAACAAATTCCACTTTTTTGCCCATAAGAACTTCAGGCTTCTTTTTACCCATGGCACGACGAAGCATATCGGCTCCACCAAGGGAGAATCCGGCGATTTTCTGAGAAACCTGCATAACCTGTTCCTGATAAACCATTACACCGTATGTTTCTTTAAGAATACCTTCCAGACAAGGATCAGGATAATGAACAGTTTCCGGCTTCCATTTACCTTCGATGTAATTTGGAATGTAATCCATTGGGCCTGGACGGTACAAAGCGTTTAAGGCTACAAGGTCTTCCAGTTTTTCTGGCTGGAACTGACGGAGAATTTTCTGCATGCCTGGAGATTCAAACTGGAATACTGCAACAGAGTCTCCCCGCTTAAAGAGATCGAAAGCTTTTTTATCTGTTTCTGAAACGTTGGCACAGATAAATTCCGGCTCTTCAGGTTTTTTATGTTTATTGATAATAGTTTCTGCGTAACGGATAAGTGAAAGAGTCTTGAGTCCCAGGTAGTCAAACTTAACAAGACCACAAGGTTCAATAATATCCATTGTGTACTGTACACCGATTTTCTTTTCCCCTTTATCTTCAATGGAAAAAACAGGAGCCCAGTCAGGCAGCTCTGTAAGACCGATTACCATACCAGAAGCGTGAAGACCAGTGTTTCGTTTACAGCCTTCAAGCTTTACTGCAAGGTCAAAGAGTTTTTCGTATCTTGGATCGTGACGGAATTCTGCCAGCTGTCCCCCGTCAGGAAATTTTTCGTTAGGCGGTTCAAAACAGTTTTTAAGCTTAGCCTTTAAGTTTTCAGAAACTTTTGACTTAAGCATGTTTACTTCGGCAAGAGGAATGCCAAGAGTTCGTCCAACATCTGCAATTACGTTCTTTGGTTTAAGGGTACCGAAAGTTACAATGTGACCAACTTTCTTTTCGCCGTACAGGTCCCGGGTGTGCTGAATGATATCCTGTCTGAAGTCGAAGTCCATATCAACGTCAAAATCAGGCATGGAAACTCGTTCAGGGTTAAGGAATCGTTCAAAAATCAGTTTGTAACGGAAGGGATCAATATCGGTAATTGTAAGACAGTAGGCAACAAGAGAACCGGCTCCGGAACCTCGTCCAGGACCAATGGGCATGTAAGGTTTTGGTCTGTTGTTTACGTTGTCATAGGTAGACTTAGCCCAGTTAATGAATTCCCATACAATAAGGAAGTAACCGGAAAAGCCCATCTTAAGGATAATGCCCATTTCGTATTCGCATCGCTGGCGGATTTCCGGAGTAATTTCCTTGTATCGCATGCGCAGTCCTTTTTCAACGAGAAAGCGCATGTAGTCATCCTGGTTTTTAGTATAATCTTCGTGAGTCTGAAACTCTTTTGGAAGTTCAAAACGGGGAAGTGTTCCTTTAAGTTCCTGGGTTTTATACTGATGAATGGTAAGATTACACATGTTTGCAATCTTTACAGTATTGTCAAACGCTTCCGGACAGTCGGGGAAGAGGGCTCTCATTTCGGCTTCAGTTTTAAAGTACCATTCGTGACGGTCCCCGCCCATGGAAGATTTTCCAGTTTCCATGTTTTTCTTAAAGCCGATGCATCTTAAACATTCCTGTGCTTCCCAGTCTTCTTTTTCTACATAATGAATATCGTTTGTAGCAACAAGAGGAACGCCGCATTTTCTGGCAAGAGCAATTAATTTAGGATTAAGTTCTTTCTGTTCCGGCAGTCCATGGTCCTGAAGTTCAATATAATAATGGTCAGGACCAAAAAGATTTTTATATCTGAGCACAAGTTCTTCAGCTTCTTCATCTTTACCGGCTATCAAAAGCTGAGGCAGTTCACCGGCAATACAGGCCGAAAGACAGATGATTCCTTCGTGATATTTTTCGAGAAGTTCATAGTCAATGCGAGGCTTGTAGTACATACCTTCTTCAAAGGCAAGGGAAGAAAGCCAGCACATATTTTTGTAGCCGGTCTGGTTTTCGCAGAGGAGAACAAGGTGAAAATATTTAGCCTGTTTTTCTCCGTCTTCCCCTTTATGACTGTATGGAACAGAGTTTTTTTCGTGACGGCTTCCGTAGGCTACATAAAATTCTTCACCGACAATAGGATTGATTCCGTTAACATGGCAGAGTTTTTCAAAGTTAAGGGCACCAAACATGTTTCCGTGGTCAGTAAGGGCCAGGGCGGGCATATTAAGCCTTTTAGCCTTGGCAACAAGGTCATCCAGCTTTGCACAGGAGTCAAGAAGAGAGTAGTCCGAGTGAACATGTAAGTGAACAAAGTTTGAAACCGGTGTGCCTTCCG
This sequence comes from Treponema sp., assembly GCA_016297415.1. Lineage (GTDB taxonomy): Bacteria > Spirochaetota > Spirochaetia > Treponematales > Treponemataceae > Treponema_D. Next base: position 7,632 of record JAEDGQ010000088.1, read on the forward strand.
GGGCATCCGGAAATGTGTGATAATCTGCCATTTAAATCCTCTTGTTTTTCAATAAAGATTATACAGGAAAAATGCTTCAAATTTAATGGAAGAGGGAATAAATTTATGATTTTTTTTATGGCCGTTTCCCCGTGTGTCTTCGCCACCCGGGGTCGCAGTATTCCGGGCTCGCTCATTCCGCTCGGTGCTGCGCACCTGCCTGCGGCAGCCCTCCATGTTGCTAACGGGGCGTTGCGGAACCACCTGAAAAATCAGGCTGGTTCCACTGGTTTTTGGGATACACTTAGCCGCCGAAGGTGTCGACTTTGGCGGCTTATTATGGCTTTAGCCAGTGAAAAATATGTAGCGAAAGCGAAATATTTTTCACAA